>DATMDV010000253.1:0-6276 GCA_035557475.1 Ilumatobacteraceae bacterium
TCGTGCGTCTGGTGCTTCTCGATGGTCTCGTTCTTCGGCGTCAACGCCATGCTGTCTGCCTTCCGGGGACGGAGGTCGCGCCGCTGCGGCTGCGCAGCGTTCGCATCACGTCGGAGCACATGGCCCCGGCGGACCTGGCAAGGCTAGGGCCGGTCCGCCGAGGATCACAACCGGTACGCTCCCGGCGTGTTCACGGGCATCGTGGAGGAGCTCGGCACCGTCCGCGACGTCTCCCCGATCGGGGATGGCCACGACGCCACGGCGCGCCTCGTGATCGCGGCCACCACCGTGCTCGACGACGCCACGATCGGCGCCTCGATCGCGGTCAACGGCTGCTGCCTCACCGTCGTCGACCTCGGCGACGGGTGGTGGGCCACCGACGTCAGCCGCGAGACGCTCGCCCGCACCGTCACCGGAGGCTTGGCGGCCGGCGACGTCGTCAACCTCGAGCGACCGCTGGCGATCGGCGATCGACTCGGCGGGCATCTCGTGCTCGGTCACGTCGACGCCGTCGGCGAGATCGTCGATCCGGCACCCGACCTGCGCGTCCGCATCCCCGGCGACCTCGTGCGATACCTGGTCGAGAAGGGCTCGGTCACCGTCGACGGGATCAGCCTCACCGCCTTCGACCTCGTCGACGACACGTTTCGGGTGGCGGTGATCCCCCACACCGCGGCCGTCACGACGCTCGGCCGCAAAGGCGCCGGGGCGGCGGTCAACATCGAAATGGACGTGCTGGCGAAACACGTCGAGCGCCTGCTCGAGCCGCGTCTCGGAGCCGCGTGACGGCCGTCATCCGCCTCGACCAGGTCGCCAAGTCGTTCGGCGACCTCGACGCCCTCGCACCGATCGACCTCGAGGTCGGCGCGGGCGAGGTCGTGACGCTGCTCGGCCCGAGCGGCTGCGGCAAGACGACGTTGCTGCGGATGGTGGCCGGCCTCGAGCCTCCGAGCTCGGGCACGATCACCGTCGGCGACACCACCCCGAGCCTGGCGCGGGCGACGAAGGTGATCGGCCTGGTGCCGCAGACCCCGGCACTTCTCCCCTGGCGCACCGTCGAGGCCAACGCCCGCCTGCTGCTCGACGTCAACCGCGGTGCCAACCCGACACCCGTCCCCGACCACGTCGACCTGCTCCGTCAGGTCGGCCTCGGCGATTTCTTGCAGGCCCACCCGCACGAGCTCTCGGGCGGCATGCAACAGCGCGTCGCACTCGTACGGGCATTCGCGTTGGGGAGCTCGATCCTGCTGATGGACGAGCCGTTCGCGTCACTCGACGAGATCACGCGGGCCGACATGCGACACCTGCTCGGCCGCCTCTGCGAACAGACGGGGGCAGCGGTGTTGTTCGTCACCCACTCGATCGCCGAGTCGGTGTTCTTGTCGGATCGGGTCGTCGTCTTGTCGCAACGTCCGGGCCGCATGGTCGGATCGGTGCCGATCGACCTGCCCCGCCCGCGGCTCCCCGCGATCGAGGACGATGCCGCCTTCTTCGAGCACGAGACACGGCTGCGGGCCCTGCTCCACGAGGGCGCCGGACGCACCGGGACGTCGACATGACAGGTCGGCGTGATCGTCTGCGCGGTCGCATCGAAAGCTTGCGGCTCGTCGCGGCCGGGGTCGTCGGGCTGGCGGTGTTCGCGCTCGCCTGGGAGGCACTCGTACGCATCCTCGACGTCAGGCCGTTCGTGCTCAGAGCACCGTCGAAGATCGTGCCGGAGATCTTCGACGATCCGCGGTTCTTCCTCGACCACACACTCACGACGGGACGCCACGCCCTCGTCGGGATCCTCATCGCGCTCGTGTGCGCGTTGGTGATCGGCGCCGTACTGGCGACGTCGAGGTTCCTCGAGCACGCCAGCCAGCCGGTGCTCACGCTGATCCTCGTCACCCCCTGGGTCGCCTACATCAACTCGGTCGTCATCTGGCTCGACTCCGGCACGCCGCCGGTGTTGTTCATGGTGGCATTCGTGTCGTTCCCGGCGTTCACGTTCGGCACCGTCGCCGGGCTCCGATCGGCGGACCCGTCGGCGCGGGAACTGCTCGCCAGCGTCGAGGCATCGAGGTTGGAAGTGCTGTGGCGACTGCGCTTGCCGAGTGCACTGCCGTCGCTGTTCACGGCAGCCCGCTTCAACATCGGCCTCGGGCTCGCCGCCGCCTACTTCACCGAGGGTGCCGCGCTGAGTCCCGCCGGCCTCGGCTGGGTCGGCCGGCGGGCGATCGCGTTCAACAACGGCGACTTGCTGTGGGCCGCGATCCTGTGCACCGCCGTGCTCGGCGTCATCGGACTCACGTTGGTGACGCTGCTCGAGCGATTGCTGCTCGGCTGGCACGTCTCACAGCGCTGACCGCTCGTGTACGATCGTCGACGCTCGATGTTCACGGTCGGGGCGGACCCTTCTCGCTCCCGCTCCGATCGATCGTGCGCTGGCAGATCCACCTGAACCGACCGCGCAACCGAACATCAAGGAGCATCCGTGTCCCCACACAAGCGCCCCGTCCGTCTTTCCGCCACCCTCGTGCTCGCCGTGCTGGCGTTCGGAGTCACCGCCTGCGGCGATGACTCCAACCGCGACGACGGAGGCGACGGCGGCAGCGACGTCCCGGACGTCGAGAGCGCCGAGGCGTTCCCCGAAGCCCGGTGCGAGGCCAACCGGGCCGCCGGCACCATCACCTACCTGTCGAGCTTCGATTTCGCCGCTGCGGCATCGATCGTCGAGGTGCTCGTCGCCGAGGAGCGCGGGTACTTCGACGAGTTGTGCCTCGACGTCGACATCCAGGCCAGCTTCTCGACCGACAACTACCCCATGATCGCCGCTAATGACGCGCAGTTCTCGTCGGCGGGATCGTTCAGCGAGATCGTCACGTTCGCCCAGGCCAACGAGGCCGATTTCGTCGCCGTCGCGGTCGAGGGCCGCACCGCGATCGACGGCCTGATCGTGAAGCCCGACCAGGCCGCGATCATCGAAGACCTGCGCGGGAGCACGATCGGCGTGAAGGGCAAACTGCCGAGCGCGGTGACGGCGATGCTCGCCGCCGCCGGCCTGGTCGAAGGCACCGACTACGACACCGTCCCGCTCGAGGGGTTCGACCCGACCGCACACATCGCGATCGACTCGATCGTCGGCTTCCCCGGCTGGAAGAGCAACGAACCGGGGCAACTCGAACGGGCTGGAATCGACTTCACGTTGTTCGACCCGACCGAGGAGGGTGTGCCCGGCACGTTCGGTGTGCTCTACACGAACCGCACGTTCCTCACCGAGCACCCGTCGGCGGCGCAGGACTTCGTGCGCGCGGCGATGGCCGGGTTGGCCGATGCGATCGCCGATCCGGCGGCCGCGAGCGCGATCGCGGTCGAGCTGATCAACGGCAACGGCAATCCCAACTTCCTCTCGCCGGAGGGCGAGACGTTCCGCTGGGAGACGGAGTCGAAGCTGATCGTCGACACCACCCCCGACGGAAGCGATGTCGGTGTCCCCGATCCCGCCTTCTTGCAGGACGAGCTCGACACGTACGCGGGAGTCGGGCTGTTCGGCGACGGCGAGACGCCCAAGGCGGAAGACTGGATCGACGCGTCGGTCATCGCCGCGGTGTACGCCGACGACGGATCGATCATCTTCCCCGGTCAGTGACGGAAGCGCGACAGCGCGTCAATCATTCGGTAGTCATCAGGTCGCGGGCGTGCTCGATGTCGTGCTTGAGCTGGGTGACCAGCGCGTCGATGCCTTCGAACTTGCGCTCGCTGCGCAGGAAATGGGCGAAGCGGACCTCGGCGCGCTCGCCGTAGAGATCGCCGTCGAAGTCGAGCAGGTGGGCCTCGAGCAGCGAGTGATCGGCATGGGCGTAGAACGTCGGGCGGCGCCCGAGGTTGATCGCGCAGGCGTGCACCTCACCGTCGGGGCGCTCGTACCAACCGGCGTACACGCCGTCGGCCGGCATGCACACCTGGTTCGGCACCTCGACGTTGGCGGTCGGCACGCCCAGCAACCGGCCACGTTGGTCGCCCATGACGACCTTGCCGCGGACCTCGTACGGGCGGCCGAGCATCGTCGCCGCGAGGTCGACGTCGCCACCCGCCAGTGCTCGCCGGATGGCGGTGCTGCTGACGGGCTCGTCGACACCGTCGTCGCGCTCGACGAGCTCGAGGGGCACGACGTCGAAGTCGAAACGACGCCCGAGATCGCGCAGCAGCGCGACGTTGCCTTCGCGATTGCGCCCGAAGTGGAAGTCCTCACCGACCACGACGGCCGTCGTCGACAGACCGTTGACGAACACCCGCTCGACGAACTCGCTCGGCGGCTCCTCCGACTGGTGCTGGTCGAACGTCAGCACAACGGTGGCCTCGATGCCGGTCTGGGCGAGCAGCTCGAGGCGTTGCTCGGGATCGGTGAGCAACTGGGGCGCCGACTCCGGCCGCACGATCGTGGCTGGGTGGCGGTCGAACGTGAGCACCGCCGAGTGGGCGCCGTAGTCGGCGGCGACCTGGCGCACGTGACGGATGACCGCCTGATGCCCGAGATGCACCCCGTCATAGGCGCCGATCGTGATCACAGACCGTTCGCCGGGCCATGCAGCCTCGCTCAGATCGGTGAACACTCGCACGGCGGCGACGCTACCCGGCGGCCGGTGTCGGGAGCACGACGGACGGTTTGGCTTCGTGCTCGCGGTACGACTCGTACACCGCCAGCAGTCGGTCGTGCTGATCGAACACGGCCCAGGGTCCGCCACCCGGCCACGCCTCCAACACCTTTCCGTTGGCGACGACGGCCGCCACGTCATCGTCGACCACCACCACCGCGAGCGAGCGCACCGCGGTCGCGACCGGCAGCAGCACACACTCGTCGGGTGGCGCGGCTTCGTCGATCGTGAACGACCCGACCGCGACGCGGCGCAGGTCGCGCAGGTGTGCACCGCCGCCGAGCAGTCGACCGAGATCGGAGGCGAGCGAGCGGATGTACGTGCCCGACGAGCACTCGACGTCGACGTGCAGCACTCCGGGCGCCGGCCCCTCCGAGACGTCGAAGCCGTACACCGTGACCGGGCGCGGCAGGCGCTCGACCTCGATGCCCTCACGCGCCAACTCGTGCAGCCGCCGACCGCCGACCCTGAGCGCCGACACCATCGGTGGCACCTGGAGGATGTCGCCGGTCAGGTGCTCGGCGACGACACGCCGGGCGTCGTCGATGCCGACGCCGCTCATGTCGTGCACCGCGGTGATCTCACCCGCCGCGTCGAGCGTCGACGTCTCGGTGCCGAGCACGACATCGCCGACGTAGCGCTTGCGCGAATCGACCACGAACCGCAGCAGGCGCGTCGCCATCCCGACGCCGACCACGAGCACGCCGGTGGCGTCGGGGTCGAGTGTGCCCGCATGCCCGATCTGGCGCTCGCCGAGTCGCCGCCGCAGCACTCCGACGACATCGTGGCTCGTCATGCCGGCCGGCTTGTCGACGACCGTGACCCCATGGGTCGTGGCGGGCTTCCGCCGACCCATCCGGCCTATCCCGCTCCGGTATCCGACCCGGTGTCCGACCCGGCATCCGACTCGCGGCTGCGGCGGAGGAGCTCCTCGATGCGCTCCGCCGAGCGGATCACGTCATCCGGCCGGAAGATCAGGATCGGTGTCTTCTTGGCCCGGATCTGGCGGGCGATCGACGACTGCAGGCGGACGCGGTGCTCACCGAGGGCGGCGAGGATGTCGTCGTCGCCTTCGGGCCCCACGAGCGAGTCGTAGAACACGATCGCCCGGTTGAGCTCGTTGTCGACCTCGATCTGGGTGACGGTGACGAGCACGAGGCGCTCGTCGTCGATCCGCACCAACTCGTCGGCGATGATCTCGCGCAACGTCTCGCTGACCCTGGCCGAGCGGGGGTAACGGTGTCCTCCGCTCGAGCGTGAGCTCGACGGTCGGCGTCCACGAGCGGCCATGGCGATCGATCAGGGTTGTTCGTTCAGGTACGAGCGATCTCGCGCTCGTCGTAGGTCTCGATGATGTCGCCCGGCTTGAGGTCCTGGAAGTCCGACAGGCCGATGCCGCACTCGAAGCCCTCGCGGACCTCTCGGGCGTCGTCCTTGAACCGCCGCAGCGACGTGATCGAACCCTTCCAGATGATCGTGCCCTCGCGGAGGAAGCGGACCTTGGAGCCACGGGTGATGGTGCCGTTGGTGACGTAGCAGCCGGCGATGGCGCCGATGCGGGGGACCCGGAAGATCTCCCGGACCTCGGCCTCGCCGGTGACGACCTCTTCGTACTCCGGCGCCAGCATGCCGACCATCG
>DATMDV010000254.1:0-7491 GCA_035557475.1 Ilumatobacteraceae bacterium
CGACGAAACGACGACCCCGGAACCCGAGTCGCCGCCCGCGGAACCCGCCGAAGCCACACCTCCGGAACCAGTGACGCAGCCCGCCGCCGAACCCGCCGAACCCACACCACCGGAACCCACACCACCGGAACCCACGACACCCGAGACCACTCCCCCACCTATCGACCCCCCGCCCGTGGTGCCCACCACGCCCGAACCGGCACCGGAGACTGCTCCGCCTGGCGAACCGGCAAAGGCCGATGATGGTGAGACGATCCAGTCCGACCCGGCGGTCGGTGACATTCCGCCCGTCTGACCGGCGCGGGTTCGCCCGGCTCGCGAGCGCACCTCTACCATCGGCGTCGCATGTCCGACATCGTCACCTATGAGGTGCGTGGGCGCGTCGCGCTGATCACGCTCAACCGGCCGGAGGCCCGCAACGCCATCAACGGCGACGTCGCCAACGCCTTCGAGGCCGCGATCGATCAGATGGAGGACGACGACTCGGTCTGGGTCGGCATCCTGCGCGCCAACACCGAGGGGCAGGAGCGGCCGGTGTTCTCGGCCGGCGCCGATCTCAAGGCCATCAACGCCGGACAGGGCGATTCACTCGGCACCCGACGGGGCGGGTTCGCGGGCTTCGTCTACCGCGACCGCCGCAAGCCGGTCATCGTCGCCGTCGACGGCCTGGCGACCGCCGGCGGATGCGAGATCGTGCTCGCGTCCGACCTCGTCGTGGCGACGACGCGTTCGGCGTTCGGCCTCGCCGAGGTGAAGCGCAACCTGATCGCCGGCGCCGGCGGTCTGTTCCGGCTGCCGCGCGCCATCGGGCAGGCGGCGGCGATGGAGGCGATCCTCACCGGCGAACCGATCCCCGCCCAGCGCGCCTACGAGCTCGGGCTCGTCTCGCGTCTCGTCGAACCCGGCGAGGCCGTCGACGAGGCGTTCCGGCTCGCCGACCAGATCATCGCCAACGCCCCGCTCGCGGTGTGGGCGAGCCGCAAGGTCGTCCTCGCGTCGGCGTATGCCGACGACGACGTGCTCAAGCGGATGACCAACGAGGAGTTCGCCACCGTCGTCGCCTCGGAGGACACCAAGGAAGGGCTCACGGCGTTCATCGAGAAGCGCCCGCCCGAGTGGACCGGCCGGTAGCGGTCGCCCGGGGTCAGCGGTCGAGCCGGGTCGACACGGTGATCAAGCGAGCCGTGATCCCGGCCCGTTCGTACAGGTTCTTGGTGTCGCGGTCACCAGGGAGCGCCTCGCCCTCGAACACGCTCGCCCCGCGCTCGCGCGCATGTGCCAGGCCGGCGGCCAGCATCGCGTCGCCGAAGCCGAGCTCGCGCGCACCCGGCAGCACGAAGACCTGATCGACCCGGCTGAGCTCCGGCCCGTCGTCGACGACCACGGCGTACCCGACGAGCACGTCGTCGATCGAGGCGACGAACACGTTGTCGGACGCGAGCCGTGCGGGCCATCCGACGCCGATCAGCGGGTGCTCCTCGAGCCAGCGATTACCACCCCGTTGGTCGACCAACGCTTCGCGTGCCTCCGCTTCGAGATGAACCAGTTGCGCGACGTCACCGGGCTCGGCCGGGCGGACGTCGGGGTCGATCACGTGAAGATCGGGCAGCTGTCGTCCCCGACCGGGCAACCCGGAGCGTTCGGCCGCACGAGCAGGAAGCAACTCCCGCAGAGCGTCTCGTCGGCCCGCTTCGGCTGCAGACGGTCGCCGGCCTCGGCGCGCTCCTCGGGTTCGTCGGCTTCCTCGTCCTCGTCGTCGTCCTCCTCGACGGTGACCATCCGGTCCTTGAGGATCCGATCGAGGTCGGCTTCGACGTCGTCGGGCGACACGAGGTCCTCGTCGTCGTCCTCTTCCTCTTCGTCGGCGGCAGCGGTGGTGGTGGTCTTGCGCCGCTTCTTGCGGGCCGCGACCGCTTCGTCCTCGTCGTCCTCCTCGGCCTCCTCTTCGTCGACCACGTCGTCGGCGACGACATCGTCGTCATCGTCGGTGTCGAGCGCGAGCAGCGCGTCGTCGTCCTCGATGAACGCATCCTCGTCGGGTTCGACCTCCGCGTCTTCGGACTCTTCGGTGTCGTCGTCGGGTTCGGCGGCGTCATCGACGTCGTCGGTCTCGCCTTCAGTCATCTCGTCGTCGTCGGCCATGTCGCGTCAGTCCTCACCCGGAGTTGCCGCGCCGGAGCATAGAGGCGGCGGGTCCGGGCACTACCGAGGCGTTATGTGACAACCGTCACAGATGGTCCGGCCGCGCCTCAGCGAGGCTGCCGGCGCGATTCCGCCCGACGCTCCGACTCGAGCCGCTCGAGCTCGGGAGCCTCGGTGGTCATGTGCACCATCGCATCGGCGATCGCGTGATGACCGGCGACCTCGCCGATCTGGCGATGCATCTCGAGTGCGATGCGACGGTATGCGGGGTGTCCCTGTGCGGATGAGCGCAACTCGAGCAGGTGGATCGCCTCGCGGGCGTTGAACTGCATGACGTACCGCAGCCGGTACGCCATCGCCACGGCGTACGAGGCCTGCTCGGGATACTCCGGCCGCAACGCGTCGTGCAGCGCCGCGGAGCGCGTCATCGCCGAGTCGAACAGCTCGGCGAGCCCCGCCTCGTCGATCACGTCGGGTCGCACGTAGCCGTGGTACGGGGTGAGCCGCTGCCACTCGATCGTCAGCAGGCGGTGCCGTTGCAGGTCGCGGAACGCGCCGTAGTCGGACAGGACGTCGAAGCGGTACCCGGTCCGTTCGAACGCCCGGCCCGGCTTGTGACGCCGGTTCTCGCGATCGCCCACATACGCGCGCACCAGCGCGACGCGGTCGTCGGCGCCGAGCCGCCGCACCCGCTCGATCAATGCCTGCTCGGGCAGGTTGGCGTGCGAGTAGCAGATCGCGGCCAGCAGCTTGTCCTCCGCGTCCGGATCCCAGTCGACGAGCGTCACCGCCGGCACCTGCTCGACCGGTGTGCCGCCGAAGAGTCGATCGACGACGGCCGCGGTGTCGGTCCGCGTCGACGTGAAGTACTCGCTCCACCGGCCGCCCCGATCGGGCAGGTCGACGCGGCGCAGGAAGCTCGGGATGACCTTGCGCAACTCGTGCAGCATCAGCTCGGCGTAGGCCTGAGCCTCGGGGAGCGGATGAGCGCGCATCCGCAAGAGCATCGTCTCGAAGGCCTGGCCGGTTCCGTAGATCCCCACGTTCGACAACGACGCCGACGGCAGGATGCCGCGGGTGGCATCGAGCGCCTTGGCCCGGGTCGCCTGGCGGTACACGAACTCGCTGTCGTCGGCGTGGCGAGGGATCGTCGTGCGGACGTGCTCGGTGACAGCGGCGACCGACGAGCTGTAGGCGTCGAAGATGCGGTCCATGTCGCCGACGTACCGCGTCCCGAACCGGCTCGACAACACGTGTGGGTCGCGGTAGTAGCGGTAGCGCCCACCCAGGCGCGAGTCGTAGGCGATGTACCTCGTGCTCTGCTCGAGATAGCTCATCAGGCGACCCCACTCGAGGATCTTGGTGAGCACGTTCGAGGCCTGCTCACAGGCGAGGTGCACGCCGCCCAACTGGGCGACCGAGTCGTCGCCGTACTCGAAGAACACCTTCTCGTACAGCTCCTCGGCCCGTTCGAGACCGATCGTGGCGTCGATCGTCTGGTCACCGGCCACGTCGAGGTCGCCAACGAACTCGTCGATGAAGAGCCGCCGAAGGCTCTTCGCGCTCCGGCTGTACCGAGCGAACAGTGCCCCCTTCACGACCTCCGGGAGGTTGACCAGGGCAAAGACGGGGCCGTCGAGGTTGGTGAAGTACCGCCGGAGGACGTCGCTCTCCTCGGTGGTGAAGTCCTCCGGGACGTAGACAGCCACGAGGCGTCATGCTAGGAGGCGCACCGCGGCGCCGAGGGGATGGCCGGAACCCCGAAATCCCCCGCTTTCACACGTGCAGGTGGTACGCGTCGGCCTCGATCGCGACCGCCAGCCGGGTGACCGAGCCGCGGCGAACGCCGTCGACGTAGAGCGTCAACGGCGCCGCGAACTCCCAGTTCGCCGTGGGACTTCGGCTGACGCCGATCGCGGGATGCGGGACGTGGGTTCCCGACGGGAGACGGCGCCACGCCTGCAGCCGCTGACGCAACGACATCGTCGCGTCGACGTCGAACACCTCGGCGAGCCCGTCGTTGGGATGGCCGCGCGGTGCGACATCCCATCGCCCGAGGTGCTCGCAGTTGAACACCCCGACGATGCGCCCCCTCAACCACGATCGGCGCGCCACGACGTGCGCGACGGCACACATCTCCACCTCGTCAGCCACGACTCGGAGCACGTCGAGTGCGACGCGCTGCATCGTCGGCCCCTCTACGCCGTCGCCGAGCGTGCGACGCAGATCGCCGGCGGTCACCGCGAGGGGCGCTGCGGGACGGTCGTCGACGAGCGCAGCCAGCTCAGCGTCGGATGCCGCGACGACGAGCCCGCCGGGTCGGGCGACCTGTTGACCCCATTCGGCACCCTTCCGCACGGTCATCGCTCAGACCCCCGCCGACGGCGACGAGGAATCGGCGACGACATCACGGAACGCGGCATCGGCCGCTTGTCGTGCCGCGCGTCGGGTCGCCGGGTCGGGCGCCACGATCGCGATCTGGTTGAGCAGATCGATCAGCTGCTTCATCGTCCTGACGAAGTCGCCGCCGGTGAGCTCTTCGTCGGCGACCACCTCGGCGAAGCTGTCGCCCGCGATCCATGCATAGGCGACGGCGATGAACGTCGGCTCGGGCGGTCGATGTTCGGCGAGACCGAAGCTGCGCTCGTTGGCGGCCAGGTCCTCGCTGACCGCGGCGATGCTGCGCCACCGGCGCTTGACGTCGTCGGACGGGAACCATGGACGCGGCGGGTCGTCGGGCGAGCGGTGTTCGTAGACGAACGTCGAGACCAGGCCGGCCAGCTCGGCCGGCGTCAGACCATCGAGCAGCTCGAGCCGCAGGCACTGGGTGACGAGCAGATCCGACTCGTGGAACGTGCGGGCGAGCATCTCCCCCGCGTCCGTGAGGCTCCACGCCTCGCGGTCGACGTAGCCGAACGTCGACAGCACGCCCAGCACGCCGTCGAACTCGCGCGCCAGCGACTGGTTGTGGCGCTGGACCCGGCTCTCGAGCTCGGCGATCTCGCGCTCGACCCGGTCGGCCTGCCCGGCGGCCCGGATCCGCGCCCGCAGATCGGGATCGACCTCGACGGGGTGCATCCCCGATCGGGTGTCGAACGCCGGCGTCCCCGACGTTCCCGACTTCGATCCCCGTCCGTCGTCCTGCCCGCGCGGCGCGAGCTTGGCGTTCTTGACCCGCCGCCCCACTTCGCGGCGGTAGTCGTGGCGGTTCGGGGCGTATGGCGTCGGCAAGGTCACCGTCGCCACCTGCCGCGGCGGCATCCCGAAGTCGGCGGCCGTCAGCTGGATCGAATCGCCGCCGGCCGTGATCGTCGTGAGCCGCAGACCGCCTTTGCGGTGAGCGCTGGCGACCACGGCCGCCGGCCCGCGGTACTTCCCCTTGTTGACGAACACCACGGTGCCGGGGCGCAGCTTCTGCATCGCCAACTCGACCGGATCGTCGCGGCCGCGCGGCTCGCGAGCCTGCTCGATCGCATGCCGATACTCCGCGATGTCGCCGTACGGGCTCTGCGACTCCTCTCGGAGCCCGACCAGCCGGGCCCGCTGGCGTTCGAGTCTGGTCTCGATGCGCACGACGTCGCGATCAGCCTGGTACTGCGCGAACGACAGGTTGAGGAGGTGGTGGGCCTCCTCGTCCCCATACGTGCGCACGAGGTTGGCAGCCATGTTGTACGTCGGGCGGAACGCCGAGCGGAGGTGGAACGACCGGCTGGCGGCGAGCTCGGCGACCGCCTCGAAGCGCACGAACGGGCTCCACGCCACGACCGCGTGGCCCAGCTCGTCGATGCCACGCCGTCCCGCCCGCCCGGTGAGCTGCGTGTACTGGCCGGGCGTCAGCTGCTCGTGATGATCGCCGGTGAACTTCGTCAGCTTCTCGATCACCACAGTGCGCGCCGGCATGTTGATCCCGACCGCCAGCGTCTCGGTGGCGAACACCACCTTGACGAGTCCCTCGACGAAGCACGCTTCGACGACCTCTTTGAACGGTGGCACCATCCCCGCGTGATGCGGGGCCAGCCCGGCTTCCAACTGGGCGAGGAACTGCGCGTAGCCGAGCACCGTCAGATCGCCGGGATTCAGCGACCCGAGGCGGGCGTCGACGATCCGCCGGATTCGGTCGCGGTCGTCGTCGGTCGTGAAGCGCAGCCCGGCATCGAGACAGGCGCGTGCAGCTTCGTCGCACTGGTTGCGACTGAAGATGAAGTAGATCGCCGGCAACATGCCACGCGAGTCGAGCAACTCGACCGTCTCGACCCGCCCAGGTGTGTAGAGCGTTCGACGACCGCTCCCGCGCAAGCCGCGTTCGTTCGGGCGCCCCCGCCCGTACCGCACCGCCGACGCATCGAGGCGGGCCGCGTCGGGGTTCGCACGATGCTCGACGAACGTGGGCAGCAGGTGGAGCCGGTCGTTGGTGCGATCGCCGACGAGGTAGAGGTTGTCGAGCTGGACGGGTCGCCGCTCCTCGATCACGGCATCGGTCGGGCCGCGGACGGTGCCGATCCACTCCGCCAGCTCACGCGTGTTGCTGACGGTCGCCGACAGGCAGATCAACTGCACGCGTCGCGGCAGGTGGATGATGACCTCCTCCCACACCGGGCCGCGATACGCGTCCTGCAGGAAGTGCACCTCGTCGAGCACCACAACATCGAGGTCGCCGAGGCGCTGCGTCCCCCCGTAGATCATGTTGCGCAGCACCTCGGTGGTCATCACGACCACGGGTGCGTCGCCGTTGATCGAATTGTCGCCGGTGAGCAACCCGACCTCCGACTCGCCGTAGAACTCGACGAGGTCGCGGTACTTCTGGTTCGAGAGGGCCTTGATCGGTGCCGTGTAGAACGCCCGCGTGCCGCGCCGTCGGGCGAGCTCGATGCCGTACTCGGCCACGACCGTCTTGCCGCTCCCCGTCGGTGCCGCGACGACGACGTGGCGGCCGTCGTCGATGGCGTCGAACGCCTCGACCTGGAAGCGGTCGGGCGGGAACGCGTACCTGCGCAGGATCTCGGGTCGGTCAGCGCGCACGACCACGATGCCGATCGCTCAAGAACTGGCGGCTTCGGCCTTGCGGCGGCGACGCAGCACCAACCACCCGACCAGGATCGACAAGAAGTAGAGGATGCACATCGGGATCGAGAGGGCCAGGAGCGAGATCGGATCGCCGGACGGCGTGATGACCGCGGCCAGCACGAAGATCCCGACGAGTGCGAACCGCCAGGCGCCGATCAACGTCCTCGGTGTCAGCACGCCGACGAGCTGGAGGAACACGAGGAGCACCGGGAACAGGAAGCCGACACCGAACGCCGCCACCATCAACCCCACGAGGCGCACGTACCTGCTCACCTGGAACGCCTG
>DATMDV010000255.1:0-2399 GCA_035557475.1 Ilumatobacteraceae bacterium
TCGTGAGCGGCGACCGACGCGAGTATCGAACCGGCGGGACGTCTGGCACAATCTCCCGATGCGCCGCCGCCTCCAACTGATCCCGTGGAAGACGGCGGGGCGCGTGAGCGAACAGTTCGCGAGTGCCGACGAGGTAATCCGCCAGACCGGATGGGTGTTCAACAACGAGACCGGCTCGCAGCTCACCATCGACGAGTTCGTCGCCACCGGCGACAACGAGGTGTTGGCATACCTCGAGGTGTTCGGGCTACGCACGCCGGGCAACGACGAGCGCACCGTCGTCGAGATCGGCTGCGGGATCGGTCGCATGACGTGCGCGTTCACCCACGAGTTCAGCACCGTGTACGCGTGCGACCTCGACGCCGGGTTTCTCGAACGATGCCGCGAGACCGTCGCCCGGTTCGGCAAGGTCGACCGCCTCCGCACGATCGAAGTCGGCGACGGACGATCGCTCGAGGTACCCACCGACGTCGCCGATCTCGCGTTCAGCTACATCACCCTCCAGCACTGCGAGATCGACGACGCGCTCGAGCTCGCCAGCGAGTCGGTGCGGGTCGTGCGAGCCGGCGGGTACGTAGCGCTGAACTTCCGTTCGCGGTCGGGCGCCGACGCGCTGCTCCTCCCGGCGGGAGCGCTCATCCGCAGCCTGTTCCGCATCCCGCGATTCGGGAGGTGGCTGTCACAGCGCCGCACCGTCGCCCGCTTCGCGTGGCAGGCGAACCGCCTCCAACCCGACGCCGTCATCCGCTCGCTCCCGAACGTCCTCACCGAGGTCAAGGTCTGGCGCCACCCGCGCAGCAACGTGTTCGGCACCGGCGCCGAGATCGGCACGTTCGACGGCATCAACCCCCATCACTGGTGGCTCGTGGCGCGCATAGCCTGAGCGGCATGCGTACCGGAAAACGTGTTGGTGTCGTCGGAGCCACAGGTCAAGTCGGCGGGGTGATGCGCCGGCTTCTCGCCGAGCGCGGGTTCCCGGTCACCGAGATGCGGTACTTCGCATCCGCCCGGTCGGCCGGTACCACGCTGCCGTGGAACGGCGGTGAGATCACCGTCGAGGACGCCTCGACCGCCGATCCGACCGGTCTCGACATCGCCCTGTTCTCGTCGGGCGCGACGTCGTCACGCGAGCTGGCGCCACGGTTCGCGGCGGCCGGCGCGACTGTGATCGACAACTCGTCGGCGTGGCGGATGGACCCCGACGTCCCGCTCGTCGTCAGCGAAGTCAACCCCGGCGAGATCGCCAACGCGACGAAGGGCATCATCGCCAACCCGAACTGCACGACCATGGCGGCGATGCCCGTGCTGAAGCCACTCCACGACGAAGCCGGGCTGGTGCGGTTGATCGCCAGCACGTACCAGGCGGTGTCGGGCGCCGGCCTCACCGGGGTCGACGAGCTCGACAAGCAGGCCCGTCAGGTCACCGACCGGGCCGCCGAGCTGACCCACGACGGTTCGGCGATCACGTTTCCCGCGCCCGAGAAGTTCGCCCGGCCGATCGCGTTCAACGTGTTGCCGTTCGCCGGCAAGCTCGTCGACGACGGCCGGTTCGAGACCGACGAGGAGCAGAAGCTCCGCAACGAGAGCCGCAAGATCCTCGGCATCCCCGACCTCGCGGTGTCGGGCACGTGCGTGCGCGTGCCCGTGTACACCGGCCACTCGCTGTCGATCAACGCCGAGTTCGCCCGGCCGGTGACGGTGGAGCGGGCCCTCGAGCTGCTCGCCGAAGCGCCTGGCGTCGTCGTCGTCGACATCCCGACCCCGCTCGACGCGGCGGGGAAGGACGAGTGCTTCGTGGGCCGCGTCCGCAGCGACCCCGGCGTGCCCGACGGACGTGGCCTGGCGCTGTTCGTCAGCAACGACAACCTGCGCAAGGGCGCCGCTCTCAACGCGGTCCAGATCGCCGAGCTTCTGCTCCGCTGAGGTCCCCGCGGCGCTCGTTCCTCGGCGTTCGAACCGTTCTGGGTGGCTGATCGTTGCGGGTGCCGAAAAGGATGACCGCCCAGAACGGCGCGCTCTAGGTCGGACAGGCGCACGGCAGGGCGCTGCAGCGCGGGCAGCCGGCGCGGTAGCGGTCGACGGCGGCGGTCAGGTCGATGCCGAGCTGGTTGGCGAGCGTCGCCACCCAGGCCAGTACGTCAGCCAGCTCGTGCTCCTGCTCGGCCCGACTCCCCTTGCGGACCGCCTGCGCCAGCTCGCCGAGCTCCTCGGCCAGCCAGGCAACCGTCGACGGGATCCCGCGCGCCCGGTCGCGCTCCCCGTACGTGCGCTCGATGACGTCCTGCAAGGCAGCCAGTTCCACCTGGGAACGGTACCCGGGGTCGATGGAACTTGTGACGTGTTAGTCCAGGCCGTGGTCAGGGGGCACGTCCGATTCGCCGGCAAGGTCGCGCAGCGCG
>DATMDV010000256.1:0-3594 GCA_035557475.1 Ilumatobacteraceae bacterium
GACCCCCGTGGAGACCCTCGGTCGCTAGAGCCACCACCACTGACGCGAGGTTCCGCCGGGCCGAACCTGGCCCCGCCAACAGCACCGGATTCGACCGTCATGCTAAGAATTGCGACGTTGCCGCCCCCCGATTAGCGGCGCGCCTCGACCTCAATCCATCGTCGCCCGCCCACGACGGGCCTCGGAGGCGATCAGCCGGGTAGTCGCGCTCGGGCACCGACCAAGACCCCCATTGATGGGGACTTCGCCAACGGTGAACTCGATCGTCGGGTTATGAGTCGGCCGCCGGACGTCTCGGGTCGTCTCACTGATTCGTTGCCGAGCACCACCGACCTCGCAATCAACTGACGGGCGTCTCAACCGTTTCGTATTGGACCGGCCCGCGCCGGACCGCGAGTGCAGTCTCCATCAGCCGTCGGCATCGTCGAGGGTGACGTCGGGGAGCCGTCGGAACCTTATCAGGCGCTCTCGATGATGGCGATGGCGGAGATCTCGACTAATTGGGGTGGGAGGGCGAGGTCGACCACGCCCAGGAGCGTGCTGGTCGGACGATGGTCCCCGAAGTACTCGCGGTGCAGTCGAGCGACGTCGTCGAAGTGCTCCCGTAGGTTCTTCACGTAGACAATCGTCTCGACGATTTGGTCCTTGTGGGCTCCATGAGCCTCGAGCACTCGGTCGATGTTGGTGAACGTCGTCCGCACCTGGAGCTCGAAGTCCCCTTCGCCCACGAACTTGGCGTCCATGTCATGCGACAGCTGGCCCGAGATGTACAGCGTGGGTCCGCTCTGGAGAGCTTGTGAGAAGCCGTATGCCTCCTCCCAAGGCATACCGAAGCCGAAGGTTTGGAATCCGTTCTTCATCTTGGCTCCTTCGTTCGAAGTGACATTGAGCCTTTGCCAACCTGGCTGAGCAGGTCGGCGGTGCGCGGCGTGGCGTGACCACGAATGGGTGAAGCTCCTGGTAGACGGGCGATCGCGGCGCAGGTCAGCCACGGTGATCTTCGCGGTACCATCCGTCTGGCCGACCGCAAGCGCAACCCGAGCTTAGTGGTCTCGCCCGTAAGTTCCTCGGGGGTCGTCAAGCAGCCTGCTGGTGGTGGCTGGCTGGGTTCTCGTGGGCGTCGATCCGCTGGAGCAGGTTCCCGAGCTCGCGCCGGGTGAACTTCCAGTTGAAGGGCGCGGCGATGGCGTTGTAGCGGGTCTCGAACGCGGCCAGCCGTTCGCGGATTTGGTCCAGGTCGATGAAGTCATTGGGCGCCACGACCTTGCGTTGCACAACGGAGAAGTAGATTTCCGCCTGGTCCAGCCAGGACGCGTGCACGGGCAGGTGGACCAAGTGCGTGGTCGGCCAAGCTTGGTGCATCCGGTCGATCGAGGCCTGGCCGCGGTGCGAGGAGCCGTTGTCCACAATCCAGAACACCCGGTCTGCACTGGCGTAGGGCTCGCTGGTCATCACCTGTGTGACCAGCCGGGAGAACGGTTCGATCCCGGTGGTGTCCTCGCAGCGGCCGATCACCTGGCCGCGGTGCACGTCCCAGGCCGCCAGGTAGGCCAGAGCGCCGCCGCGGCGGTAGTCGTGTTCGACCCGCATGGCACGGGCTTGGCCAGGGGCCAGGGTGGGGTGACAGCGGCAACGGGCCTGGATCGAGGTCTTTTCGTCCGCGCAGATCACGAGATCGTTGGGCCCCAATGGCTGGCCGTCCCAGATCCCGGCGTAGAGGTCCAGCACGCGGGCGGCCTTGACCGCGAAGTGCGGGTCCCGGATCGAAATCCAGGACCGGTGCTGCCACGGCTTGAGGACATCGGCGGCCAGCCACCGGCGCACCGATGAGGCGGAGGCGTTCACCTGGC
This sequence comes from Ilumatobacteraceae bacterium, assembly GCA_035557475.1. GTDB lineage: Bacteria > Actinomycetota > Acidimicrobiia > Acidimicrobiales > Ilumatobacteraceae > JALOLG01. The sequence continues at coordinate 1,851 of DATMDV010000256.1, forward strand.
AGCGGGTGGCCAGTTCGCGGGCAATCTCCGGGCAGCTCCACCGCGACAGCGGCACGTCATGCTCGGCCGGCAGCGCGCACGCCAACGCGACGACCTCGGCCCGCACCACCGGACCATGCACCAGTGGCCGGCCACTGCGCGGGCGGTCGGTCAGGCCCTTCAACCGCTCGGCGGCGAACCGGCGGCGCCAGGTCCGAACGGTGTCCACGCAGACGTTGCGGGACTGGGCGATCCCCGCGTTCGACACCCCACGAGCAGCGTCGCGGACGATCTGGGCCCGTAACCGGTCGCGGTACTCGGTGCGCCCCGAGCCCACCCGGGCGGCCAGTACCCGATCCTCAGCCTCGGACAGAACAATCACGTAGGGGCTCGACATCCTCATCTGATCTTTGTGTCGCACCCACGGCCCAGTTCCCTGGCACGACACGCCGTGATCGTCGACGGTCGGGCAAGATGCACGTCGTGGTCGCCTACCCCGACTCGACGAAGTCGTCTCTGGAGTACCGCCTGCACGCCCGGGCACGTGAACGCTGGCCCCAATTGACCACTGTGGACGTCCGTCACCGCGGCAACTTCACCTACGTCGACGGCGCCACGACCGACGGCACCACCCTCAAACTGTGTCGACTGCGCTACCACGGCTCAGCCCACCAGTGGGGCTTCGCGATCTACCGCGCCAGCCACGACGACTACGCCGAGTCCGTCTTCCCGACCGGCCTGCCGATCGGCACCTGCGAAGACGCCCTAGACACCGCCTGCGGCCTCTACCTCGGCGACCCCACCGCCTGGAACTGACCCCCGAAGAACTTACGGGCGAGACCACTTAGCTGCCGAGCCCAGCCGGCTGACAGCACCGCCTGTACGACGTACCGTATACACATGACGGTCACCGCCGGAGCCAGCGAGATTTGGCAGGCACGTATCCCGCCCGCCTTCGCCGAGCAGCTCAACGAGGACGCGGCCGTCCTCGGACTGACCGGCCGAACCGAGATCGTCCGGGCAGCACTGCTGATGTTGCATCGCCGGGCCGCTGAGGAGCGCATGGCTCGCAGCGTCGACGAGTTCTACGGCGATGCCGCACCTCCGCTGCCGCTGGGTGTCGCCCCGGACAACGATGAGCCGTCTTGATCCACTCCGCGGCGAGGTATGGGACGTCCGCTTCCCCAGCTTCGGAGAGCACCCGGCTGTGATCTTGAGTATTAATCAGCTGAACGCTCGGCTTGGGCACGTGGCAGTCGTGCCGATCACCGGCACTCGCGGCCCAGCACTGACACACATCCCACTCGGCGCTGAAGCCGGCTTGACTCGATACGACGAGTCCTATGCCGACATCACGACTGTACTGCCAGTGGCCAAGAGCCGATGCCGGCACCGCCGGGGCCTGCTTGCCCCAAGCGAACTAAAACGACTGGAGGATCAGCTCCGCGTCTACCTTGGCTTATAGCAAGCCAACTGGCTACCTCGGAGCCGCCTTGGGGAGTCGAACCCCAGACCTACGCATTACGAGCCGATTTTCGTGCGTAGGTCAGCAGGTCGAGGACCAGCGGAAACGATCTACAAACTGGAGATAGACGCTGGTAGCGGCTAGCTTTGGCCTCTACCGACCGTCACCGAGCGTCACCGCGTCGAACCCCGTCCGTAGCCGTTGCTGGAGGGGATTTGAGGGGGATTGGAGGACCGTCCGAAGTAGACGCGCTGGCTCATAAGCTGGCGGCCCAGAACCCTAGGCTCCGAACGCGGGCCC
>DATMDV010000257.1:0-36516 GCA_035557475.1 Ilumatobacteraceae bacterium
GAACTCGACCGGATACCACTTCCCTGCCGACGCGACCACTGATGCCGCGGCCGTCGCTCGCATCGCTGCCGCGCTCGGTATCGAGGGCGAGCCCGAGGCCGCCACCGCCGACACCGGCAACCTGTGGCGCGTCGGGCCGGAAGACGGAAGTTCGCCGGCGCTGTTCGTCGCCGACGACGGTCAGCTGAGCTGGTACTACTCCACCGCCTGGGCCACGGCGGCCGTCGAGGGATGCGGCGTCTCCGGCAGCCCGGGCGTCGATACCGGCACCGCGGTTGACGCCGACGGCGACGCCGTCGTCACCGACGTCGCACCGAAGACCGAGCCGGCGACCGACGAGCTCCAGGTGCCGATCGAGGAGTGCGCGACACCCGAGCCGCCGGCCGGCGTGCCAACGGCCGACGAGGCAGCCACCAAGGCCAACGAGCTGCTCACCGCGCTGGGCGAGGACCCGGTCGCGTTCGAGCTCGAGACGTACGCAGACGAATGGAACGCCTCGGTCACGGCGTACACGACCATCGACGGGGTGCGGTGGCCGTCCGGCTACGGATTCGGCTTCGGTGAGCAAGGTGCGCTCCAGTGGGCGAGCGGTTCGCTCGCCGAGCCGGTCGCGACGGGTCCCTACCCGCTCGTCGACCTCGACGCGGCGATCACCCGGCTCTCCGAGCAGAACGGGATGTGGGGCTACGGCGGCGGGGATGTCCTGGCCGTGGATGCCCGCGAGACCGAGGCGGCGGCGCCCGATGAGGTGGCGCGCAACACGAACGCCCTCGACGACACAACGCCGCCCGTTCCGACCGACGGCGGCTCGAAGCCGACGACGGCCCCCGCCGAACCGATCGTGGCGACACTCGTCGACGTCAAGGCCGACCTGTGGTGGGTCTGGGACGCCGACAACTCGGTCTGGCTGCTGCCGGCATACACGTTCACCGACTCCGAGGGAAACGTGTTCACAGTGCCGGCGGTCACCGACGAGTTCATGATCTTCGTCGAGCCGACGATCGAGCCACAGCCGGTACCGGCCGAGCCGATCGATCCAGTCGTCGTCGACCCGCCGACGTCGGACCCCGCGTCCTCGGGTGTGGCACCCGGCGACCCGGCGGTACTCGAAGAGGCCGTCGGCGTGCCGTTGCCGGAGTTCGAAGAAGTCGCCAAGCGGTACGGCTACACCACCCGGGTCTCCCGTCAGGACGGCGTCGATCTGCCCGGCACGATGGACTACAACGACTCGCGGGTCAACGTCGAGGTCAAGGACGACATCGTCATCGCGATCATGTCGTTCGGCTGAGCTGATCTCGTGAAGTCTCGGCGCCCTGGGGACGCCGAAACTTCACGAGATGGGTCTGGGTAGCCTGGGCCCGCATGTTCGACAGCCTCTCCAACCGGCTCGACGGGATCGTCAAGCGCCTTCGCGGCAAGGGTCGCCTCACCGAGGCCGATGTCGACGAGGTGATGAAGGAGATCCGCACGGCCCTGCTCGAGGCCGACGTCAACGTCACCGTCGTCCGCTCGGTCGCCAACCGCATCCGCGAGCACGCCATCGGCGCCACCCGCTCGCAGGCGCTCGACCCTGGCCAGCAGGTCATCAAAGCCGTCCACGACGAGCTGATCCGCATCCTCGGCGGCGAGACGCTCAAGATCACGTACGCGTCGAAGCCGCCGACGGTCGTGTTGCTCGCCGGCCTGCAGGGCTCCGGCAAGACCACCAACGCCGCCAAGCTCGCGTCGTGGTTCAAGCAGCAGGGTCGGAACCCGCTACTCGTCGGTGCCGACCTCCAGCGGCCGGCAGCGGTCGAGCAGCTGCGCACGCTCGGTCGCCAGATCGACGTGCCGGTGTACTCCGATCCGGAAGACCCGATCCTCACCGCCTACCAGGGCCTCGAGGAGGCCAAACGGCTCGGCCGCGATGTGCTGATCGTCGACACCGCCGGCCGCCTCTCGATCGATGCGCAGATGATGGAGCAGGTGCGCCTGATCTCCGGCGCCGTGTCGCCCGACTACACGTTCCTCGTCATCGACGCGATGACCGGCCAGGACGCCGTCCAGACGGCGGAGGCGTTCCATGCCACGCTCGAGATCGACGGAGTGATCCTGTCGAAGCTCGACGGCGATGCCCGCGGCGGCGCGGCGCTGTCGGTGAAAGAGGTCATCGGCCGGCCGATCGCGTTCGCGTCCACGGGCGAGAAGCTCGACGCCTTCGAGCAGTTCCACCCCGACCGGATGGCGGGCCGGATCCTCGGCATGGGCGACATGCTGACCCTGATCGAGCAGGCCGAGAAGGCGTTCGAGACGGATCAGGCCGAGCAGGCCGCGATGAAGATGATGGAGGGCGAGTTCACGCTCGACGACTTCCTCGATCAGATGCAGCAGCTCAAGAAGATGGGCCCGCTCGGTGGACTGCTCGGCATGATGCCCGGAATGCCGAAGGAGCTGAAGGGCGCCGAGATCGGCGACGACGACCTGAAGCCGGTCGAGGCGATCATCCGCTCGATGACGCTCGAGGAGCGCCGCCAGCCGCAGATCATCAACGGCACGCGTCGCACCCGCATCGCCACCGGATCGGGGACGACGGTCGGCGACGTGAACCGCCTCGTCAAGCAGTTCGGCGAGATGCAGAAGATGATGAAGCGCTTCGGGGGGATGGGCAAGAAGGGCAAGAAGGGTCGGGGCGGCTTCCCCGGCCTGGGCGGCGGGATGCCCGACCTCGCCGAACTCCAGGGCCTGCCCGGCCTCGGCGGTCCCGGCAGCCGATGAACGACTGAGTCCGCTCACCGAAGTGCCGCGCACCTGTTCCCCAAGTCGAACAGTTCGCATTGCTGCGCAGGTGGTGTCGAGTGCGGGTGAACTGTTCGATTTGGGCGACACGGTTGAGGTCGGGCCGAGTGTTGTTCCCCAAGTCGAACAGTTCGCATTGCTGCGCAGGTGGTGTCGAGTGCGGGTGAACTGTTCGATTTGGGCGACACGGTGGGGGGCCAACCCGTCGGCGCTAACCTTGCGGGGTTCTCAAGTGCTTCAGGGAGATTGAACCAGATGGCAGTCAAGCTGCGCCTCACCCGAGTCGGCAAGACCAAGCAGCCCCAGTACCGCATCGTCGCGGCCGACGAGCGGTCACCGCGCGACGGCCGCTTCATCGAGATCCTGGGCCACTACAACCCGCTCCACGACCCGTCGAGCCTGAGCGTCGACAACGACAAGGCCGTGAAGTGGCTCAGCAACGGCGCCCAGCCGACCGAGCGCGTCGCCAAGCTGCTCGAGATCTCGGGCGCCATGGAGCAGTTCAAGGCGTCGAAGTGAGCGAGACGGCGAACGAGCTGCGGGCGCCGACGGCCGCCGCCGTACTGGGACACATCGTGCGGTCGATCGTCGACGATCCCGACGCCGTCACGGTCGAGGAGTCGTCGATCGGTCACCGTGCTCGTCTCGACGTCCGCGTCGGGCCGGGTGATCTCGGCCGCGTGATCGGTCGCCGCGGCCGCACCGCCGCCAGCGTGCGCACGGTCACCCGGGCCGCGGCTGCCAAAGACGGTGTCGAAGTCGACATCGAGTTCCTCGACGACTGAAGGCCCAATGAGCGAGCCACGTGAGGGCTTGCTCGAGGTCGGTCGCATCACGCGTCCCCACGGGTTGGGCGGCGACGTCTACGTCGACTTGTCGACCGACCGCACCGAGCGCCTGGACCGGGGGTCTCGTCTGTGGGGTCGCGGGCAATGGCTCACGGTCACCAGCGCCGCCCAGCAAACACAGCGCTGGCTGGTGCACTTCGAGGGGATCACCGACCGCACGGCTGCCGAGCGGATCGCCAACACGCGCCTGTTTGCCGAACCGATCGACGACCCGGACGCGCTGTGGGTGCACGACCTGGTCGGCGCCACGGTCGTCGAGCTCGATGGTTCCGAGCGCGGCCGCTGCGTCGCCGTCATCGACAACCCGGCTGCCGACCTGCTCGAGCTCGATTCGGGTGCGCTGGTGCCGGTGACGTTCGTGGTCGGCTTCGCCGACGGAGTGGTGACGATCGACCCGCCCGAAGGCCTGTTCGACTGATGCGAGTCGACGTCTTCACCGTCTTCCCTGATCTCGTCGACCGATTCTGCGCCGAGAGCTTGCTCGGCAAGGCACGCCACAAGGGCCTCCTCGACCTGCGCTGCCACGACCTGCGCGAGCACACGACCGACGTGCACCGAACGGTCGACGACTCGCCGTTCGGCGGTGGTGCGGGGATGCTGCTGCGCCCCGAGCCGATCTTTGCGTCTGTCGAGGCGGTCGATCCGCCGCGGCCGTTGTACCTGCTCGGGCCCGGCGGCCGTCGGTTCGATCAACGACTCGCGACCGAGCTGGCCGCCGGCGACGGATTCAGCCTGCTGTGCGGACGCTACGAAGGGGTCGACCACCGCGTCCGGGAGCATCTCGTCGACGACGAGCTGAGCGTCGGCGACGTCGTCCTGGCCGGGGGAGAGGTTGCCGCCTGCCTCGTCGTCGAGGCCGTGACCCGGCTGCTCGACGGTGCGATGGGCAACGCCGAGAGCCCCGTGACCGAGAGCTTCGGTACGGCCGGCCTGCTCGAGGAACCGCATTTCACCCGGCCGGCCGAGTTCCGCGGGTGGCAGGTCCCCGACGTGCTGCGCTCGGGCGACCACGGCCTGATCGCCAAGTGGCGTCTGGCGCAGGCGCTCCACCGCACACTGGGAGCGCGTCCCGACCTGATCGAGCGTCGAGGTGGCCTGACCGACACCGAACAGGCCCTGTTGGAAGAGTTCCCCGCCCTCCCGTATCCTTGAGCGGCCCAGGGACACGATCGGGCAAGCCGATGATCGGGCGCCGCCGACGCCCACCGGCCACTACGAGCAGTACGAGAGAGCACGCCATGAAAGCGACCGACCTGATCGACAACCAGTCACTGCGCGACGACCTTCCATCGTTCGGCCCGGGTGACGAGGTCAAGGTGCACGTCCGCGTCGTCGAGGGCGGCAAGGAGCGGGTCCAGGTGTTCCAGGGCAACGTGATCGCCCGCCAGGGTGGCGGCGTCCACGAGACCTACACCGTGCGCAAGCTCAGCTACGGGGTCGGCGTCGAGCGCACGTTCCCACTCCACACCCCGACGGTCGCCAAGCTCGAGATCGTCAGGCGGGGCGACGTGCGTCGCGCCAAGCTGTACTACCTCCGCGACCGCGTCGGGAAGCGGGCAAAGGTCCGCGAGAAGCGCGAATTCTGATCGCCGCGCCGCGTTCGATCGCGTGCGCAGCCACCTCGGGCCGCCAGCCCCGCATCCAACGATGACGGAGGCCCGTGCCCGTGGAACCGATCGCGCCCGACCTGTCGAACCGCGCCCGCGGGCGATGGGGCGAGGACCGGGCGTGCACGCACTACCGGCGGCTCGGCTACGCCATCGTCGAGCGCAACTGGCGGTGTGAGCAGGGCGAGATCGACGTCGTCGCCAGACTCGGCGACACGATCGTGTTCTGCGAGGTCAAGACTCGCCGAACGTCGGAGTTCGGAGGCGGCGCGGCGGCCGTCGACCACCGCAAGCAGCACCGTCTCCGGCGGCTCGCCGCGGCGTGGCTCGCCGACCGGCAGGTCCACGGCGTCGAGGTCAGGTTCGACGTTGTGGCAATCACGGGCGTCGACGTGGAGTTGATCGAGGGGGCGTTCTAGCGCGTCTCGAGCGTTCGACCGGGACCGGCACCCGTCGGTCCCAGCACCCGTAGTGCCAGTGACGGCGCAGCTCGGGCGCCAGCTCCGGCACCGCCACGTAGTGCCCGGTCGCCGGCGGGATGTCGCGGTGACAGCCGGGACACACGTACGTCTTGGTCGCCTGGTACGGCTGCACCCGCCGCACGTCCACCGCACCGAACCCTCCGTCCCACAGCCTCGGCACTACGCGAACACCGCCCAGGCCACCAGTGCGACCACGAGTGCGATCGCGGCGGCGACCATGACGTAGTCGCTGGTCCGGGCGCGGAACCTCCGGTACGGGTTGAAGCCCATGACCTTCAGTATCGTCCGCGGCGATGGCAGACACCCACGATGACAAGACGCCTCAGTACGAGAGCCTGCGGGTCGACCGTTCCGGCGGGGTGGCGACGATCACGCTCGATCGCCCCGCCAAGAAGAACGCCCTCAACGGGGCGATGTGGGCGGAACTGGGCTCGGTGGTCGGCGAGATCGCCCGCAGCTCGGCTGACCGCGTCGTCGTGTTCACCGGCGCCGGTGGCGACTTCTGCTCCGGAGCCGACCTGTCCGAGCCGTCTCAAGGCGGGCATCATCTGGCCCGGATGCGCGGCGTCGGCGATCTGTGCCTCGCGATCGCGCGCCTCCCACAGCCGACCGTCGCCAAGGTCCGTGGCGTCGCCGTCGGCGCCGGGCTCAACCTCGCGCTGGTGTGCGACCTCGTGGTCGCCGCCGAGGGTGCACGCTTCTCCGAGATCTTCGCCAAGCGCGGCCTGAGCCTCGACTTCGGTGGCTCGTGGATCCTCCCGCGGCTGATCGGGATGCACCGGGCCAAGGAGCTGGCGCTTCTGGCCCGCATCATCGACGCCCGGGAGGCGGCCGAGATCGGGCTCGTGAACCGGGTGTTGCCCGACGCCGAGCTGGATGCGTTCGTCGACGGCTGGGTGGCCGAGCTCGCCGCCGGACCCCCGATCGCGTTGGCGATGACCAAGCGCATGCTCAACAACTCGTTCAACGTCACGCTCGAAGCGGCACTCGACGACGAGGCCGTCTCGCAGACGGTCAACCTCGGCACGGCCGACAACCGCGAGGCGATCTCGGCGTTCCTGGCCAAGCGGGCCCCCAACTTCGAAGGGCGCTGAGGGCTCCATGCCCGGAATCGCAAAGATGCGAGCGGTCGTGCTCGACTGCCCAGAGCCTCGTGCGCTGGCCGAGTTCTACCGCGAGGTCGTCGGTGGCGACATCACCTACGCCGACGAGGAATGGGTCAACCTGCGCGACGGCGACACAGTGCTGCTGAGCTTCCAACTGGCCCCGGACTACCAGCCACCGACATGGCCCGAGCCGGACCGCCCTCAGCAGTTCCACCTCGACGTCACGGTCGAGGAAGCCCAGATCGACGCAGCGGAGCAGCAGGTGCTCGCCCTCGGCGCCCGCAAGCACGAATTGCAGCCGGGTGCCAACTGGCGCGTGTACGTCGACCCCGTCGGCCACCTGTTCTGCCTCTGCTGGGATTGACCACCGAGCGAGGGTGACGGCGCGGGTTCGCCCGCTGGTGGGTCGAGCTGCCACCAGCTGGCCAGGTTGCTCCGATACCCTCGCCGCGTGCGACAGCTGCTCGCCACGGCGATCGTGACGCTGGCGGCGGCGCTGGCAACGCCCGCCGGCACGTCGGCGCAGGAGTCATCCATCCCCGACGGCTCGGTGCCCACGAGCACGCCGCCCCTGGAACCCACGACGACGGGAAGCGGTCCCACCGACGGCGGCATCCTCACGACAACGCCGGGCACGCTTCCGCTCGTGCCGGTTCCGAGCGCGTGCACCGTGCCACCCCGTCCCGAGATCGTTTTCGTCGGCACACTCGTCGAGCGCGACTTCCGCACCGGGCGGTTCGAGATCGAACAGGTGCGGGCCGGTGACGACGAGCCGTTCTCGGTCGGCGGTCTGATCGACGTCCGGTACGGCATCGACGTCGAGTACCTCGAGATCGGCACCGAGTACCTGGTGTCGGCCCGCCGCGATCCGGTGATCGGGCTGCTGGCATCGAAGATCCGCCCCCCCGCCCCGATGCTCGGCGGTGACGACGTCGTCGGAGTTGCCGAGAGCGATGTCGAGTGCCCAGTCCTTGACGACCCGATCCGCACCCTGATGCCTGACGGGTCGTCGATCGACTCGGCCGTGTTGGCGCCCCTCGAGGAGCACACGACGCAGCTCCTCGCGGCAATCCTCGTCCCGATCGCCGTCGCGTTCGGGATCATCTTCGTGCTCGCCACGTTGCGCTGGGGTGTCAACGGGCTCGTCCGCGGCATCGGCTCGATGGTGCGTCACACTCGTTGACGGACCGCCCCGGCGAGGGCCTCGACCGCGTCGCGCCAGTCGTCGACCGGGATCTCCTCGGCCGCCTCACCGACGCGGCAACGCACGAGCACGCCGCCGACCACCGGCTCGCCGAGCACGCGCTCGATCGCCACGCCATAGGCCGCGAGTTGCCGGCGGTAGCGGGCAACGCGTTCGTCGCGCATCTCGGTGCCGATCCACTGGTCGGTCTTGTAGTCGACGATGACCAACCCGTCGGCGGTGCGGACCAGCAGGTCGATGTAGCCCTCGAGCACGCGGCCGTCGATCTCGGCCGCCACGAACAACTCACGGTGGTGCTCGAGGTCACGCGCGCTGCGGACGATCGGCGCCGCCAACGCCGACCGAGCGAGCGCGGCGACCGTCTCGGACATCCCGAGGATTCCTTCGGCGGCGCACTGCGCATCGGCGAGTCGATCGATGTCGCCGCCTTCTTGGAGGTCGGCGAACTGGAGCACGCCATGCACAGCACGACCAATGGCGGTGCCGTAGCGGCCGCGTTGCCATGGCGGGAGGTCGAGGTCGACTGGATCCTTGCGCAGGCCGGGATCGCCCTGGCCCTCGAGCCCGGCCAGGTCCTCGGCCAACCGGGTCGCACTGATCGTGGTTCTGATCGAGGCGCGGGCGAGGGTGCTCGTGCGTTCCGCGGCCCACGCCGCGGCGTCCGCCCACGGCAGCTCGACGGCGACCGTCTGCTCCAGTGTGAACGGTTCGGCGGTGGCCACCAACTCGCGCGCGCCGGCTGCCGGGTCGGCCGCACCCGCTGATGCCAACAGCTCTGCGCTCGTGTACTTGCCAGGGAGCTCGGGGAGCTGGCCACCGCGGTGGAGCGACACGACGAGGTGGTCGATCGCGCGGGTGCAGGCGACGTAGAGCAGCCGTCGTCGCTCGGCGTCGCTCATCTGCTCGTCGATCGGCTTGAACTCGTCATATACGTCGTCGCCTTCACGGCCGGCGAGGGTCCACGTCCCGGTGGGCCACACCACGCCCGTCGACGAGCCGCGCTGTGGCTTGGTGGTGAGTCCCGACACGACGGTGATCGGGAACTCGAGGCCCTTGGCGGCGTGGATCGTCATGATCCGCACGGCATCGTGGTCGTGCTCGGGCAGGATCGTGTCGGCGATGCGTCCCTCCGACGCCTGGAGCCGTGCCCACGCCAGATAGCGACGGACCCCATGCCCGCCGACATCGCCCCACGCCCGGGCCTGGTCGATCACGTAGCGAACGCGCCGCCAGACATCGTTGGCATCCGGACTGTCGAGCGCGACGTCGAGCACGCGACGTTCGTCGACGATCTCGGCCAACAGGTCGGCGGGCGTTCGCCACGAGATCCGCGTGGCGATCGAGCGGAGGTGGGCGATGGCTTCGGCGACGGGATGCTCAGCGAGTGCTTCGGGTGGTGGCACCCAAAGGTTCCATCTCCCACCGGCCGTCGCCCACTCGTACAGCTCGACGTCGCTGCAGCCGTACAGCGGGCTGCGCAACGCGGCCACGAGCGCGAGTTCGTCAGTGGGATCGTCAGCGGCGCGCAACGCCAACATCAGATGACGGATCTCGGTCGTCGTGTAGACGACGGAGCTGTTCTCGGCCCGGTACGGCACGTCACGCTCGCGGAGGGCCGCCTCGAGTGCCGGCAGCGATGTGCGGGCCGGGAGCAGGACGGTGATGTCGCCGGGCCGGCACCGCCGGAGCGTCTCTTCGTCCTTCTCGTTTTCGACCAGCCATCCGTCGACGAGGGCCGTGACAACGGCATCGGCAGCAGCGGCGGCTTCCAGCGATCGCAGTCCCTCCGCATCGCCACGACGTGAGTCGAGCTCGTCGAAGACGTCGGACCCCAGCACGTGGACGCTGCCATGGCCGCGGTGGCGGGGTCGGCACACCTCGAGCGCGTGGTAGGCGGGCTGGACGTCGGGCTGCTCGACGATGAGCTCCGAGAACACGTGGTTGACCCAATCGATCACCGCCGAAGACGAGCGGAAGTTGGCGCTCAGCAGCGCGGTCTCGGCGCCGGTCTGCTCTGCGGCGCGAAGGTATTGGGCGATGTCGGCGCGCCGGAACCGGTAGATCGACTGCTTCGGGTCACCGACGATGAAGAGGCGTGCTGGGACCGGTCGCAACTGTCGCCAGTCGGTGTCGTGCGCCGGATCGTCGGGCCGTGCGGTGAGCCGCACCGCGATCTCGAGCTGGATCGGGTCGGTGTCCTGGAACTCGTCGAGGAGGACCCGTTGGTAGCGGGCGTGCAGCAGCGCGCGAACGTCCGCCCGGGTGGCGAGCAGCCGGCGGGCGAACACCAAGAGATCGTGGAACTCGAGTGTGCCGTCGGACGCACGCGCGAGAGCTCCGTCGAGCACGAACCGACCGACGAGCGCTCCCAGCAGACACTGGCGGTACTCCTCGACCTGCCGGATCAGCAGGTCGGCCTCGGAAGCGACGTCGCGCTCGGCGTTGCGGAGCGCGTCGAGCGCCGCCGGCCCGCCGTGTTGCTTCCACTTGGTCTTGTTGCCGCCCTTCCCCGCCTTGTGGCAACGCCCGGCGATCCGCACCACGGCGTCGAGGCGGGTGCGAATCGAGTTGCCGGACACGAGCGCGCGGGCGAGATCGGCGATCTCGGTGAGCGCCTCGTGTTGGGTGTCGTCCTCAGGTGCTTCGTGGTTGCCGAGCTGTTCGGCAGCGACGCGGATCGGCTCGGTATCGACCGCGAACCTGGGTGGTGGGTCGAGCACGACTCGGTCGTCGACCAGGTCCCAGTTGGCCTGGAAGTCCTCGGCGACGCGACGGACTCCACGTCGGACACCGAACCCGTCGAACTCGCACAGCTGCACGAACTCGCTGCCGCCGTCGATCGCTCCGGCCGGCGGGTCGGGCTCCTCGAGGAGCCGGTCGAGCAGGTCCTCCCACCGCTCGTGGAACGCGAGGTCGCTCTCGAGCTCGTCGCGCACGGTGAATCCAGGTGGCAGGCCGGCCTCGATGGGGAACTCGTAGAGCAACCGGCGAGCGAACGCGTGCAAGGTGCCGATCGGAGCATGATCGAGGTCGTCGAGGGCGGCGGCGATCAGGCGGCGGGATTCGGGTGCCTCGTCCGCCGACTCCTCGGCGGCGGTCAGGTCGTGGCGCAGGCGGTGGCGGAGATCGGCGGCCGCCTTCTCGGTGAACGTGATCGCCGCGATCGACATGATCGGCACCCCGCTCCGCACGAGTGCGAGGACGCGCCCGACGAGCTGGGTCGTCTTGCCCGCCCCGGCACCCGCCTCGACGAAGAGGTTCGACCCCAGATCGGTCGTGATGCGCTCGCGCGCTGCGGCATCCGGCGGTGACGGATCGTCGTGCACGGTGGCCACGATCGGTGCGGCCAGCAACTCGAACGACAGCTGCTCACTCACTCGGCGCCGCCGTCTCGTTGTCGGCGTCGGGGTCGGGGAACCAACGCTGCAATCGTGGGTCGAGTCGCTTGCGGTCCCACTCATTCCACCGCTCGGCTGTGCCGAGCCTGTCGGGCTCGCAGTACGCGCAGGGCGCGAACGATCGCCAGGTGGGGCGTTCCGGCGTGGGCGGATAGAGGCCGGACTCGATGCCGTCGACCACATGATCGAGCCAACGCCCGACCTCAGCCCAGACCTCGGGCGTGAATGTGTATCCGATACGCCGGTACTTCCCAGTCTTGAAGAACGAGTACTCGGCGCGGACAACCGCGTCGGGCCGTTCGGCGACGGCCAGTGCCGCCGCTGCATAGGACGGCAGCTGGAGCCGGGTGCCCGACGCCGTGGGATCGCCGTCGGAGATCTCGGTGAAGTTCCGGTAGCTGCCGGTCTTGTAGTCGGTGACGAACAACGTGCCGTCGGCGGCGATGTCGACACGGTCGATCGATCCTTTGACCGCGAGTGCACGTCCGCTCGGCAGGGCGATCGTGATGTCGCCCGCGTCGCCGAAGCGCCGCTCCGAGCTGACGACGCGCACATTCCGATCGCGCACCGACTCGCCGTCGAGCCGGAACCACTCGGCCAGGTCGGCGCCCATCCGTTCGCGCTCGTCGGCCCAGAACGCGGGACGTCCGGTGCGCCCGGCCCGTTCGGTGTCGGCGCCGACGAGGTCGAAGATCTCCGTGAGGGCGGCGACGTGCTGATCGGACCATCCCGACGAATCGGGCTGCGGGAGCTCCTCGGCGAGAACTCTCTGATTGAACGCGTCGAGCGCCACGTGCAACGCGCTGCCCCGGTCGAGCGGGGTGATGGTGATCTCGTCGGCAGGCTCTTCGACCTCATACACCCGGAGCAGGTAGCGGGCGAAGTACATGTGCGGGCACGCCATCCACGTCTCGAGCTCGGTCGGAGACACGGGACGGTCGAGGCGCGGCACCACGACACCGGTGAGATCACCGTCGTACACGGTGAGCGCCTCGGATCGTCGCGCCGCACGCAGTGCGATGGCCCGGCGGAACACCACGTCGTCGGCGGCCACCTCCCCGACCGCGAGGCCGTCGCGGCCCTTCGCGCGCATCGACCGCCCGCGGAGCCGGTGCTCTGCTGGCGACGTCGGGAAGTCAGTTGCGATGAGACCTGCCGAGTGCGATGCGACGTCGCGACGCCCGGCGAACGGCACGTCGGCCTCGATCCATCGCGTCGGCACACGGGTGGCGGTCGCGCGCAGATCGCCACGCGGGTACGTGACCACGACATTGCGTGCGACCGACAGCGCTGACAGGAACTGACGATGGGCTCGAGCGGCCGTCACATCGCTCGTCGTCAGTCCGGCGGCGGCGCGGTCGGAGTCGCTGACGAGTGGGTCAGACGTCGGTGGCGGTGGGAGCAAACCATCGGCGGCCCCGACGATCACGACGAGGTCGACATCGAGGCCGGCGGCGCCGGCGAGTGCGCCGGTGGTGATTCCCGCTCCGATTCGGCCCTGGCGTGGTGGCGCCACCTCGAGCTCGGCGAGAAACGTCGAGCGGAACTCGCGACGGTGCACCGGCGGACCAATGGCGTCGAGGTGGCGGAGCCGGTCGAGGACGCGTTCGACCTGCTCGTGAGCGGCACGTTCGGCGTCGTCGAGGTGCTGGAGGGTTCGGCGGCCGATCCAGCGCTCGATCTGCTCACCGCACCACTCCGCCCATTCGTGCCACGGGCGGGCGGCCGAGGGGTGACCCAGCGTCGACTGCAACCCGTCGACGAACTTCACCAGCCGGTCGGCGTCCGCCGCGTTGCGGGCGCCGCGTTCGGCGTCGTCGCGTCGTCGCTCGCGCTCGGCGTACGAGCCCAGACGCGGTTTCCAGTGGTCTTCGCGGGCAACGCCGGCGGCGCGGCTGACCCGCTCCCACGCTGCGGTGTGGAGCAGCTCGCCGTCGGCGCCGCGGGCGGGCACGTCGGCGAGGAGGTCGAACAGGTCGCGGCGACGAAGGCCGCGCCGGTCGACGTCGAGGAGGTCGATGACGAGCCGCGGAACGAGGCGCTCGACCAGCCGCGTACCGGGCCGGCCGTTCCACTCGATCTCGGCGACCTCGAGGTGGTGCTCGACGAGGCGTGCGTACGGTCGCTCCGCGGTCCACAGCAGGGCCATCCGACCGAACGGCGTTCCGGCGCGTCCGGCGTCGAGCACCGCTCTGACGGCGAGCCGGACCTCGTCGTCGGCGTCGGTGGTGGAGATCACCTCGACGGTGGAGGGCTGTGCCAGGGGAGTGATGACGGCGGGCGAGTCGGGCGCCGACCAGCCGGGCTCGAGAGCGGCTGCGATGGTGGCGAGTTCGGCATCCGCTTCGTCGTCGCCGGTGACTCCGAGGATGACCTGCACATTGGCCACCTGTCCAAGCGTTCGCAGCACGCGCAGTTCGCGTCCGCGCAGTTGCTGGGGCAGGAACACGATCGTGTTTGCGAGCTGTGGGGGCACCCCCTGTCCGGTGGCGAGCTCGGCGTGCTCGAGCAGGTCGCCTTCGTCGTACCAGTCGGCCCGGAGCCGGCGCGACGTGAGCTGGCTGACGCGAGCCGCCTCGCGCCCGCGAGCCGATGATGCGGTGAGCGCCGCTACGGCGTCGGGGCCGGCGAGGCGGAGCTCGCGATGCAGGTCGCGCAGGGCGACGACGGTCGACGGATGTTCGGCGACCGGTTCGAACGATCCCGGCGCCTCGGCGAGCACGCGGCGGATCGCCAGGTCGACGACCGCTGTCGACACGGGCGAGCGGCCGTCGGCGACGAGTGCCGGCGACCCGATCAGCTCGGCGAGCCGGTAGAGCGTCAGCATGTCGACGGCGGCGACCCCGCCGAGCCGGCCGAGCGCCCGGCGGGCCATCACCCCGGCGGTGTTGGTGGGGACGATCACCGTGACCGGTGCGAGCAATCGGCCGGCCTTGGCCCGCTGCACGGCGGCGGCGAGCGCGTCGAGGGCTTGGCCGGGCGCAGTGGCATCGACGCTGATCGGCACATCACCGATCGTAGAGAAGGGATGCGCGAACTGCGCCGGATCGCGTGCCAGATGGCCGGAGCTCAGGCGGCAGCGGCTTCGGCAGCAGCGCGGAGCGTGGCGACGGCATGGCCGAGACCCTCCTCGTCGCGGTACAGGGCGCTGCCGGCAACGAGGACGTTGGCCCCGGCAGCGGCCGCCCCGGCGATCGTCGCCGGGCTGATACCACCGTCGACTTCGACGTCGACGGTGTCGGTGAGGCCGGCATCGTCGAGCATGCGGCGGACCTCGGCGATCTTGCGCTCCATCGTGGGCAGGTATTCCTGACCGCCGAAGCCGGGGTTCACGGTCATCACGAGGACCAGGTCGACGAGGTCGAGGACGTGGGCGACCGCCGACGCCGGTGTCGACGGGTTGATGGCCACCGCCGCCCGGGCACCCATCGAGTTGATCGCGCCGAGCGTGCGGTGCAGGTGGAGGCATGCCTCGGAGTGGACGATGAGGCGCTCGCAGCCGGCGTCGATGAACCGCCCCGCCAGCACGTCGGGCGTGAGCACCATCAGGTGGGCCTCGAACGGCAACGAGACGTGCTTGCGGGCGGCAGCGATCACGTCGGGCCCGAACGTGATGTTGGGCACGAACTGGCCGTCCATCACGTCCCACTGGATCAAGTCGACGCCGGCCGCCTCGAGGGCGACGACCTCCTCACCGAGCCGCGCGAAGTCGGCCGGTAGCACCGAAGGGACGATCTTGATCGGTCTGGCCATCGACCTCGACGCTACCGGCCGTCCCGCGTCGCGCCCCGGCATCGTCGTGCGCGGGCTGGCGAGGACGCTCGGCGGCCGCGTTCTGGAACAGTTGCCGGATCTCCCGGGGTAGGGGCGAACGCCCTGTTCGGCACGCCGGCGCCGTCAGGCGCTTCGGCGGCCGCGTTATGGAGCGTCCTCACCCTTCCACCTGGCGTCTTCGGAGTCCCAGGCTTCGTTGCGGTTCTCGACGGTGTCGCGCCAGTTCTCGGCGGCGGCCTTGGAGGGGTACGGACCGAGGACCCGCATCGCCGGTCCGCGCTCGCGGGCGGGCACGGCGACCTTGTTGCTGAGATCCCAATACCACTCAGTGTCCTCATCGCCCATCGTTCCAGTGTCGCGCACGCGATGGCGCCTACGCTCGCCGGGTGGAGAGCCCAGCGGTGCTGACGCTCCGGACCGAGCGTTTCGTCGCCGGCGGCGACGCGCTCGCCAAGGCCGACGATGGGCGGGTGGTGTTCGTGCGCGGCGCTCTCCCGGGCGAACTGGTGAGTGTCGAGGTGACCGAGGAGAAGCGCGACTGGTCGCGCGGCGACGTCGTCGACGTGGTCGAACCGTCGTTCGACCGCGTGATCCCGCCCTGCCCGTATCGGATCGCCGGATGCGGTGGGTGTGATTGGCAGCACGTCGCGGTGTCCGCCCAGATGACCGCCAAGGCGGCGCTCCTCGCCGACGCGATGCGACGCACCGGTGGGTTGAACGAAGCGGTGATCATCACCGGAGAATCGGCGCCACCGACGGCCTACCGCACGAGTGTGCGCGTGGTCGGTTCGTCATCCGGACGGGCGGCGTTCCGCCGCGAGCGGTCGAACGAGCCGATCGAGGTCGACGTGTGCATGGTGGCCCACCCGGCGCTGTTCGACGTGCTGCGTGACGTGACGATCGATCGCGATGTCGAGTTGACACTCCGCGTCTCGGAGGCGACCGGTCAGATGACCGCGATCTGGGACCGCCGCACCGGCGACGTGGCGGGACTGCCCGGCTCCGTGCAGACGGGTTCCAACGCGGTGCTGTACGAGGACGTGGCCGGCCACCGGTTCCGCGTGTCGGCCGGCTCGTTCTTCCAGTCCGGCCCGGCCGCCGCCGGCTTGCTCGTCGATGCAGTGCGTCGGGCGGCGCCCGAGATCGACATGGCCGATCATGTGGTCGATGCCTACGCGGGTGTCGGGCTGTTCGGCCTCGCGGCGGTGTCTGCGTCGAGCCGGACGACGAGCCTCGAGACATCGCGATCGGCGGTTCAGGACGCCGCGGTGAACCTCGCCGGACGGGCGGCGACGGTCGTGCGTGGCGAGGTCGGAGCGTGGCGGGCCGAGGGCGAGCCGGTCGACGTCGTCATCGCCGATCCGGCGCGCAGCGGGCTCGGTAAGCCGGGATCAGCGGCGTTGGCGGCCGCTGGTGCCCCGGTGCTGGTGCTCGTGAGTTGCGACCCGGTGTCGCTGGCCCGCGACACCGCGCTTTTGCGAGGTCACGGCTACCGCCACGTGCAGACCGAGGTGCTCGACCTGTTCCCGATGACGCACCACGTGGAAGCCGTGACCAGATTCGTCGCCGACCGTGAGGCCGCCCGCGACGCCCGTGCGCTGGCACACTGACGCCGTGCTGGAACCGAGGTTGTCGGAGGAGGTGGCAACGGCGCTTTCCGACGGTGTTGCCGTCGTCGCTCTCGAGTCGACGATCTTCTCGAACCTCGGGCTGCCATCGCCGGCCAACGCCGCCGCGCTGGCCCGCTGCACGGCGGCGATCCGCGCCCGCGGCGCGGTGCCCGCGGTCACGGCCGTGCTCGACGGCGTTGCACGCGTCGGGCTCGACGACACCGAGCACGATCGCATCCTCGGACCGGCGCGCAAGGCCGCTGAACGCGATCTCGCGGTCGCCGTTGCGCAACGGTGGGATTTCGGCGCGACCACGGTCTCGGCATCGGTGGCGCTGGCTGCGTCAGCCGGCATCGAGGTCTTCGCCACCGGTGGGATCGGTGGCGTGCACCGCGGCGCCGAGCTGACCGGCGACATCAGCGCCGACCTCGATGCGCTCGCTCATCACGCGGTCATCACGGTGTGTGCGGGGGCGAAGGCGTTCCTCGACCTCGCCCGCACGCTCGAGTACCTCGAAACCGTCGGAGTGCCGGTGCTCGGCTGGTGCCACGACTGGTTCCCGGCGTTCTACACGCGTTCGTCGGGGCTGCGCGTGCCACACCGTATCGATTCGGCGGTCGAGGTGGTGGCCACGCTGCGCAATCGCACCAGGCAGACAACCGGCGTCCTCGTCGGCGTGCCGATCCCCGAGTCCGACGAGCTCGACGCCGACGAGCTCGACACTGTGCTGCACCGGGCCCTCGACGAGTGCGCTCTGGCGGGCGTCGTCGGCGCCGCAGTCACGCCGTTCGTGCTCGGCCGCATTGCCGAGGCGACCGAGGGCCAGAGCATTCCGGCCAATCTCGCCCTCGCCGCGCACAACGCGGAGGTCGCGGCCGAGATCGCCGTCGCAGCCGCCGCCGGCCGCTGACGCAGCGTCGCTACAGCTTCGCCAGCCGCCGTTCGACGCGGTCGAGGAACTTGCTGCGATCATCGGCGCTCGAAGTGTCGACGCCGTACATCGCCACCCAGGCCGTGCGGCAGCGCCGGCTGCACAGCGATCGCAGGGCGCGGGTGACGACCCGCTTGCCGCCTTCGCCCTGTAATGCGTTGACGAGCTTCGACGACCCGTGAGTGGTGACGACGACGATGCGGCGGACGTTGAACAGCAGCGGCCGCACGCGGCTGGAGCCGGCGGGCAGAGTCCATGCGACACCGTTCGCCCACACGCGGTCGATCCAACCCTTGAGCATCGCCGGTTGCCCGCTCCACCATGTCGGGTAGACGAGCACCAACGTGTCGCACCAGCGCAGATCGTCGGCGTGGCGCTGCAGCGCCGGCGCGGTGCCGGGCTCGAGGTGGGAGCGGCGGTCGTCGGCATCGAAGCACGGATCGAATCCCTCGGCATACAGGTCGGTGACGCGGACGACACGGCCAGCCCGTTCGAGCCCAGCGAGCACGCGATCGCGGACGGCGCTGACGAACGACGCCGGATCGGGGTGGCAGTGGACGACGAGGACGTTCACCGCAGTCGCCCCATCGTCGCCTCGACCCGGTCGAGGAACTCGCGTCGGACGGGCTCACTGGCGGTGTCGATGCCGTACAGGCCGAGCCATTTCGTGCGCGTCCGGAGCCCGCACGCCATGCGCAACGCTCGACTGATCGTCCGGCGTCCGTTGTCGTTGATCAGCCTCACCGTCCATCGTGGCGATCCGTAGCTGCTGATGCCGACCAGGCGACGCACTGTGCGCAGCCCGGGTCGAACCTTGCCGTTTCGCTCGTCGAAGACGAACGCAACACCGGGCACCATCACCCGCTCGAGCCAGCCCTTCAGGATCGCAGGGAGGCCGCTCCACCAGGTCGGGTACACGAACACCAGGCAGTCGGCCCACTGCACCAGCCGAGCGTGCTCGCGGGTCTGCTCGTCGACGAGTGGCATCTCGCCGTGGTACGCCTGGCGTTCCTCGGGCGACATCGCAACGCGAAAACCGATCGCGTACAGGTCGACCACCTCGACCACGTGACCGCCGGCCCGGAGGCCGGCGACCGCCCGCTCGGCCGCGGCGTGGGTGAAGCTGTCGTCGCACGGATGAGCGACCACCACGAGTGCCTGCATGCGGCGGCGAGTGTACGTGTGCGGCACACCAGGTGCTCGGGCGGTCGGCGCTCAAGGTCCACGCCCGGTGTGCCGATGCCCAACGCACGAGCGGCGGACGCGCGTTATCGCGCGCGTGGAGATCAGGCGGACGGGAGGTGGGCGAGGTGGATCAACGGCTGCGACGGGCACTCGTCCGCGTCGTCGGTGCCACCACCATCGTCGTCGGTGTCACCGTGACGGCCAGCGCCGTGCGCCGCGCCGATCAAGTCGTCGCGTCCGGCCGGGAGGTGTTGATGGGCGACCGGCTCGTCGACACGTTCGTCGCCGGTGACTTGAGCGTCGTGCGCAACGTCGAGACCGCCGGCATCGTCGTCGCCCTCGGTGATCTCACGGTTGACGGCGGCTCGCTGCGGATCGAGCGGGCCAGCGCCCGCGTGTTCGCCATCGGCGGGTCGTTGGCGGTGGGCGATGATGCCTCGATCATCTTGCCGGCGACGGGCGGGCTGAAGTACGGGACGATCCGAACGGGAACGCCCGGCTCGCCCGACACCGTGACCCGGGATCCGAACGCGGTGTCGGCGTTCACGCCGATGGTGGCCGCCCTCGAGTCGAGTGCGAGATGCTTCGCCGCGTCCGCGACATCGGGCATCGTCACCCGTGACGCTTCGCTCACGACGTTCGTCGGCGATGGTGTCAGCGCGCTCCAGGTGTTCCATGTGTCCGGCCGCCTCGTCGGCCCGGTGCGGTTCGACCGCGTGCCACCGGACGCCACGGTCCTGATCAACGTCGAGGGCCAGCACGTCGCGGTGTCGCCGACGTCGGACGACTGGACCGATCGTTCGAACGACATCCTCGTCAACGTCCCCACCGCCAGCACCGTGACGGTCGACGCTGGTGACGGTCGCATGATCAACCTCCTCGTCGGCAACCCCGAGTCGCGGACGTCGGTCGAAGGAGAGCTGTACCGCGGCCGGATGCTGACGCTGGGCGAGCTCGAGCTGTTCGGGACACGACTCGAAGCGGGTCGCCTGACCGCGACCCACCTGCCGGAGTGCCGGCCTGCCGACCTCGCCGGCTCCGCTGCGGTACCGATCACCGCCGCGCCGACCGCCTCCCCTTCGACATCGTCGACCGCGGCGCCGACGAGCACGACCTCGACGTCGTCGACGACGACCACCACCACCACGGTCGTCGCCGGCTCGGTGCCCGCAGGTGCGCCGGCCGTTCTCGGCGCGGCGTTCAGCCTCGGCGGCGCAGCGACGTCGACCAAGTGGTGGATCGGGCTCCCGGTCAGCCTGCTCGGATTGTTGCTGCTGACGTCGAGCTGGATCATCCCGGTGCTGATGGCGGGCCGCCCGGCGGGTGTGATCCGCCGGATCGTGCGAGCCGGGAGACCAATCCGTCGCGCACGCCCGGCCACTCGGCGCTGATGATCGAGTAGACGGCGGTGTCGCGGGGCCGCGTCTCGCCGGGCTGGTTCACCAAGCGATGCGATCGCAAGATGCCCTCGAACTGGGCGCCCAGTCGCTCGATGGCGTCGCGGCTGCGCTGGTTGAGGGCATCGGTGCAGATCGCGACCCGCCACACCTCCCACTGCTCGAACGCATTCGTGAGCAGCAGCAGCTTGGCCTCGGTGTTGATGGCTGTCCGTTGCGCGGTCGATGCCAGCCACGTGCCGCCGATCTCGACCTCGTCGGGTACCGCCCGACCGCGCCAATGCCGCAGCTCGAGGTACCTCGTGCAGCCGACGAGCTCGCCCGTGTCGAGACGGCGCTGGGCGAATGGCACGACCGCACCGCGATCGCGGTCGGTCAGCAGCCAGTCGATGTAGCGCTCCGCTTCGGCGAGCCCGTCGGGAACGGGGGTGTAGCTGTAGCTCGACCGGTCGATCGCACCGGCCCGGGCGAGGTCGGGCGCGTGCTCGGACGCCAGCGGCTCGAGTTGCACGTGGACGCCGGTCAGCGTGAACGGCTCGATGGGCGTGGGCACCAGCCGACCGTAGCCAAGCGCCGGCGCTCTGCTACTCCTGTGTTCCGTGACCCCCTCCGAGACGCCCTTCGACACCAGATCGATCCTGCCCGACGACGACGTCGGTTACGACGGCATCGACGACATCGGTGAGCTCGATGTGCTGCACGATCGGGAGTACCGCGTGCGCGCCTTCCGCATGTCCGGCGACCGGCTCTTGATCCGCGGCGCGGTCCGCGACCAGAAGCCACCGAACCTCTACATCGCCGACGACGACCGGCCGCTGACGATCCACCACATGCAGATCGACCTGGAGGTCGGGTTCCCGTCGCTCGAGATCATGAAGGCGACGGTGCGGTTCGAGACCCATCCCCACGGTGGGTGTCCGTCGATCATCGACCACTACGGCGGGCTCGTCGGGTTGTCGATCGCCCGCGGGTTCACGCACAAGGTGCGCGAACTGTTCGGGGGCCCGCGTGGCTGCACGCACACCACGGCGCTGTTGCAGGCGATGGCGCCGGTCGCGGTGCAGTGCTTCTGGTCGATGGATGCGGCGGAATCGAACAGAGCGACGGAACCCGAGGAGCCCGGGCGCGATCGGCGCGGTGAGCGGTGGGCGTCGAACCTGAACACGTGTCACGTGTGGGCCGAGGACGGCGAGCTCGTCACGAACCTCCACGCGGGCGGCGACTTCGGGATCCCGATCTTCATCGCCAAACGGGCCGCCGAGCTCGGGCTCGAACCGGACGACGCGCGGCTCCGGCTCAACCGTTGATCGCGGCGTGAGCGACCCATTCGGACTCCGTGCGCTCGACATCGTTCAGGCGCGGGCGCGGCCGGGGGCCAAGTGGCAGTTCCATCGGGCGGACTACGCCGCGTGGGTCGCCGACATGGACTTCCCGATCGCGCCGGCGATCCGCGAGCGCTTGATCGAGGTGGCGTCGACCGACGTCGGCTACCCGCCTTGGGGCGGCAAGCGCGGCATCTCACCCGCGGTGGTCGCGTTCGTCGAGCGGATGACGACCAGGTACGGCTGGGTGCCGCAACTGCCACGGCTGTACGAGTTGAGCGACGTCATCCAGGGCATCCGCGTCACCGTGCACCACCTGACCGATCCTGGTGACGGCGTGGTGCTGCACACGCCCGCCTACCACCCGTTCCTCGACACGATCGAATCGATGCAACGGCGGATCGTGCGGGTCCCGTGGCCGTTCGACCACGAGGCGCTCGACACCGCGCTTGCTCGGCATCCGGCGCGGCTGATGATCCTGTGCCACCCGCACAACCCGACGGGCCACGTGTTCACCCGGCCCGAGCTCGAGCGCCTCGCCGAGATCGCGGCTCGCCACGATCTTGTCGTCGTCGCTGACGAGATCCACGCCGACCTGGTGCACGCTCCGCACGGACACGTGCCGTTCGAGTCACTCGGGCCGGACGTCGCGGCGAGGACGATCACGGTGACGTCGCCATCGAAGGCGTTCAACCTCGCCGGTCTGCGATGGGCGATCCTGCATGCCGGATGCGCGGCCATCCGAGCGGTGCTCGACGGTCTGCCCGACCACTACCTGGGCGCGCCGAACGTGATGGCCGTCGAAGCGACGGCGACCGCGTGGACGTCGGGCGACACGTGGCTGGCGTCCGTGCTGGAAGTGCTCGACGAGAACCGCCACGCCTTGTCCGACCTGCTCGCCTCCCACCTCCCGGGCGTGAAGTACACGCCACCCGACGCGACGTACCTCGCCTGGCTCGACTGCCGTGACCTCGGTTTCGGCGACGACCCGGCTGTGACGTTTCGCGAGCGAGGCGTCGCGCTCAGCCCCGGTCCGCAGTTCGGTGCCGAGGGCAACGGTTTCGCGCGCCTCAACTTCGCCACCAGCCCGGCCATCCTCGCCGAGACGGTCGCGGCGATGGCCGGAACCCGCCCCTAACCCCGCACCTGTTTGTGTCACCGATACCGGCGACCTTCGCTGATGTCGGTGACACAAACCTGAGAGTGGTGGGGGAGGGACGGTCAGTCTTGGGTGATCGTGCCGACGAGGACGCGGTCGCCGGACGAGTCCTGCACGTTGTCGGCCGTCTCCCTGGTGACGGTCAGCGTGGGGAAGAGGACCGGCGAGACGCCAGCCCACAGCACCACGTCGGCTCCCTCGTTGAACGTGCCGATCGGCACGAGCGTTCCGTCCTCGTTGCGCAGCCACGCCTGGTAGAAGTCGCCTTCGTCGAGGCGCGGCAGGCCGGTCGCATCGAGCTCGATCTGCCAACCCGAGTCGGTCTTGATGAGTGTGGCTTCGCCGGCGGCGGCCGGGAGCGCGTCGGTCGGCTCGAGCACCATCGAGAACGTCTCGCGGTCGTCCTGCCCGCCGGTCAGCACGACCATCGTCGCCACCACGGCGATCACGGCCGCCGCGGCGGCGCCCATCAGCACGACGGAACGGGTCCAGCGGCTGCGGTGTCGAGCGATCGGGATCACGGACGCCGAGGACTCTGTCGGCGAGATGCTCGTCGTCGGAGCGGCTGTTGAGATCGCGGCGGGTGGCATCGGAGCGACGGTGTGTCCGGGACGGGCTCCGACGGCGCCCGAGACTGCCGCCACGACCGCGTCTTCGAGACCTGGTGCGGGTTCGTCCCACAGACCGGGATCGGCCAGCAACGCCCGCAGTTCATCCAGATCGGCGCGCTCGTCCGAGTCGTCGATCGACCCGGTCGGTTCACCCGCCAGGTAGGCGATTCGGTCGTCGTCGTTCATTGGATGTCCCGTCACCCGAGAGTACGTCGCGCGTCGGAGGATGGTTCTGGGCTGGGAGGGTCGAAAGGTTGCTCGGGGATGTGGTCGCGTCGTCGGTCGTGTTCGCGGAGATGCCCGAGGGCAGCGGCGAGGCGACGATGGGCGCGGAACGACCGGGACTTCACGGTGCCCACCGGAACGCCGAGCTGTTCGGCGATCTCGACGTGCGAGAGACCTTCGACGTGCTGCAAGCGGACCACCGCTCGTTCGTCGTCGGGAAGCTCGTCGATCGCTTGGCGCACCGCCCACGCGTCGTATCCCTGGTCCAAATCGGGTCCGGCGGTGACCAGCGACGGGTGGGCCGCCGCCACGTCGTCGATGCTCACTGCCGATCGGCGCGCCTCGCGGCGGTGAAGGTCGATGCAGGTGCGGCGGGCGATCGTGGTGAGCCACGGACCCAGCGCACGGCTGGAGTCGAAGCTCGTGGCCGCCTGCCACGCCTTGACGAACGTCTGCTGCGTCGCCTCCTCGGCGAGCTCCTTCGATGCGAGCATGTTGCGAGCGACGGCGTACACGAGCCGGCCGTACTCGCGGTACACCTGACGGACGGCATCCGAGTCTCCGCGACGGAACCCGTCGATGTCGGCGACCGTCAGCACGCCCGGAAGACTCGCGCAGTCAGAGGCCCCGCTCAACGCATTTAGCGCGGTCGGGGTCGGACGTACGTCCTCGACGACCTGGAAGCGTGACCGCGAGCTGCGCGGTCACCAGTAGTGGTTGCGGCCGCCGATCGCCCTTCCGGTGGCGCCCAAGATCCACAGGATCGCGCCGACGAGCACCAAGATGATGCCGATCGTCCACAAGATCGGGATGCTGAGGACGAGGCCGAGCAGTAGCAGAACGAGTCCAACGATGATCATGGCGACACGGGTACCACGTTCGCCCGTTGTCGAAACTCGCGTGCAGGTCGAACGTCAACGGCGCGCCGTGTTGCGCGCTACCGCCCGGTCCACGTTGCGGATCGCCCCGTCTGGGCGAGGAGCCGATCCTGCGCGCTGGCGCCCGCGCCGACCTCGACTGCCGCCCCGAACGCGCCGGCGCTCCTCCACGCATCGAGCTGAGGGCCGAGGAACTCGTCGACGAATGTGACATGGGCCGGATCGAGTCGATCGTCCGCGCCGATCGCCCGGGCGAGGTCCCAGGAGTGGATGATCACGTCGGAGACAACCTGGCCCAGGTAGTCACCGCCAGTGAAGTCGCCGAACGACAGGTGCACGATCCGGTCGTGAGCACCCGGCTGCGACGCTGCCGCGAGCGCGTCGGACGCGGCCGATCGCGCGGTCGTCAGTGGCTCGCTCCCCAGGATGTCGCCGTCGAAGCGGTCTCCGACCTCGGCGATGGTGCTTCCTTCGAGCAACGGCGGGATCCACAGCAGTTCACCGACGACGTGGTTGACGAGCGTGCGTACGTCCCAGTCGTCACAGGGTGTCGCCGCGCTCCACTGCGCCGCATCGACCGCGCCGAGGCGCTGCTCGAACGCGTCGATCGCGTCCGCCATCAATTCCATGTCCATGGATGACCTCCCCGTGTGCAGCGCGACCGTACCGCCGGCGCGGCGATCACGACGTCAGGCGACGCCGGAATCACGGTGGTGTGCTCGACGTTGTGGCCTTCAGGGCCCGGATCAACTCGTCGTACGCCTGTTGCTGGACCGTTCGCACGAGTGGGTCGGTCTGGTCGCCGCCGACCACGCCCCCGTCGCGCTCGAGCATCCGGCCCTGTGAGTTGATCACGAGGTACACCGGGACATCGGCGTCGTCCGGCGCCTCGAGCTCGTCGAGGAACCACACCCCGTGATCCCCGACGACGCTCGGCTCCACATCGTCGACGATGATCGGCGTGCCGTCGGGCAGCCAGCCCTCCTCCTCGACGATGAGCGTCGAAGCGGTGGTCGCGCCGCCGCGTATGACGTCGGCGACCGCCAACGTGACGATGCGGCTGATAACCCCGCCCTCGTCGGGTTCGCCGACGAGGCGGCCGCGCTCGACGGCGACGACATCGGCCTCGACGACGAGATCGCTGGCGGCGCCCATCTCGTCGAGAGAGGAGAAGTCGTACACCGAGGTCGCGCGGACACGGAGCGGCTCCCGCGTGTCCGCCGGAGCGTTGGTGCGGGTCGATGCCCACGTCGCGACTGCGATCACGAGTGCCGCGATGACGACAAGCGGGGCGACGGGATTGCGCAGGATTCGGCTAGCTGTCGCCATCGGCGTCACCGAGGGTGAGCGTGACCCCGAGCAGGCTGGCCACCTCGGTACGTGCGAGGAGGAGTGCGGCCGTGGTGGAGCGGTAGGCGTTCGTCATCGCGTCCTCGTCCGTCGTCGTCGCGAGCGGAGCGGGGATCAGGCCGATGTTCGTGCGCGCCTTGTCGAGCTGCGTCGCGAGTCGGTCGGTGGTCTCGACCGATTGCTCCGACACGAGGGGCTCGAGGCCGCCGACCACGGCGTCGACACTGTCGAGCACGGCGACCATGTCGTCGAGGGCGCTCTGCGCCGGGCCGGCGTCGATCTCGGCCGGCGCCGCTCTGCCGGTAGTGCTGCCGCTCGCGGGTCCGAGTCGCATGTCGGCGACATCGGCGAGTGCGAACACGACGCCGTTGACCAGGTCTTCGATGACGACCTGCGTGCCCATCTCGACGCCGGCCGCCCAGTCGTCGGCGAGGGCGGTCGCGGCCGCAGCGACGAGTTCGGATGCCGACGCGGCGTACTCGCACGCTCGCGGATCGACCGGCGCACTCCCAAACAGCGCCAGCTCGATCCCGCCGAGGCCACGCTGATCGGATCCGAGCGAGCCGATCGCAGTGACGTCGACGGGATCGGTTCCGGCGAGTAGGTCGATGATCTTGGCGGGGTCGATGGTGAAGTCGATCTTCGACATCGACCGCCGATCAGTGGCGGGCCCGAGGCGATAGGCGCGGGTCGCCGACCAGGCCTGCCGCGCCTCGCGCCAGGCCTGTTGGGCGGTTGCCAGCTGCGCATCGGCCGGTTGGGCACACAGGTCGTCGATCGCGGTTCGCAGCGCGGCGGTCGCCGCGTCCATGCGTACGTACCCGGGAACGATCACGTCGGCGACGATCGTTGCGACGACGTCGTCGCGGCTGGGCGTACCGGCGCCGTTGTTCGGCGACTCGCTGGCCTCCGGTTCGGCGGTCGTGCCAGTCGAATCGTCCTCGCCGCCGCACGCAGCGCACGCGAGGCTGACCACGAGGATGGCACCGAGTCGTCTCATAGCGAGTCCAGGAACTTGAGCAGTTGGCCGCGTGCCGCCGCGTCGAGTTGGAGGAACCGGTTCTGTGCGTCGGCCGCTTCGCCACCGTGCCACAGGATCGCCTCCTCTGCGTTGCGCGCCCGGCCGTCGTGCAGCAGTCGGGTGTGGTCGTTCACGTCGTCGATGAGCCCGATTCCCCACAACGGCGCGGTGCGCCACTCGCTGCCCGTCGCCTCGCCGTCCGGTCGTTCGTCGGCGAGGTCTGGGCCCATGTCGTGCAACAGCAGGTCGGTGTACGGGCGGATCGTCTGGTTCGATGTCGCCGCGATCGCGGCCGGCCCGGTGCGCATCTCGGGACGATGGCACGACGAGCAGCCGAGCTCGTCGAACACCGCGGCACCCGCGTCGGTGTCTGGATCACCGACGTCGCGCCGCGCGGGCACGGCGAGCGTTCGGGTGTAGAACGTCACGCGCTCGAGCTTCGCATCGTCGAGCTCGGGCTCGCCGCCGTCGATCGCGGCCGCGCACTCGGCCTGCGTGTCAGTGCAGTCCTGCACCGGGTGCAGCCGGCTCGAGATCCCGATGTCGCCGTGGAAGGCACTGGCGGTCTGCTGCTCCACCGTCGCCACGTTGGCCTTCCATCCGAAGCGGCCGATGACCAGGTCACCAGAAGGATCGAGCACGCGGTTCACACGTCCGGAGATCCCGTCACCGTCTGCGTCGTCCGGATCAGCGAGGGCGAGGAGGGCGTCGTCAGGGACGGCCTCGAGCAGCCCCACCCCGAACACGGCCGGCGCGATGCGGGGTGAGACGGCGATGTCGGCGGCGAGCGGGCCGTATCCCAGGTCCTCGATGGTGTACGTCGGGGCGAGCAACGTGTAGGGCGTCCCGTCGGCATACGTGCCGTGGACTTCGGTGCGTTCGATCACGATGCGGCCCTCGACCGGGACGCCGTTGATGGCGCGGTCCTGGAGCTGCCCGCCGTACACGGGATCGGGCAGCGCGCTGCCGTCCGGCGCGATGACCGACAGGCGGAGGAGCAAGCCGCGCTCGGGATCGTCGGCCGCGAGCGGTGGCGCGCCGCGGCCGTCGAACTCGTGACAGGACGAACACGACTGGGCGTTGAACATCGGACCCAGGCCGTCACGGCCCTCCGTCGATGCCGGCGCGGTCACCCAGTTGTCGTTGAAGAAGTTGTTGCCGACCGCGAACGCGCGGCGTTCCTCGCGGGTGAGGCTGTCGATCGGTTGGCCGAACGCGTTGCGGCCGGCGACGAACACCGTGGCGTCGCCACCCGCGCGCGCCTCGGTGTTGTCAATGGGCGTGCCCGCCACATCGGTCGCCGCCGGCTCCGTCGAGGCCGACGATGGGCCGGGCTCGGGTGCGCTCGACGTCGACGAGTCGGACCCCGTGCAGGCCGCCGCCATCGCGCACGCGCCGACGGCGAGCCAGAGGTGACGCGAACGGTGACGGCGGCGTCGGTCGTGTCCGATCACCCCGGCGCGACTCGATCCCCGCTCAAACCTCGAGGGTGATCTCGAGCCCGAGTGCAGCTGCCGCCTCGGCGATCATGTCGCCCTGGTCCTCGATCGACACGATGGCCTCGAGCAGCGCTTCGTTGGCCGGGTCGCCCTCGGGTGCGGCGATCATCGTCTCGAACGTCGCAGGGAAGCCGCTGGTGAGCTCGACCGAGGTCGCCAGCTGCGCACGCAGGGCCTCGTCGAGGGCGGGGTCGACTGCGGCGACGAGGTCCGACGGGCTTGGCCCATCGATGCCGGGAAACTCGGCGAGGTACACGATCTCGGCGCCACGGGCGTTGTTCGTCACGTCGGCAGCAGTGTTGTCGCTGAAGCAGGAATGCTCGTCCTCTTGATCTTTGGTCTCGTAGGCGACGGCCATCCGTTCCCCGGCGAGCTCGCCGCGTGACAGGGCGCCGATGCCGCGCAGGAGTCGTTGCACCGCCACGGCCGGGTCGGCGAGGAACTCGGTGCGATAGGCGGCGTCCGGTGCCCACTGTTCGGCGACCGAGTTGAGGTCGTCGATGAGCAACTGCGTTGCCAGCTGCAGATACGTCGCCCGCCGCTCGGCGTTGGCGTCGGTCGTGTAGTCGGCAAGCGGTCGTTCGCCGGGCCCGTCGGGCGACAGGTCCTGGCCCCAGAGCAGGAACTCGATGGCGTGCCACCCGGTCGAGATGTTGGTCTCGCCACCTTGCTCGTTGGCCTCGACGAGGACATCGACGGTGATGTCGGGGTAGCCGGCGGTGTCGCTGACGATCCCGGCCGTCGCGTCGCCCTCGACGTAGTCGACGTACGCCTCGTCCATCGGCCACGCGTTGATCTGGCCCTCGGGTCCGTCGGTGGGGTTGTCGATCGGGCCGTCGTAGAAGCGGAACGCTTCGGTCGGGCCGTAGTCGTCGCGGGAGGCGAGCCACGCATCCTTCGCGGCCCCGAGCGTGGCGTCGGTTGGATCGGCGACGAACGCCTCGATCGCGGTCTTCATCTCGGTGGCGCTGGCGATCGCGGCCTCGTAGCCGGCGTGGACGAGATCGGCATATGTGGTGGCGACGGCGAGCAGCTCGTCGTCGGTCGGACCGGCTGCCTCCGGCTCGGTCCCTGTCGGCGCCGACGAGGCAGAGGAGGCGGAGGAGGCGCTGGTGCCCGCGGTGTCGGTCGCTGCTGTACCGGTGTCGTCGTCGTCGCCGCACGCGGCGACCAGCGTCGCGACCATGATGGATGCCGCCGTGATCCTGATCGAACGTGATGTCACAGGCGAAGTGTGTAGCAGATGTTAAGCAAACTTATCAATCGCCCCGTCAGTCGCTCGGTCGAGCCCATCGACGGTGCGTCGCTGGCGGTCGTGCGGATCGTGTTCGGTGCCGTGGGCGTGTTGAGCGTCGTGCGCATCGTCGGATACGGATGGGTCGAGGACCTGTACGCCGGTGCGCCGCGCCGGTTCTCGTATCCCGGGCTCGGGTGGGTCGGGCCACCGGGCGTCGCCGGCACGTACGTGCTGCTCGCCGTCGTCGCCATCGCCGCGCTGGCCG
Source organism: Ilumatobacteraceae bacterium (assembly GCA_035557475.1). Classification (GTDB taxonomy): domain Bacteria; phylum Actinomycetota; class Acidimicrobiia; order Acidimicrobiales; family Ilumatobacteraceae; genus JALOLG01. The sequence goes on from DATMDV010000257.1 coordinate 29,885, forward strand.
TGATGGTCGGCTGGTGGTACCGGCCGGCCATCGTCGTGTTCGTCGTCGGCTTCGCGTGGATCGAGTTCCTCGACGTCACCACATACCTCAACCACTACTGGTTCATGACGACGCTCGGGATGGTCATGGCAGTCGCGCCGATGGACGCCAGGTTCGCCCTGCGTGGCCCTACGACGCCGATGATTCGTCGCGGGTGGGTGTGGCTGGTGCGTGTGCATGTCGCCGTCGTGTACGTGTTCGCCGGGCTCGCCAAGCTCAACAGCGACTGGCTGCTGCATGCGATGCCGTTGCGGCTCTGGCTTCCAGCCCGGTCGGACCTGCCAGTCGTCGGTCAGGTGCTCGAGCAGCGGTGGACCGCCTACGCGCTCAGCTGGGCGGGGGCGGCGTTCGACTGCAGCATCGTGGCGTTGCTGTTGTGGCGACGCACTCGCTCCCTGGCGTGGGTGGCGGTCGCGGCGTTCCACGTCGCGACGTGGGTGCTGTTCCCGATCGGCGTGTTCCCATGGTTGATGATCGGGGTCACCACGATCTTCTTCGCGCCCGACTGGCCGGCGCGGGTGGCGACGAGCGTGCGGATGCCGCGATGGCGACCCGATGCCGTGCCGACCCGCGTGCCAGTCGCCGCGTCCATCGGGTCGCTCCGAACGTGGCACGCGGTGGTAGCCGCGTTGTGGGTGACGGCGATCATCGCGATCCCGCTTCGGCACCACCTGATTCCCGGCGACGCGCGATGGACCAACGAGGGGTACCGGTTCTCGTGGAACGTGTTGCTCACCGAGAAGGGGGCCGACGTCCGCTTCCGGGTCACCGAGCCCACGACCGGCACCGAGTGGGTCGAGACCGCTGAGGATCTGTACACGCCGGTGCAGTGGCGAGCGATGGCGAGCGATCCGGAGTTGATCCGCCAGGCGGCGCATGCCGTCGCCGGCGTCTACCGGTCCGACGGGCGCCGCGTCGAGGTGCGTGCCGATGCGTTCGTGTCGTTCAACGGCCGGGCCGCGCACCGCCTCGTCGACCCATCTGTCGACTTGAGTCGCGAGCCGTACCGACCGCTGGGCCAACCGTGGATCATGCCGGGCCCGGTCGGCGACCCGCCCTGACCAGCCAGGGACCGGCCGTGGAGAGGCGCCCGCCCATCGGCCCGCGAGCGGAAACCTCAAGAAGCGTCCGGAGCGGCCGAAGAAGCACTTTATGGACACTGCCGCGCAGCGAGCGTTCAATGCGACGCATCGCAAGGCCGGTCAGTTCACGCTGCTCCTCGACGAGAATTTCGACATCCTGTGGCATTGCGAATCGCTCACCGCGATCCTCGGTTGGACGGATCTCGCCGGCCGCAGCGCCACCGAGTTCGTCCACACCGAAGATCTGGGTGTGGTGCTCGAGACGATGCTCAACGTCAACCAGCCGGCCGAGCTCTACAACCGGTGGAATCCGGAACATCCCCCGGAATCGGCCGATATCCGTGTCGTCGACGTGAATGGCACGTGGCGGTACTTCGAGGCGACTACCTACACCCTCCTGGACGATCCAGCGGTCAACGGTGTGTTGTGCACGTGCAAGCTCATCAGCGACCGGTCCGACATCGGTCGGGCGATCGAGCTCCTCGGGTCGGGATCGGACGTCGACACGGTCCTGCCCGTCGTCGCCAGGCTCGCCGATCACTGCCTCGGAATGACCACGCGCTGCGCGTTCGCGTGGCAGCACGGCGCCCGGACGCTCTCCGTGACGGCCGGCGGCGAGCCGGCGATCGACGATCGCCTCGCCGCAGCTGCCGCACTGGTCTGGTCGTTGGGCATCGTCGAACCGATCACGTTCACCGATCTCGACGATCCGCGACTCGGCGGTGCCGGACCGATCGCAAGGGACGCCGGGTTCCTCGTCGCCTACCTCGTTCCGATCGAAGCGCCGACCGGCCCCGAGATCATCGGGGCGATGATGGCCTGGAGTCGGTCGACGGTCGAGTTCAAGGCTCCGCCGCAATCGCCGATCCACGTCGCCCTGCGGCTCGCCGCGCTGGCGATCGCCGACAGCCGAACGAAGCGCGACCTGCGCTGGGCCGCGGCCCACGATCCCTTGACGGGGCTGGTCAACCGCACCGAGTTCGCGCGCAAGCTCGAGACGATCTCGGCCACCGCCGACATCGTGCTCTTGTACATCGATCTCGATGACTTCAAGCCGATCAACGACACACATGGCCACGCGGTCGGCGACGCCGTCCTGATCGAGGTCGGTCGTCGCGTCCTCGACGTCATCGGCGAACGCGACGTCGTCGGCCGGCTCGGTGGGGACGAGTTCGCCGTCATCTGCGCCGAGACCAACGACCCGATCGTCGGCCGCGACATCGCCGACAGGATCGTGCGCGCAGTTCGCGAACCGATCCGCGTCGCTGGGGTCGACGTTCATGTCGGTGCGTCGGTCGGCGTCGCGGTCGGCGCCCAGCCACTGATCCCTGCCCAGTTGATGCAACGCGCCGACGACGCGCTCTACCTCGCCAAGACCTCGGGCAAGAACACCGTCCGCCTGGCCAGCTGAGACGTCGCGTTCGGGTGACCACAGCAGCGCCGTACCGTTGACGCCCCGCGCGTCCGAGGCGTACGGTCACAGCGCAAACAACGGGGCCTGGGCGAGCGGTAGCTTCCCTGGCCTGGCCGACACCTGCTGGGAGAGGTCGACGTTGGGGAAAGTAGCGCTTGGCGTAGAAATCGCGCTCAGGCGAGTGGCACATCCGATTGTCTCGGTGCCCTAGACCTCGGCGCCAGCGTGGAACCCACCGCGCCGGTGATGGCCCGGGGAGGTCCGAGCATGTCTGCACCCGACGACGCGATCCCCGCCTGCCGGTGGCCGGCGCCGACGATTCGGAGCGCAGCAGTGCCTGTCAGGTCACCCGCTGTCGCCGAAATCGTCGACGGCTTTCAAGCGGTGCGGGGGGATCTGATGCACCTCCTGCTCGATTTGGAAACGGAACTGCGACGAGTCGGTGACGACAGACCGTGATAACGCTCCGCCAGGTGAACACGATGGCCGACAACGGCACCACGCTCACCTCCCGATCTCAGGAGTGTCACGGATCAACCGAAACTGGTGCCGCCCGTCAGCCGAAAAGACGTCACGGCATCAACCGACGACGGAACGACACCGATCAGCCGAAGTCTCAGAACGCAGGCGTGCGCCCCCAGGGATTCGAACCCTGAACCAATGGATTAAGAGTCCACTGCTCTGCCGTTGAGCTAGAGGCGCGAAGCCCGGGCAGTGTAGGGGGCAACGCGGTGCCCCCCAAACTGCCAGGGCACGGGTGGGGTGAGCGACGGGAATTGAACCCGCGGCCTTCAGGGCCACAACCTGATGCTCTAACCAACTGAGCTACGCCCACCATGGGGGAGCGAACATTCTGCCACGCCGGGGATGCATCGCCACCATCTCGATACGCGACGAACGAGCCCAGTCGCGCACGGGCGGGACGACGGGAACGGTGGGTGTTCCTGGCGGCTCGCGGATCGGTAAGGATGGATCATCGGGGTACGGCGCACAACATTCCGGTTTGCCCATGACGACGAGAAGCGTTGATCCGATAGGCTGAGACGAACGGTATAGCGAGGATCGGACCATGAAGACAACGGATTCCGTAACATCTGAGGCCATCACGGCAATCGCCCGCAAGGTCACCGAACGTGAGATGCGCGTCTACGGCGAGCGCACGCGCGCCTCGCAGCTGGCGACCGACCGTGCTCGCAAGGTGCTGCCAGCCGGCGTCCCGTCGAGCTTCCAGGCCTACGACCCGCATCCCATCGTCGTGCGCCACGCATCGGGCTCGCGGATGATCGACGTCGACGGCAACGAGTACGTCGATTACGACATGGGCTTCGGTGCGCTGTTCGCCGGTCACATGCATCCGGCGGTGCGACGTGCCGTCGAGGCCCAGCTCGACCACGGAACGTTGTACGTCACGCCGTGCGAGCTCGACGCCGAGGTCGGCGAGCTGTTGGCCGATCGTTACGGGCTGCCGATGTGGCGCCCGACGAACTCGGGCACCGAGGCGACGATGGACGCCATTCGGCTCGCTCGCGGCGCCACCAAGCGCGAGCGGATGGTCAAGGTCGAGGGTGGGTTCCACGGCCACCACGACGAGGTGATGATCTCGAACAAGCCGCCGCTCGACAAGGCCGGGCCGGCCGACGCGCCGAACTCGGTGCCGCAGTCCGCTGGCATCACCCGCGGCACCATCGCCGACGTCACGGTGATCCCGTACAACGATCCCGACGCGCTCGAGCGGGCGCTGGCCAACGACGACGTCGCCTGCTTCATCGTCGAGCCGGTGATGGAGAACATCGGGATCTGCCTCCCGCAGCCCGGCTACCTCGAAGCCGTCAGGGAGATCACCGCCCGGCACGGCACGTTGCTGATCTTCGACGAGGTCAAGACGGGCATCACGGCCGGGTACGGCGGGGCGACGGCGAAACTCGGCGTGCAGCCCGACCTCATCACGCTCGCCAAGTCGATCGGGGGTGGCTTCCCGGTTGGGGCGTTCGGCGGCAAGCGCGAGTACATGAACCTCATCACCACCGGTGAGGTGCTGCACCTCGGCACGTACAACGGCAACCCCCTCGTGATGGCCGCCGTGAAGGCCACGCTCACCGAGGCGTGCACGCGGCCGGTGGTCGAGGCGACGATCGCCCGCAACGCCCGGCTGGTCGCCGCGTGCGACGCGGTCATCCAGCGATCGGGGATCCCGGCCCACACCGTCGAGTTCGGCGCCAAGGGCTGCATCACGTGGTCGAGCGAGCGAGTCCGGAACTACCGCGACTACAAGGCGACCAACTTCGATCTCGCGTTCGCGCAATGGATCCACGGGATCAACCGGGGTGTGCTCCTGCCCCCGGGCCTCGACGAGCAGTGGTTGATCTCCGTCGCCCACGACGACGACGACTCGATGCGCTACGCGACGGTGTTCGAGGAGTTCGTCGACGAGTTGATCGCCTGACGGCGGAGGCCGATCAGCTCCAGCTGCGGTCTTCGCGGTAGCGCCCGACCGCGAGCGGCGTCGACCACTGCTTGCGCCGTCCGGAGCCGGACGAGGCGAGAATCAACGCCACGCCACCAGCGGCGAGCACCACGACGGCGCCGATCACGAACGACACCGAGCGCAGCGCGAGGCGCGGCGAGGCCTGGACCCACGTGCTGTCGTCGATCGCCGGGACGAGGTGCACCGGGATGATGTAACCGAACACGATCAGACCGGCGGCGATCGCGATGCCGAGCTCGCCGAGCGCCCGCACGAGCTCGCTGCGATCCGGACGGGTCACGAGCGCGAGCAGCAGGATCAACGCGCCGAGTGCGGCCACGATCGGCACGAACCAGCGCAGCGTCGTGTCGAGCAGGTCGAGCGTGCCGATCTTCGGGACGGGCAGGGTGATCGGCAGGCCGGGTACGTCGACGGCGCGTTCGTCACGCACGATCTGGATCAGTTGCACCCCGCTGATGGTGACGGGATCGTCGTTCTCACCGATGATGCGGCGATGTGCGCTGTTGACGATGTCGGCCATCAACGTGGCGCCCGGCTTGCTGTCGATGATGGGATCGATGATCACCGCCAGGTCGTTGGCGGAGAGCTCCAGCGTCGGCGCCGCGGCGTCGGCAACGATGGCGGTCAGCTCGCGCCGGATCTCGGTGTCGTTGAGGATCGCTTCTGCCTGATCGGCGTTGGCTTCGGGGCTGAACACGGCGCGCTGGAGCCACCATCCGCCCACCGCGAGGCTCAGCGCCACACCGGCGAGCAGCAAGAGAACCCCGGACAGGCTGCGCCGCACTGGATGAGTCTCGCGGATCGGCGACCTACCCTGCGAGTAATGGCCGCGCCACCCGTCCAGAGCCGACCGGCACTTTCCACGATGGTGCGCCGTGGTTTGATACGGAAGTGCCCGTGGTGTGGCGACCGGCATGCGTATTTCACGCGCTGGTTCTCCAAGCAGCGCGCCTGTCGCAACTGCGGCACGCCGTGGCGTCGGGGTGATGTCGGGTTCGAGCTCGGGGCAGCGACCATCAACACGATCGTCACGTTCGGGGTGATCATCGTCGCCGGCGCGGTGGCGATGATCGCCACCTCGCCCGACATCCCGACGGTGAAGATCGTCGTGTGCCTCGTGGTCGCGGCGGTGGTGATCCCAGTGTTGATCTACCCGGTGACGTACACATTGTGGCAGGCGCTCGACCTCGCCATGCGCCCGCCGGCACCGGGCGATCTCCCGTCGCCACCCGTGCTGTAGCGCCGCCTCGCCCAATCTGCGCGAAAGGCTTGTACGAACGACTGTTCGAAGATTACAGTGGTGTCATTCGCCGTCGCCAGCCGGCTGCGAACCCGCCGCACGGATCACTGTCACACCCCCTCCGTACGGTCGGCAAGCACCGATCGGGCTCACGCCCCCACACCACTCAAAGCTTCGAAAGGCAGATCGATGAGTACTGACCGCGAGAAGGCGCTCGACATGGCGCTGGCGCAGATCGACAAGCAGTTCGGCAAGGGCTCGATCATGCGGATGGGCGACAAGACCACGATGGGGATCGAATCCGTGTCGACCGGCGCCTTGTCGCTCGACCTGGCCCTCGGCATCGGGGGCCTGCCCCGGGGCCGCGTCACC
>DATMDV010000258.1:0-7593 GCA_035557475.1 Ilumatobacteraceae bacterium
GGTCTCCCACGCGAGGTCAGCGTCGCTACGGGCGCCGAGGCGACCGACCGCGGGCTGCCCGTCGACGCGCACGCTCCAAACGTCGTTGGCGACTCCGCCAGCGAGCGGTTCGATGCGAGCGACGTCTTCACCCCACTGCCCGAGTGCCTCCCATCCCACTGACCACATCCTCGCGGAGTTCCGAACATCGCTCGCGTGCGAGGCACGGTCATGAAGCGCTCGACACCGCTCGGCGGCGGAGAACCATCGCGTCGCCCCCATCCCACGTGCCGATCGCGAAGCACGCAGATGCCCGCTCGACGCTCACGCAACGACAACCACGCGCGCAGAACATCGCCAATGCGATCGTTCTTGACTTCGTTCCGCTTTTTTCAAATGATTGGTAAATGTCGAGTGAACACCCCGACCGTCTGCCACTGACCGGCGCTGACCAGTTCAAGGCGTTGGCGAACCCACTGCGTCGGCGCATCATCGACCTGGCGACTGAACGGCCAGCAACAGTGGCCGACTTCGCCGACGCGCTCGGGCGACCTCCCGGGACGATCGCGCACCACGTCAAGCAGCTCGTCGAGGCGGGGCTTCTCCTCGTCGTCGAAAGCAGACGTGTCCGATCCGTGCAGGAGCACTACTACGGGCGGACAGCGCCGACATTCGTGATGCCGAACGCAGACGAGCGCGAAGCGCAGATGCTCGCCGATCTTGGTTCGGCACGACGGCCTCCCGAAACTGGCGAACCATCATTCCTCGGCGTTCGCTTCCTCCGGATCCCCGACCGAGCCGCCGACGAACTGGTCGCAGAGTTCATCGCACGGCTTGAATCGCTCGCACTCGAGTCCGGCGAAGGCACCACGGTCTACGGCGTCGTACTCGGCATTCTTCCGACCAACTATCCGACGCTTCCGACGCGCATCGACAATGTCGACGACTGAACCCACCAGGTCCGACTCCGGATTCGTCAAACTCGCCGCAGCATCCACGATCTCAAACCTGGGCGACGGGGTTGTGCTCGTCGCGCTTCCGCTGTTGGCGACGCAGCTGACCCGCGACCCCACCGCGATCGGCGGCTTGTTGCTCGCCATGCGCCTTCCGTGGCTTGTGTGCTCACTCTTCGCCGGAGCCCTGGCCGACCGCGTCGATCGGCGTCAGCTGATGTGGCGCGTCGATGTCGTGCGCTGCCTGGCGCTCAGTGCATTCGCGGCCGGAGTCGCCACCGACCACGTGACGATGACGATGCTGTACACACTCGCGATTGTCCTCGGGATCGGGGAAACCTTTCGTGACAACGCCGCGCAGGTCATCGTCCCCTCCCTCGTGCGGGACACCCGACTCGAATGGGCCAACGGCCGAATCGCCTCGCTCGAAACGGTGACGAACCGATTCATCGGCCCACCGCTCGGCGGTCTGCTCGCAGGTGCCGCCATCGCCTCGGCATTCGTGTTCGACGCCGCAACATTCGCCGCCGCGGCGATCCTCGTCGCTGCAATTCCTGGCACATTCCGCCCACCGAACACCCATCAGCAAACGACAGTCCTCGCAGGCATACGCGACGGTCTCGCATGGCTGTGGCACCACCGGCAGCTTCGGACACTTGCCCTGCTGCTCGGTGCGCTCACATGCCTAGCGACCGCCGGTGAGGCAATCCTCGTGCTCTACGCCCAACAGATACTCGGCCTCGGCGAAGTTGGCTACGGAGCCCTCATCAGCGCCGCCGCGCTCGGTGCCGTCAGCGGCGGGATCCTCAGCAGCCGCATCGTCGACCGAGTCGGCCGTTCCACCGCACTCGTGTCCGCTGCGTTGACCTACAGCATCGCCCAACTCGGCCTCGGACTCGCCGACCAAGCATGGATCTTCGCTCCCGTCATGGCACTCGGCGCGTTCTCGGCCGTCACCTGGAACGTCGTCACGGTGTCGCTTCGTCAAGCGCTCGTCCCCGACGAACTCCGCGGCAGAGTCAACAGCGCCTACCGCTTCTTTGGCTGGGGCGCGATGCCAATCGGCGCCCTTCTCGGCGCACTCCTAGCGAACGCAACCAACCTTCACGCCCCCTTCATCGTTGGCGGACTCGGCATGATCACCGCCACCATCATCGCCACCCCACACCTCACGCACATCGACCAGGGCCAGATCAACCAACCGCCAGGGGCGACCTCGGTTTCCACCAATTGACAGCGTCGATGCAACGCCGCGGCCATCCACCCCCAGCAGATTGCAGGGTCCGGCACGTCGACGCAACGACGGTCACGGGCGCAGATTGCGCGAGTACCGACCCGCTCGCCGCTCACGGAGCACGACAATCACGGGCACCGAGCATCGCCAGCGCGTGGCAATTTTGGTGAGCTGACCGAGAAGGCCAGGCGCGAGGTGTCAGCCTCTCATCCGCAGCTGGCGGGCAGCGGCGGTGCGACGGGACACGTTCCCTCGGGCCCGGCTGGCGCCGGCAGCGGCTGGCTGTCGGGCACCGGCCGGCCCACGACACCGTTGACCGACTCGGTGGAGTAGGCGAACGTCAGCACGGCGAAGGCGACGGCGTCGGCGTTGACGTCGAGTGCGTGATCGCTGTTGTTCGCGAAGGTGTCGCAGGCGATGTGGTAGCACGGGTCGAACTGAGCGCCGACCGTGCCACCCCAGACTGCCTGCTGCTCCGGCCGCTTGATCACCTCGGCTCCGGTGAACAGACCGCTCGCTGGGATGTCGTGGTTGATGAACGCCTGGTAGTCGCTGCGCCCACTGAACGGCGTGTCGTCGTAGGGCTCGCCGACGAGGGTGTAGTACGACTCGAAGACGTCTTCGAGGGCGATCGATCCCTCCGGCACCGGTACGGGAGCGTCAAATGACGACTCGTCGGCGTCGTACACCCCAATGAAGTAGTTCGACGAGCCGATCATGTCGAAGTTGAGGTACAGGGCGATCTCGTCGAGTTGCTCCTGGCTGAGGCTGTTGACCCACGCCGTGGACCCGATCAGGCCGAGCTCCTCGGCGCCCCACCACGCGAAGCGCAAGGTGTTGTACGGCCGGTGGCTTTCCAGGTTCTGAGCGAGCTCGAGCAATGCCGCCGAGCCGCTGCCGTTGTCGTTGATGCCCGGCCCGGCGGGCACCGAGTCGAGGTGGGCGCCGGCCATGACGATGTTGTCGCGGCGCCTGCCTTCCTTCTCGGCGATCACGTTCTCGGAGAACCGATCCTCCAGGCGCACGGAGATGCGAGCGGTGGACCCGGGCTGGGAGAGGGCGGCGCCGTCGGCGAACGAGGACCCGACAACGGGAATCGCGAGCGGGCCGACGGCCGAATTGGCGGGCGCGGCGGCGTTGCCGACGAACACCACCTCGCGCGCCGGAGTGTCGCCCTGGTTGAAGATGATCACAGCGCTTGCGCCGGCGGCCTGCGCGTTGTGGGCCTTGAGCGTGAAGCTGCACCCGCCCCGCTGAGTGAGGGCGATCGCACCTGCGGGGAAGCCGGCGAAGTCGTCCGGGCCCTCCGGGTGCGCGACGAGCGGGGCGCCGACGGCGGCCTCGGCGAACGCGCCGTCGCATCCGCTCGTGTTGGCCCGCGGCGGCGTCAGGTTGATGTCGACTGCGACGACAGCGGCCTGGACATCGCCGAGTCCCGTGCCGGTGTACCCGCCCGTCTGGTAGGTGGCCTGCACCGGCGTGAGCTGCTCCAGCTCGGCGACGCCCACCTGGTAGGTGAACGGCACCCGGTCGACGTCCCAGCCTGCCTTCTTCAGTGTCTTGACGACGTAGTCGACGCTCGCCTCGTAGCCGGGCGTCTGGTCGGCCCGCGTGCCGGCGTTGGCGTCGGCGATCGCCTGCAACGCCGCCTGGTGCTCCCTGACTCCCGCCAGGGTCACGCACTCGAGAAGCTTGTCGTACTTGTTGTTGTTGCGCCGCTGGCAGTTGTTCTGCCCCGGCTGGGCCTCAGCCGTCGTCGGTACGCTCCACGCGGCGAAGGCCGCAACGGCGATGAGTCCGGCCAACCTGCGCCGACGAGTCGATGGATCACTGTTGAACACGATGTACGCTCCCCTTGCGTTTGAACGATCCCCTGATGACGCCCGCCTGACGCGAGCACGGTAGCTCAAACGCTGGCCGGTTCGTTCCACTCCCCCGCCCGATCGGAGTGCTTCGCTCAGGCGGCCGGGAACTCGGGCCCGACGCGTTCTCGGTTCACGCGTCGCGTCGAGCTCGTTCACGTTCGGCTCGGGCGTGTGGTAGTCGCCGTGCTCGGCCATTCACCACGCGCCGGAAGTGCGCAAACCGGTGGGCTGATCGAGTGTCCTCGCAAATTGACAGGGGGTCCGGCCGCGCGGCGTCATGCCAGAACAACGACGAACCGCACGCGGAACAGAATGCGTACGCCACGCTGGGGTCGCACTCGGTCGGACACCGTCAGTCGGGGAGCTCGAGCTCGAAGAACACGGCTGATGACTGTGACGAGTGCCAGAGACCCCCGCCGATCTGCGTGAAGTGACGGGTCAGGCGCTTGCGGTACCAGGCGCCGGTTCTCCAGTGCACGTCGAGGTCGGTCGCCTCGTGATCGATCACTCCGATCCGATCGGCGAGCGTCGGGACTTCGAGCCACAGCAAACCGCGGCACGCCGCCCCGAGTGAGTCGATCGCCGCCGCCGCGGCGCGGTCGTCGAGGTACTGCAGCACGCTCTGGCACACCACGAGGTCGTACTTACGGGACGGTCGCCACGTGGCGAGGTCGGCCTGCTCGTGCCCGTACCGGCGACAGGCGAACTCACTCACGTCGATCCCGTGGTACCGCACCGACGGGCGTTGGTCGGCGAGCCAGTCGCGCCAGTAACCCTTGCCGGCGCCGACATCGAGCACCGACCGCACCGGCACCTGCCACCAGGCGGCCAGCGCCAGCACACCCTCTGCCAGCCGTCCGACGCGGCGCCGATCGTGCACCGGCTTGGGGCCATAGAAGTGGCAGTAGTAGGCGGCGTCGAAGCGTTGTTCGGGAACTACCACAACCGTTCGGTCGCCAACCGCGCTCCCTGCACGAGGGCGTCGAGCTTCGCCCACATGATCGTGGGGTGGACACGACGTACGTACGGGCCCTGAGCGAAGCCGCAGTCGGTACCACCGATCACACGCTCACGGCCCACCAGCTCGGCGAGCCGGACGATCCGGTCGGCCACGAGCTCGGGATGCTCGACGACGTTCGTGGTGTGGGCGATGACGCCGGGGATCAGCACCTTGTCATCGGGCAACGAGAGCTCCTCCCACACCCTCCATTCATGGTCGTGACGCGGGTTGGCCATCTCGATCGCGTAACCACCGACGTTGACCGACAGCACGAGGTCGGCGATCTCCTTGAACGGCACGTCGCCGACGTGCGGGGAGTTGAAGCTGCCCCAACAGATGTGGTAGCGGCAGCACTCGGGGGGGATGCCTTCCAGGGCGTGGTTGAGGGCTTCGATTCGCAGCTGCGCCCACTTCCGGAAATCGTCGGGGGTGCCGGGGTTGACGATGTTGTCGTACATCATCGGCAGGTGGGCATCGTCGATCTGCAGCATCAGCCCGGCGTCGATGATCGCCCGATACTCCTCGCGCAGCGCGGCGGCTACGCCGTAGACGTACTCCTCCTCCGATCCGTAGTGGACGTCCTGACGCTTGTAGGCGACGCTGGCCGGGGCGACCACGGGAAGGAAGCCGGCCACGTCGTGGCCAGCGGCCCGGGCGGCAGCTACGGCGCGCGTGAAGTTGCCGATGTCGCGTTGCAACGCAGCATGTCCGGCGTACGAGATCGGGCCGACACACACCGGGTTCCGCATCACTTCTTCGAAGCCCTGGGTCGAGTTGTATTCCGCGTAGAACTCGGGGAACCTTTCGATATCGGTGCGCGGACCGAGCGGTCGCGACGGCGTTCCCTCGGGGGCTGCCGGAACCGGACGATCCTCGAACCCGTCGAGTCGTTCGAGGATGTAGCGCGACCAACTGATCGTCTTGCCGAACTCACCGTCGCTGACGACGTCGATCCCGATCGCGGCCTGCCGGCGCACGATCTCCTCGACGCTGTGCGAGAGCAACTCGTCGAACTCGGCGTCGTCACCGCCCGACGAACCGCTGGCTCGCCGTGCCTGGAGCGCGGCCACCAGATCGTCTGGCCTGATCAGGCTTCCGACGTGTGTGGTCAGCGTCCGATCGGTGCTGCGATTCCCCTCGATCCCCATCGAGCGATCGTAAGCCGGATGGTGCCAGGCACCGTCCGTCAGGCGGGCTCGACGGCTTCGTCCGGATCGCACAACTCGACGTGATCACCACCACTTCTGACCCGCCACATCACACCCCCAGCCAGGACCGCCCCGGCAACCGGCGAAGGCGATCCACGCGATCAGCAGCCCCGCGGCCCGCTCACCGAGTCGAAAGTCAGCACCTGCAAGCGCATCCACGGCAGTTCGGTGCGGCGGGATCGAAGCCGGGGAGCATTTCCTCGGCGGGTCACGTACAGCGCGTGGCAACTTCGAGGAAGGCCATCCCATCGCCGCCTTCGAACTCGCGCAGGTTGGCGAGTCCCGTCGACACCCGCTCGATGAAGCCCCACTGCCACACCGGCTTGGGATCGATATCGCACAACGACGCGAGCAGTTCGGCTCGCTCGTGAACGAGACGCGTCGTGTCTCCGGCGAGGAGCGGACTGTTGTACTCCCGCATCGGCACGCTGAGGTCGTGCGCTGCTTCGGACCGCAAGCCCTCCGGATCGACGAACTTGAAGAGATCTCCGCCGGCGTCGAGTGTGTTCCAGCCGTGGGCGTCGCCGTGGACCAGAACGGCGTTCGACGAATCGAACGCGGCCGCCCGCTCATCGCAGTAGGTGAGCGCACGGTCGACAACCCTGCGCTCGCAGGGCCGCCCGAGGCTCTCCCACGTCGTCACGATGTAGTCGGCCAGCCACGCCGCCTTCTCAGCCCCGCTCGGCAACGGGCAGTCGTCGCCCACGGGCCGCCAGAACGATCGCAACGTGGTCGCGATCGTGTCGAGTAGCTGTGGCAGCGCCAGCCCCAGATCATCGAGATTCGGACCGAGACGCTCCATCAGCAGTGCCGGCACCGACTCGTCGTATGCGAACAGCTCGGCGCAGCCTCGGCCCCCGGCGAGTTCATGCACCGTCACACTTCGGCGGAATGCGTCGGCTTCATACATGTCGAGCGGCATCGCGACTTTGAGCACGCAGTCGCGTCCCACCTCATCGGTCGCCGCGGCGACGTACGAAGCGGTGCCACCCGGATACGACTCTGCGAGGTCGAGGCCCCATCGATCTGCCAGTGCGGCGACGATCCCTGGGAGCTCGTCAAGCCAGCGTTTCCCCGCGGCACCGTTCGACATCGCCCGCTGACGCACGAGGTCAGCGATCCGAAGCGGTGCGGGCACGACTCGACTTCCTAACTCACTCGACACCAAATGCTGGCGCCGAATTCCCTGCGGACTCCAACCTCCTCAACCTCGATAACGCCAGCCCTGAGGTCACGAGCTCGACCGCAGTGACAGGTGCCGCCGATCGGCAGTTCTGCACCGTCCCGGCGGCTTGCGATGTGCACCCAGTCCAGGCAATTCTGAGCAGGTGTCGCGTCGGCTCGAATGTCTCGT
>DATMDV010000259.1:0-16414 GCA_035557475.1 Ilumatobacteraceae bacterium
CCGTCAACGCGGCCGGCATCCGCGACGCGAACGGACCACAGTCCTCGTTCGCCGCCACGGCACCGACCGACGTGGCAGCACCGGCCCGCGTGACGTCGGTGATGCAGGACGTGAGTGCCAACGGCAGGGTCGACCGGTTGACGGTGACGTTCAGTGAGGCGCTCGCCGCCTACACCGCGCCGACCACGGTCTGGGCCCTCAGCAACGTGCCCAGCGCCGGCACATTGGCTTCAGTCACGGTGGCCACGCCGACGGTCACGATCGCGATCACCGAAGGAGCCGGGCCGCACGACACGTCGGTCGGTTTGTTCACCGTCGCCCTCGCCGCCGATCCGGCCGGCATCCGCGACGCCGCCGGCAACCTGGCGTCGTTCACGATCGCGCCGACCGATGGCGCCAGGCCGATCCGACAGTCGGCAGAGATGTTCGACGACAACGCCGACGGCAAGATCGACCGCGTCCTCACCTCCTTCAGCGAGGCGCTGGCTCCATTCACCGCACCGGCCAGCGTCTTCGTATTGGCAACGGCACCGTCGGGCGCCACGCTCAACACCGTCAACGTGTCCGCCAACCAAGCGACGCTGGTGCTCAACCAAGGCGCCGGCGCGGCGAACACCGCCGTCGGCTCGTTCCGGGTCACGCTCACCAGCAACGTCGCCGGCATCCGCGACGCCGCCGGCAACTTGGCCACCCACGTCGCGATCGCCCCCCTCGACCGCGCCGCACCTGTCCTCGTCACGCTCGCCCTGCTCGACAACAGCGGCAACGGCAAGGTCGACCGCGTGACCGCCCTCTTCAGCGAGTCCCTGCAGGCCTACTCGGCCGGTACCGCACCCTGGACGCTCACCAACGTGCCGTCCGGCGGGACGCTCACCAGTGTCAGCCGGTCCACCGCCACGCTGACGCTCACGCTCGCCGAGGGTGCCGGCGCCGCCGACACACGTGTCGGCACGATGACGGTGGCGATGGCGGCCAGCAGCCTCGGTGCTCGCGACGCGGCCGGCGCCCTCGGCGCGTTCGCGGCGGCGACCCCGCTCGACCGAGCGAGGCCGGCTGCGGTCACGATCACCGACACCAACGGCACCCTCGACGGCAGGGCCCAAGCCGGTGACACCGTCGCGATCACGTTCAGTGAGCCGCTCGCACCGGCATCCGTGCCGTCCGCGACCACGGTCACGTTGACCGACCCCGTCGGCACGGGCAACGACACGTTGACGATGGTCGGCGTCAGCAGCGGCCCGCGCGTCATGGGCTCGAACACCTACGTCACCGCCGACGCGACGATCGCCTCGTTCGCCAACTCCACCGTCGCCCTGAGCAATGCGGATCACACCGTCACCGTCACCATTGCGGCGGCGTGCACCGACACGGGATGTGCCGGACTCGGCCAACAGGCGACGAACGCGACGTATTCATTCCTCGCGGCAACCACCATCACCGACGTCGTCGGCAACCTCGCGTCGATCGTGGCGAAGGCCCAAAGCATCCGCCTGTTCTGAGCCCATCGCACCGGGCACCGACGCAAGTCGGGTTCAGAGTCCGGACGGCGTGATCTTGATGATGTCGTCCGCCGACCCGCGCAAGACCCGGACGGCGAGCTGGCCGTTCGTCAGCGTCGCCTCCACACCGCCCCCGAAGCCCTCTGGCAGCTCGACCTCGCGCTCGTAGCCGCCGTACTCCCACTCGTGCACCAGGTACTCCTTCGGTGGCGCGCTGCGGAGTCGGGCCCAGAACCGCAACGTGCCGGGTCCGAGTTCGACGCTGACGTCATCGGCCCTCACGGCCGGCATCGGACACACGACCACGAGCGCTCCCGTGGCCTCGTACACGTTGACAGGAACGCGCTGGGGCGACATCGTCCGCTCGGTGTCGGCGGTCGCTTCGACGACTGCGTCGTGGCTGGACTCCTGGGACGGCACCGAGTCCACGTTACCCCAGCGCCACCCTCCCGGACATCTGATCGCCTCGCTTCGATCTGAACGCGACCGAGCCGGCGATCCACGGAACGGCGATCGATGCGGCGGAACGGCGGATCGATACGGCTCGCTGGTGGTTCGTCGCCATCGCAGAGAATGCGGGAGACTCCCGCACGGGAGGCATCGACGATGGAGCGTTTCGAAGGCAGGGTCGCGGTCGTGACCGGCGGCGGCACCGGCATGGGGCGGGAGTTGGCGCGCCAGCTCACCGCCGAGGGATGTCACGTCGCGATCTGCGACATCTCGGCCGAGAACATGGCGGCGACCAAGGCGCTCGGCGACGACGGGTCACCGGCCGGCACGGTGCTCAGCACGTTCGTCGCCGACGTCTCGGAGCGCGACCAGATGGATGCGTTCGCCGCGCACGTCGCTGCGGCCCACGGCACTGACCACATCAACCTGCTGTTCAACAACGCCGGGATCGGCGGCGGTGGGAGCATCGTCGCCGACCGAGCCGACGAGTGGGACAAGGTGTTCGGGGTCTGCTGGGGCGGTGTCTACAACGGCACCCGCTCCTTCCTCCCGATGCTGCTCGCAGCCGAGGAAGGTCACGTGGTGAACACCAGCAGCGTGAACGGGTTCTGGGCGTGCCTCGGCCCCAACGCTCACACCGCGTACAGCGCGGCGAAGTTCGCGGTCAAGGGCTTCTCGGAGGCGCTGATCGTCGACTTCCGCCAAAACGCCCCGCACCTCAAGGTCTCGGTGGTGATGCCTGGTCACATCGGCACGTCGATCGTGTTCAACTCCGGCGCCTATTTCGGACGCGACCCGAAAGAGCTGCGCGACGAACACGTCGCCGAACTTCGCGAGCGGCTCACGGCGATGGGACTCGATGTGTCGGCGGCGTCCGACGAGGACATCCGTCAAGCGATGCTGCTGCGCGCCGAGGGTTTCCGTGACAACGCCCCGACGAGCGCCGCCCAGGCGGCGACGATCATCCTCGATGGCGTGCGTGCCGGGTCCTGGCGAATCCTCGTCGGCGACGACGCCGTGACACTCGACCAGATGGTGCGCGCCGACCCGGAGATCGCCTACGAGCCGGCGTTCATGGAGCGGCTGCGCGCATCCAACGTGTTCGACTTCATCCCTGAGTGACCGGCGCGAGCCGCGTTCTGGGTGATCGCGGTCACCATCTCTGGCCAGCGAAGGCGCGGCATGTCGTGACCCATCTCGGGGAACATCAACAGGCGCGAGCCTTGGATCGCTCGCGCCGTGGCGATGCCGCCGGAGGGCTTCACGAGCGGATCGGCGAGGCCGTGGATCACCAGGGTGGGGACGCGGACCTCCTGGAGGCCAGGCGTGCGGTCCGGGCTGGCGACGATCGCCGCCGTCTGGCGCAAGACACCGGATGGCCGAAAACTGCGTTCGAGGCTCGCGCGTGCCTGCTTGCGGAACAACTCGTCGTCGGCCTCCGGCCCGGCGACCAATCGATACACGCTCAGTGACGACTCCTCGGCGTTCTCGATGGTCGGCGGAGCAAGCCGCGAGAGCTTGATCAGCACCCGCCGGCGCGGCAACCCATGCCGGTTGTTGCCGGTGTTCGACATGATCGAGGTGAGGGTCCGCACCAGATCCGAGTGTTCGATCGCCATCGTTTGGGCGATCATCCCACCCATCGAGACACCAACGACGTGGGCGGGTCCGATGTCGAGCCCGCGGAGCAGGGCGGCTGCATCGGCAGCCATGTCGGCGATGAGGTAGCCGGCGCGCGGCCTCCGGCGGGCGAGCAGGGCGGCGGCCGAGCGCGCCCGCGACGGCGGGGTCCAGTCGAATTCGGTGCTCAAGCCGGCGTCACGGTTGTCGAACCGGATCACCTGGAAACCCTCGGCAACCAGCAGGTCGACGAAGTCGTCGGACCAGTCGATGAGTTGACCGCTGAGGCCCATCACGAGCAACAACGGTTCGCCCTCGCCGCGTATGTCGTACTCGATGGTGATGCCGTTCGCCTCGATCGAAGCCATCTGGGCATCGTACCGGCGAGGCGCCGAGGCGGTCCTGGGCCATGAGAGACGCGGGACAGGCGTCGTCAGGACAGGCGACGTTCGACCGTGATGGTCAACATTCCGCCACCACGCGATACCGAGATGTCATCGGCCAGGGTGCGGACGATTCCCAGTCCCCGACCGGTGATCTGCCCCGAGTCGGCGACGGTCCAATCCGAAACGGGCCCCACGTGGTCATGCGGGCTCCTGCTGGTGACGCTCAACGACACCAGGTCGGGGTTCACGCCGAGCTCGACCACGACCCGACCGTGATCGCCGTGCTCGACGGCGTTGGTGACGAGTTCGCTCGCCGCCAATCTCAGATCGTCGACGAGGCATCGATCGGCGGCCAAGCCGTTGAGCCGCTCGGTGACGAACCGTCGTGCCGCCGCCACGTTCTCGAAGGCGGGTTCCAGTTCGATCTTGAAAGGGCTCATCGGAAGTCTCTGAGGTGTCTCGGCGGACCAGGACATGGTGATGAGCAGGGGGTACCCCTGAACCTGCGGGCGCAAACCGCGGCCGCCGGCGGAGCTCGATGTCCGATCGCAGCGCCGCCCGGCTCGCCGCCGTTCGCTCAGGACAGACGACCCGCCGGCGGTTGCACCTCGTAACCGGCCGCCTTGAGCGCCGCCTGCGTGCGGTTGCTGACTCCGAGCTTCGAGAACAGCCGCCGCACGTACGTCTTGACGGTGTCCACCGACAGGTACAACTCCTCGGCCACCTCGCGGTTGCTCATCCCGAGTGCGACCAGGGCGAGCACCTCGTGCTCTCGCATCGACAGGTCGGGGGGTGTGCCGTGCTCGCGCCCTCGGCTGACCACGTCGAGGCCGACCCGTTCGCCCGCGGCCACACGTTCGAGTGCCTCCACGAGGTCGCCGGCGCCGCGCGACTTCAAGACGACACCCGACACACCGATACGTGACGCGTCCTCGAGGAACTCGCCGGGCGCATCCCACGTGTACAACACGACGTGTCGCACGATGTGGCTCACGACCATCTTCTCGGCCCGCTCGAGCGAATGACGGCGCCCGGCGAACGTGTCGTACAGCGCCACGTCCGACGGTTCGTTCGGCTCACCACCGGCTTCGAGCTCGACCACACGAACACGGTCGGGGTACTGGGCGAGCATCGCCGCGAGGCCGCGGACGATGATCTCGTAGTCGTTGACGATCGACACGGTCAACGGGCGGCCGACTGCCGACATGGACCGACGTTTTCCACCGGGCTCGGACTTCAAACCGCTTGCGCCGAAAACGCGACGAACGGCGCGACCGGTCGGTCGCGCCGTCTCGTCCACCGGCCGCGTGGGCCGGACTCGAGGATCAGCCCGTGCGGGTCTCTTCGACGTAGTGCTGACCGTCGTCGGTGACGTGACGCTCGGTGTGCAGCTTGGTGTTGCTCATGCTCATCCAGCCGGCGCCCTGGATAGCGGCGATCAGCAGCGACAGCGCGCCACCGCCCATCAGAATCCAGCCGATCACGTCGAGGTCGAGGCCCTCGACAGTCTTCTCGACGGCGAACGTCAAGATCGCTCCGGCAACTACGAAGATGACTCCGATTGCTGCATACATCGCAATTCCTTTCTCCAAGGCCCGTCAGGCCCATCTCGTGGGATCGGGCCCGATTGCCCGTTGCGCAGTTGCTTACCCTCACCGACGACGTGGCAAACGTCTCACCAGAATCAGCCCGTCGCGTGCGGGCGCGCGCGTGCGCGCGTACGCGAGGTAATAAGGAACGCCGCCCCTACCCTTCGTCGAGGGTGCGTCGCATCTGCTCGAACGAGCGTCGCAACAACCGCGAGACATGCATCTGTGAGATGCCGCACCGTTCCGCGATGTCGGCTTGCGACATGTCCTCGTAGAACCGCAGCCGCACGATCTCGCGCTCGCGCTCGGGCAGCATCTCGAGCAACCCCTCGACGACCTGTTCATCGTCGGTCTTCGCGAACCCGGTCTCGATGTCGGCCATCGCCTCGCGACGGTCGATCGCAGTGTCGTCCTCGGACGTCGATGCGTCGATCGATCCGATGCTGCGCGCCGCCGCGGCCGACAAGCCGGTGATCACATCGTCGCGGCTGATCCCGAGATGCTCGGCGACTTCGGGGACCGATGGCGATCGGCCCATCCTCTGCGTCAGCTCGTCGTTCGCCCGGCGTACCGCGAGGTGGAGCTCCTTGGCGCTGCGCGGCACACGCACCGACCAGGTCTTGTCGCGGAAGTGACGTTTGATCTCGCCTTCGATCGTGCGCCCGGCGAACGCCGAGAACGCGCTGCCGACCGTCGGGTCGTATCGATCGACGGCCTTGACCAGGGCCATCATCGCCACCTGTTGGAGATCCTCGTCGCCGATCGTCGACGGACTGAATCGTCGTGCGATGTGCACGGCGAGGCCGAGGTGGCGTTCGACGATCTGGTTCCTCACACTGCGCCGAGGGTTCCGTTGGAACTCGGCGAACAACTCGTCGTCGTCGACTTCGACCATCACTGCGTGGTCGGCGTGGTCGGCGTGGCCGACTTCCACAGCAAGAATGAGCCGTCGGAGATCTCGAACATGTCGACGACGACGCCGAGGATCCGACGGGCGAGCTCGTCGATCGGTTCGGCCCCACCGAGCCCGTCGACCCCGGAGCGACGAACCGCGACGGCGATGGTGGCATGGCGCACCTCGAACTCGACGACCAGGCGGGCCTGCGGAGGCGCGTCGATGTCGGTCATGATCGAAACGGCCTCGTTGATGCCGAGTCGCAGGTCGTCGATCTCGTCGATGTTGAACCCGCAGTCGGCCGCCAACGAAGCAGCGACGACGCGGACCGTCGAGGCATGTCGCGCCGTCAACGGCAGATCGAGGGTGATCAATTCACCGGCGCTGGACATCTCGCCGCAACCTAACGCGCTCCACGAAGGCCGGACGTACCCACCGTGTGCGCCGATGAACCATTGGGCTCAGCGGCCGGAACGAGCGAACGGTCACCCGATCCAGGCGCCCGTGAGCATTGCCGAATCCGTGACAGTTCCGTGACGTTCGACGCTCGCCCGTCGACGTTTCGGGCCGCTCGACGTTTGGGGAACGGCCCGGCCGGGTAGTGCACGGCCCATGCTGTACACCGTTTTCATCGTCCTGGCGATTATCGCCCTGTTGCTTTTCATCTTCGGCCGCCGCCGGGTCTGATCCGACACACGAGCGAAGAGGAATGTTCATGAGCAGCACCACGCTTCCCTCCCAGATTCTCGGTTCAGTGGCTTCCGCCGCCGGAACCGGCTTGGACGCCGCGAGCCACCTCGTGGCTGACGCCACCGAGTCGATCGGTGACATCGCAGGGGCGGCGATCGACGTCGGAGGCAACGCAGCCGGCGTGATCGCCGACAGTACGGTGCGAAGTGCGCGCAAGGCATGGAGCGCCGCACCCGACGCTGTCGCCGCGATCAGGCGGCACCCCGTCCTCGCCGCCACCGGCGCGGCGGTGCTCGTCACCTGCTTCATGCTCGCCCGCCGTCGTCGGCACTCCGACTCCGATGCGTTCGGCGACGTCGAGCGAAGCGGTCCGCGCGGAGTGAAGGCCGTCGACGCCGCATAAGCGTCAACGGTCGATCTCCCGACCACCTCCCCCCAGCGGCGATTCGATCAATCGTGTCGCCGTTTCGGAACGGCCCGCACTCCTGCCCCCAGCGAGGATGAGCGGGTCGTTCCGCGAATGACCGTCCGACGACGCTTTCGATCCCACGTACGCTCCGCGGGTGGGACACGTCGCCGCGTCCGGGCCGCAGCGCAGGAGCCGGCTGCGGGCGCGACTCTCGATCGTCTCGGCGGTGTATCTGCTGTTGTTCATCGTGAGCTCGGTCTTGGCCGGCCTCACGGTTCGGTCGTGGAACGAGTCCGTCGACGAGCGCGGCACGCTGCGGGTGATGCGCGACGACGTGAACGCACTTCGACTCGCGTTGGGCGATCAGGAGAGTGGCGTCATCGGTCACGTGAGCTCTGGCAACGGCGAGTTCCTCGAGCGCTACCGGGACGGGATCGTGCGCGAGACGTCGGCACTCGAGCGTCTCGAACCCAAAGCGGATCTCGTCGCAGACGCAGCGGACGATCTCGACCACGTCCGCGCCACGGCCCGATCGTGGCGTGCGGATGCCGCCGAGCCGCAGATCGATCGACGCCAGCGCGGCACCGACGTCGACCCTGAACTCGTCGAGCTCGGTCGGGTTCGATTCGACGAGGTCCGCGCCGCGTTGGGAGATCTCGCGGCCGACGTCAATGCCGGGGTCGGCGACGCCGAGGATCGTGTCAGCAGCGTCGGCCGCACCGCCGTCACCGGGATGTTGACCGCGTTCGGTGCGGCGCTCGCGTGCACCGTCCTCGCGATCTGGTTGTTCCGGCGCTGGGTCACCAAACCGCTCGCCGAGATCAGCGGTGCCGCCCGTGCCATCACGGGCGGGCAACTGGCGGCGATGCCCACGTTCGACACCACCGAGTTCGGTGATGTGGCCGACGCGATCGACTCGATGCAGCGATCGCTCGTCGACGAGCGCGACCGGGCGATCCGTGCCTACGAAGGGCTCGAGCAGAGCGCTGTGCTCGCCCTCCAGGTTCGCTCCGAGCTCGCCGAGGAGCGCGCCGTCACGCCCGAAGGCTGGAGCCTGGCGACGAGGTTGCGTGCCGCCCACGGCTTCGTCGCCGGCGACTGCTACGAGACCGGCTTGATCGACCAGTACACGATGTACATCGTCGTGATCGACGTCACCGGTCACGGCGCCAAGGCAGCGTTGAGCGCGTTGAAGGCGAAGGCGCAACTGCGGTCGGCGTTGCGTACCGGGCTCTCGCCGGGCAGCGCGCTCGGGTGGCTCGCGCAGGAGCGCCACGACGACGCGGTCGACGACTTCGTGACGGCGTTCATCGCCGTCGTCGACGTGGCGAGCGGGGAGTGCCGCTGGGCCAACGCCGGCCACCCGCCGGCCCTGCTCGTCACCGACGGATCGGCCCACGAACTGCCGCACACCGGACCGCTGATCGGGCCGTTCGACGCGCCGTGGTCGACCGAGACCGTCGCGATCCCCCACGGCGGCGTCGTTGTCGTGTACACCGACGGCCTCACCGAGGCGCGGGGTGAGGACGGATCCCGACTCGGTGAGGTTCGGCTCCACGAGCGTCTCGAAACGATCGTCGGTGAGCACATCGGCCCGGACGAGATCGTCGAATCGCTGATCCGGATGGTCGACGAGTTCCAGGTCGGGACCCCGACCGACGACGTCACCATCGTAGCCCTGGCACGCTCCGCCGGCACCGGTCGCGTCCCCGACGAGGTGGCAGGGGACACCGAGGCCGAGCGCCGTACGACCGATCGACGTCGGCAAGTCCGCTCGACGCTCGGGTAGCGTTGCGAGCCATGACAGGGACCGACGGGGCGCTGCACATCACGACCTCATCGTCCGGACTGCAATTGAGGGGTGAGATCGACGCCCACTCGGTCACCGTCCTGGCAAGGCACCTCGATCCACTCCCCGGATCGTCAGGCGATGTCGTGATCGACCTGTCGGCCGTTGGGTTCGTCGACTCGAGCGGGCTGCGAGTTCTCGTCGAGGCGCACCAGCGCGCCCAGGCCGCGATGCGCCGGCTCGTGCTCAGCGGCTCCAGCCGGCCCGTGCTGCGGCTGCTCGAGATCAGCGGCTTGATGGAGTACCTCAACGTCGAGACGGGGTCTGAGACCGATCGGTCCGACGTCGGCTCATCGGCCGACTCCGGTGCCGCCGGATCCGGCTCCGCTGACGCTTGACGCACGCCGCCGCGTCGATCGACAGCGCCCATGCGCCCGTTATCTACGAGGATGGGGCGGTGGAACGAACCATCGAACTGGTGGTGCTCGACGACGTGCTCGACAGTCTCGACCAGACGTGGTCGCAGCTGAGTGAGCGTCTCACCGGGCTCAGCGTCGACGAGTACCTGTGGGAGCCCGCCTCCGGCTGCTGGACGGTCCGTGCGGATTCCGCCGGTGGCGTCTCGGTCGATGACCACGACACCGAGGCCGATCCCCCGCCGTTGACCACGATCGCCTGGCGGATGTGGCACATCGCCGTCGATTGTCTCGACAGCTACTCGTCGAGGGTGTTCGACCGCACCGGCACCGGGCTGGCGGGCACGGCGTGGGTGCTCGATCCCGACGCGGCCGGCGCGCTGCTCGAGCGCGCCTGGCGCACGTTCCACCAGGGTCTCGCCGACGGTGGCTCCGACCGGTTGTTCGACCCGCTCGGTGAAGGCTGGGGACCGTACGCCGACAGCACCGTGCTCGCCCTCGCCCTCCACGCCCAGCGCGAGGTGACCCATCACGGCGCCGAGATCGCGCTCCTCCGCGACCTGTTCCGCCACCTCCACCATCACGCCTGACCGAGGTCAACCGCCCGTGTTTGTGTCACCGACATCGGCGAGGGTCGCCGGTGTCGGTGACACAAACCGGGGTGGACGGCGCATCGAGGCGGTCGAAGACCCGGCCCAGCGGTCCGACCGTCGGGCCGGTCCCGATCCGCTCGGCGGCGACGGCCGCGGTCGCCGGCACGAACGGGCCGACGAGCGCGATCAGCCGGCGGCAGCGCGCAACGACATCGGCCAGGACCGCGTCGATCCGCGCGTCGTCCGGGTTCGTCCTCGCCAGCTCCCACGGCCGCACACGCTCGAGCTCGGTGTTGGCGGCGCCGATCAACTCCCGGACGCGGCGCGCCGCGCGCCGCACGTCATACGCATCGATCGCGTCATCGAACTCGCGGTCGTCGGGACCGTCGAGCGGCGAAACGTCGGCGACCTGGCCCCCGCGCAGGCGGTGGACGAGGGCGACCGTGCGCGTCACGAGGTTGCCCAGCCCGTTCGCGAGATCTTCGTTCGCCCGCCGAACGAGCCGATCGAGCGTGAAGTCGGAATCGACACCAACCGGTGACTCACTGAGCAGCCACCAGCGCACGGCATCGGTGCCGAAGCGCTCGACGAGCTCGGCCGGTGCCACCCCGTTCCCGGCCGACTTCGAGATCTTCGTGCCGTCGACCGTCAGGTAGTCGTGCACGAACAGCGCGGTCGGCAGTGGCAGTCCGGCCGACGCCAGGATCGCCGGCCAGTACAGGGCGTGGAAGCGGATGATGCCCTTGCCGATCACGTGGATCCGCTCATCGGCTCCGTGCCACCAGCGTGCGACGTCGTCATCGGGTCCGAGCGCGGTCACGTAGTTGGCGAGCGCGTCGAACCAGACGTAGACGACCTGCGACGGATCGTCCGGCACCGCGATCCCCCATCCATGGGCTCGTTCGATCGAGCGCGACACGCTGATGTCGTGCAGTCCCGCCCGCAGTTGGGCGAGCACCTCGTTGCGACGAGTCGTCGGCTCGATGCGGAGCTCGCCACTCTCGATCGCGGTTTGGATGCGTTCGCCGTACCTCGACAGCCGGAAGAACCAGTTCCGCTCGCGCACGATGTCTGGTTCGGTGCGGTGCTCGGGGCAACGGCCGTCGGCGTCGAGCTCGTCGTCGTCGAGGAACGCCTCACAGCCGACGCAGTACGCGCCTTCGTAGTCCCGCAGGTACAGATCACCCCGGTCGGCACATGCCCGCCACAGGCGCTCGACGCCCGGTCGGTGGCGTGGGTCGGTCGCGGTGCGGATCACGTCGTCGATGGCGACCGACAACGGGTCGAGGAGGGCCACGAACTGGTCGCCGTTGGCCTGCACGAAGTCGGCCACGTCGACGCCGGCGGCCTCGGCCGCGCGGACGTTCTTCAGGGCGTTGTCGTCGGTACCGGTCAGCGTGCGGACCTCGTGACCGCGGGCGCGCCAGGCGCGTGCGAGGGCGTCGACCTGTACGAGCTCGAGGGCGTGCCCGATGTGGGGCTCGCCGTTGACGTAGGGAATTGCGGTGGTGAGGTAGATGCGGCGTGTCGTGACACATCGCTCGCGACGTTCGCTCATGGTGGTGCTCCTTCGAGAGAGGTCCCGAGTGGGAGCACCAGCGCGCGTCGCCGATCCCTCTCGGGATCCGACGGTTGGTGACGCGTCAGCGACGACGCAGGCCGGCGTGCCCCGTGACGGGGCACATCATCAGGCCAGCTCGCGCACCTTGTGTGGTGGTTCGTCCGCTGTTCACGCCGTCAAACCTAGCGATCGGTCCGCCTCGACCGGCAGGAGGTTTCATGCGCGACCGGGTGACGCCGGGCGCGACCCGGCCGCGATCGCGAGGATCGCCGGATGCAGCGCTCCGTTCGAGTACACCGCCGTCCCGGTGTCGAGGCGGCGTCCACCCCAGAGGTCGCTGAAGGTGCCGCCCGCCTCCTCGACGATCACGGCGACGGCCGCGTAGTCCCATTCTCCACCGCGGAGCACGAGCGCGGCGTCGGCGGTGCCCTCGGCGACGGCGAGCGCGGCGTGGGCGAACGACGTCTGGGCGTCGGGGTCGCGCCGGCGAAGTGCGGACGCGACGGGCACATACTCCTCGGCGATGTACCGGTCGGGCGGCGTGACGACGATCAGGGCGCCATCGATCACATCCGTCGTCGTGCAACGCAGTGCCGTGGCGTCGTCAGCGGTGTTCGCCGAGGGCGGTCCGGTCCACGCTCCGCCACCGCGCTCGGCCCACCAACGCCGCCCGAGGGCCGGGCTCGTCATCAAGCCGATCACGATCTCGCCGTCGTCCTCGAGCGCGATGAGCGTGCCCCAGCCGGGGCTGCGTCTGACGTAGTTGTGCGTGCCGTCGATGCCGTCGACGATCCAGCGGCGCCGGGCGGGGCCCGAGTGCCCGACCTCTTCGCCGAGGAATCCGTCGTCGGGTCGGTGGGTCGCGAGCAGGTCGCTCAGTCGCGCCTCGACGGCGCGGTCGACGGCTGTCACCGGCGTGCCGTCGGCCTTGGTCTCGACCACCAGAGAGTCGCTCTCGAAGTGGAAGGACGAGATCTCGTCAGCCGCGTCGGCGAGCAGGTGGGCGAGCGCGAGTTCGGACGTCACGACGCCCGAGCATGACACGGTGCATGACACGGCGGACGTCCGCCAGCCCGAACTCGGTCGGGATCCCGACCGAGCTCACCAGCGAAGACGGCGCCACCGGCCCGGATTGCGCAATCCGCACTCGGGGTCGTCACTGCGGTCGAGCATCGTCGCCAGATCGCGATCGATGACGGAAACGCTCACCGGCCCGGCCCAGCCGCGCCACGCTGCACGCGGTGCGTTCGACCCGGCGAACTTGCGCATCCTGATCGTGCCGAATTCCATCGCTCCACGCTCCTCGCCGACGGCTCAGTTCGCCTGCCGGACTCAGATCGACAGTACGGCACCGCGCTGGATCTGTCAACCGAACTCAGATACATTGTCGGTGTGACATCGGTCGTGGGTTCCCAGGCCCCGCTCTCCAACCTGTCGAACATCGAACGTGAGCGCTGCTCGATCGTCGGCGCCCTCGACGCCATCGGCGACACGTGGTCGGTGTTGGTGCTCCGCCAGTTGTTCTTCGGCGTCCATCGATTCAACGAGATCCAGGACGGGCTCGGGATCTCACGCAGCGTGCTCACCGATCGCCTCAACCGGCTCGTCGAGATCGGTGTCATCAAGCAGGTCCCCTACCAGGAGCCCGGGCACCGCGCCCGCAACGAGTACCGGCTCACCCGCAAGGGGGTCGGGCTGCTGCCGCTGATGGTGGCGCTGATGCAGTGGGGTGACGCGCACATCAACACCGACAACCCTCCCGTTGCGTTGTTCCGCAAGGACACCGACGAGCAGGTCCGGCTCGAACTGCGCACCGACTCCGGCCCGGTCGAGCCGAACGTCATCGTCCCCCGCGAGCTCGACTGACTGATCTCGTGAAGTTTCGGCGTCCTGAGGGCGCCGAAACTTCATGAGATGGCGTCAGTGGCGCTTGACGCCGCCGTACTTCATGCGGGTGTCGCTCATCGAGGCGGGGCGGGCGTCGTCGACCCGGATGCCCGCATCGACCACCTCCCCGACGAACAGGGTGTGCGTCCCGAGATCGAGGTGCTGGCGCACCTCGCAATCCATCCACGCGATGGCTTCCTCGAACACCGGCGCACCCGTGGTGGCGGTCCGCACCGGGCGACCGTTCAGCGTCGAGCCGTCGTCGGTGGCCGGCTTCGAGAACTTGACGAACACGCGGGTGTCCTCGGCGTCCCACAGGTTCACCGTGAACGCGCCACCTTCGCTGATGAGGCGGTGCGTGACGGCGTCGTTGTCGACGCCGATGCCGATGAGAACCGGCGCCATCGACAGCTGCGTGACCCAGCTCGTCGTCATCCCGTTGCGTTCGTCGCCCGACTTCGAACCCACGAGCACCAGGGCGTTCGGGATCTTCCACGTGACCTTGTTGAGCAGTTCGTCGTCGACGGCCATCGCGCCAGGGTAGGCGTCGAACACGAGGCACTCCTGCGAGCAGCGCGGGGCAGTTCACCACCGGTTGCGATGGACGAGCCGATCGACGCCACGGCGCTCGCGCTTGTTCGCCGACGAGGTTGCCGACTCGGCGTCGTTCTCGGTCGGGTAGCCGAGGTGGATGACGCCGATCGGACGAAACGTGTCCGGGACCCCGAAATGGGTGAGCAGCTCGGCCTCTCCGTGCGCGATGCCGGCGAACAGTGCACCGAGCCCGGCCTCGACCGCGGCGAGAAGGATGAGCATCGAGGCCATCCCGGCATCGATGTCCCAGTACGGCACCGGCCAACGATCGGCGTCGTCGAGGCCGAACTCGATCTTGTCCGGTTCCGAGTACCGCGCGACATAGGCGGACTTGTTCGACATCGGCACGACGACGACCGGCGGCGTCACCTCGAGGGCGGCGTCGCTGAGCGGGTAGTCCGGAGGCACGGTGATCCGCAGGTAGTCGGCGATCGCGTCCTGCGACTCGAGCACCAGGAACTCGTTGCCCTGCGTGAAACCAGCGCTCGGCGCGTGCACCACGCTGGCGAGGACCCGGTCGAGCACGTCGTCGGGCACGGCCTGACGCCGGAACGAACGCACCATCTTGCGACGCCGCAACGTCTCCTGGAGCTCCATGTCATCCTCCCATCGGCCCGACGACATCCGCGCGCCGGTGCGCACGGAGGCCGTCGAGCAGCATTTGCGCGAAGCGCACGACCAGTGCGTCGCGCTCGACAGGCTGGCGACCGGCCAGCACGTCGAGGTGGACCATCGAGGGGTGGAGCACGAGCAGGCCCTGCATCGCGGCCCAGCACAGCTTCGAGGCCTCGTCGACGTCGACGTCGAGATGCTCCGTCGTGCACACCGCCGAGACCGTGTCGCGCAGCACGCCGTAGGCGCAGATGCCCACCTCCTGCAGGTGCGGATCCTCGCTGTGGATGAGGTCGGAACGGAACATCACCTCGCAATGCGCCGGATAGAGCTCGCCGGTCGCCACGTACGCCTGGCCGATGGCTACCAGTCGCTCGGCGGGGTCGGGATGCTCGACGGCCGCCGCGCTCGTCACGTCATAGAGCCGCTGAAAGCCTTCGGCGGCGAGCGATGTGAGCAACCCGGTGACATCTCCGAAGTGGTGGGCCGGAGCGGTGTGCGACACGCCGGCACGGCGGGCAACCTCGCGCAGGCTGAAGCTGCCGAGGCCCTGTTCGACGATCACCTCGGCCGCGGCATCCCGCAGCGCGGCCGGGAGGTTTCCGTGGTGGTACGGCTTGGTCATCGGTCACATCCTCGCAACTGATCTTGACATTGTCCAGTTCTGTTCGTACGGTGCAAACTTACCGCTGGAAAGATTGAGCAGCGGACGACTGCACGAGGAGCCCCCGATGTCAACCATCTCTCACTCGACGGAGCACGAACAGCACGAGCGCAGCGCCGCCGCGCGCCCGACCGCCGGTGACGAGCTCGGCCATCCGCGACGGTGGGCGGTGCTCGCCGTGATGTGCCTGGCCGTGTTCGTCACGGTGCTCGACGGCACGATCGTCAACGTCGCCCTGCCGTCGCTCACCGTCGATCTCGGCGCGTCGACCCGTCAGCTCCAGTGGATCGTCGACGCCTACCTGCTCGTGTTCACCGGGCTGCTGCTGGCCGCCGGCGGCATCGGCGATCGCTACGGACGCAAGAAGGCCCTCGTCGTCGGCCTCGCGGTGTTCGCCATCACGTCCGCCTACGCCGGGATGGCCGACAGCGCCGACGAGCTCATCGTCGGCCGAGGTCTGATGGGCATCGGCGCGGCGCTGATCTTCCCCGCCACGTTGGCGATCCTCACGAACGTGTTCCGGAATCCGGCCGAGCGGGCCAAGGCCATCGGCATCTGGAGCGCGAGCAGCGGAATCGCCGTCGCCGCCGGACCCATCACCGGCGGCTGGTTGCTCGAGCACTTCTGGTGGGGCTCGGTGTTCTTCATCAACATCCCGGTCGTGATCGTGGCCGTCGTCGCCGCCGTCCTCGTCGTGCCAGAGTCCCGCGACGAACACGTGCCGGCACTCGACACGGCCGGTGTGATGCTCTCGATCTCG
>DATMDV010000260.1:0-19309 GCA_035557475.1 Ilumatobacteraceae bacterium
CGCAGCTCCCACCGTGCACCAAGACGGCACAACGATACGTACTCGTCGCGTCGCGACTCCCCCTGATCACCCACGGACCCCACGTCGCCGCCAGGATCATCCTCGGCGACCGGGTCGGGGGCGAAGTCGTAGGAGCGCATCACCCGCCGCAACTGGGTGACGGTGGCAACTTGGCGAACTCGCACAACTCGGCATCAGCCCACCGCGGCGCCCGCGCCGCGATCGGCACCACCTGATCCAACGACAACTCACCGGCCTCGAACGCGGCGAACGTCACCGGGAACTCCGAGCGCCGTCCGGCCACCGTCACGAATTGGCGGGCATGCGACGTCGCCAGACCCGCTTTCCACGCCACCCAGTGCGCCGGCGACGAGATTCCCGGCATCTCCCACACCCCGGACTCCAACACCTCCGCGACCACCGAAACCAACTGTGCGTCGACCACGTTGCGGTGACCGCACACGTCCGCGAGGCGGTCCTCCAACCGTTCCAGCGTCCCCGTCGCCATGCCGCTATCGTACACATGTTCGATCACTCACGCAACCGGAAACCCGCGAAATCGGCAGATTCGTTCTGTCTGTTGCATCGGGCCCGGTGCTGCGTCTGACGCAGACAGGACGGGATTCAGGGGGCGGTCAGGGTGTACACCTGGCGGCGGAGCGTTTCACCGGTGCCGGTGCGGTGGGGCTCGGCGACGACGTCGTCGTGGAGGATCGGTGCGGTGCGTCGCAGCCGTCGCAGGGGCAGTGTCATCACGGCCGTCATCAGGCGGGCGGCGATCGTCTGGCCGACGCGTTGGTGGCCGCCGGAGGCGGTGGCGAAGTCGATCAACGACTGTGGGACCTCGCCCTCGACCCGATACTTCACCGATCCGGCCCAGGGGTGCGCCACGATGCGGTGATCGAAGTCGGCGTCGAGCAGGTCGGCCAGCCGTTGCTCGATGCCGGCCCGCTGGATGTAGGCGTCGATCTCGGCGTCGTGGTACCGCGCCGTCTTGGCGGTGAAGACCAACGTGTTGCCCTCCAGCCTGACCCACCACAGGTGGCTCGGGAAATCGAGGATCTTGGCGCTCGAGGCCTCCGGGACCTCGATGTACCCGGCCTTCGACACCCGCACCAGCTCGTCGATCACGGCACCCGGGTCTACGACGTGCTCCAGCACGTGGGAACAAACCGAGTAGTCGAACACCCGGTCGCCGAACGGCATGGCTGCCGCATCGGCGTCGAACAGTGGGCGGCTCACACGTGCGGCCTTGCGACCCGACCGCTGCCCGGCGTGGGTGGCGTCGACGTAGCGGTCGAGCAGCACGTCGGCGCGCCAGTGCGGCTTGTCGCCGCTGCCGACGTCGAGCACGAGGTCGTCGGCGCGAACGGGGATCAGGATCCGGCGACTTTGAAACGAACGCAGCTGGTCGACGAACCGCACGCCGGCAGTATCGCAGCGCACTGGCGTGCCGGCCGCGACCGACGACGGAACGGGGCGAGCCGACGACGGGCCGACTACGAGTCGGCGGGTGTGTCACCCGGCAACGCGCTGTCCTCGCTGAGGATGCGCCGGGCGTCTTCGGCGTCGGCCGCTTTGACCTCGACGATCACGCCGGGCTCGCCGTCGACCACGACCGTGCCGCCCTCGATCTGGTCGTCGAGCGCAGCCTCGATCCCGTACGCGGAGAGCTTGGCCTTGGCGACCTCGGCCTCGCCTTCGGTGGCGAACGACGCCACGGCGACTGGTTCGGAGTGATCATCGGGGTCAGCGCTGCTCATGCGCGCAGTGTACGACCGACACGTGAGCGCACTCCAGGAGCGCGGTCCCGCCGGTGGCTGCCTGACAGGATGGTCGCTCGTGGCGGACAGACCCGTGGTCGCGGCGTTCGATGTCGATGGCACGTTGACCCGACGTGACTGCGTCGTTCCGTTCCTGCTGCGGCTCGGTGCCGCGCGATTGGTGTTCGGCCTGGTGAGACGCGCGCCGTCGGTCATCGCCGCCACGGCGCGGCGCGACCGCCAGCGGCTGAAGGAGATCGGTACGTCCGTCGCGGTCCGCGGCCGATCGGTGGCCGCCGTCGAGCAGGTGGCGGTCACGTTCGCGGCGGAGATCGAGAAATGGCTACGCGACGACACCGTGGCTCGCCTCGCCTGGCACCGCCGACAGGGTCACACCGTCGTGCTCGTCTCGGCGTCGTACGAGCTCTATCTCGACGTGCTCGGCCGCACGCTGGACGTCGACGCGGTGCTGGCCACCCGCCTCGCCAGCGACGGCGCGACGTTCACCGGCGCCTTGGTGGGCGAGAACTGTCGCGGGCCCGAGAAGTTGCGCCGCCTCGACGAGTGGCTCTCGACGCGCGACGGAGTCGAAGGGGGACGCCGCGGTGTGGTGCTCTGGGCGTACGGCGATTCGGTGGGCGATCGCGAGTTGCTCGGTGCCGCCGACCATCCCGTTTGGGCGACCACGCCGGTCAGTAGCGTTCCGTCGACGGATTGATGACGCGCCGATGACTGCAGGACTCCTCCGCACCGGCCGGCCCAAACAGTGGCTGAAGAACGTGCTCGTGTTCGCCGCCCCCGGGGCCGCCGGCGTGCTCGACGACGGCCCCAGCCTGGGGCGGGCCTGCCTCGCGTTCGTGGCGTTCTGCTTGGCGGCGAGCGGCACGTACTTCTGGAACGACGTGCTCGACGTCGAGTCCGACCGGGCCCACCCCACCAAGCGCGCCCGGCCGGTCGCGGCCGGCGTCGTGCCGATCCCGACCGCCCGCTGGGTCGGCGTCCTGCTGCTCGCCGCGTCGCTCGGGGTCGCGGCGCTCACCGGACGTTGGCAGACGGTCGCCATCGTGGGCACCTACATCGTGCTGACGATCACGTACAGCGTCGTGCTCAAGCAGATCGCCGTCGTCGACCTGGTCGTCGTCGCGTCCGGGTTCGTGCTGCGCGCCGCCGGGGGAGCGGTTGCGGTCGACGTCCCGATGTCCGACTGGTTCGTTCTGTGCACGACGTTCGGGTCGCTGTTCATCGTGGCCGGCAAGCGGTACGCCGAGCTCAACGAGCACGACCGCCTCGGCGCCGACGCGGGGGCGTCGCGGGCGACGCTCACCGAGTACACCGTCGGTTTCCTGCGTGTCGTGCTGGCGGTGTCGTGCGCCGCGACGCTCGTCAGCTACTGCCAGTGGGCATTCGAGACGCGCGACCTGTCGACGTCGGACTGGCCGCTGTACGAGCTCTCGATCGTCCCCATGCTGACGGCCCTGCTGCGGTACGGACTCGTGCTCGACCAGGGCCACGGCGCAGCTCCGGAGGATGTGTTCGCCAGCGATCGGGTGCTGCAGATCCTCGGCCTGGCGTGGTTGGTGGTGTACGGCCTGGCTGTGTACACACGATGAACGCGGGCGGCTACGAGGGCATCGCCGAGTCGGTTGCGGCCGTCGACGGTTGGATGACGCCGGAACAGGGACGCCGGCTGTACGCGGCCGCGGCGCGGTGTCCACCCGGCGGGCGGATCGTGGAGATCGGCAGCTTCCGGGGCAAGTCGACCATCGTCCTCGCCGCGGCGGCGCCGGACGGTGTCGAGATCGTCGCCATCGACCCCCATGCCGGCAACGACCGCGGCCCGCAGGAGATCGCCGGCTTCGCGGCCGAGGCGGCCGACGACCACGCGGCGTTCAACGCCAACCTCGCCGCGGCCGGGGTCGCTGATCGGGTCCGTCACGTCCGGTCGTTCTCCGAGGTGGCCCACGACGCTGTCGACGATCCGATCGACGTGCTCTACATCGATGGTGCCCATCGGTACGTCCCCGCCCGGCGCGACATCGCCGAATGGGGGCGACGGGTCGCGGGCGGCGGCACGTTGTTGATCCACGACTCGTTCTCGTCGATCGGCGTGACGTTCGCGATCCTGCGCGAGCTGAGCATCGGGCGACGATTCCGTTACGTGGGTCGTTCGCGCACGCTCGCCGAATACCGCGCCGATCTCGGCGGCGGCAGCCGTGCCCGCGGCGCCAATCTGGCTCGACAGCTCGGCCCGCTGCCCTGGTTCGCGAAGAACGTCGCGCTCAAGGTGATGTTGTCGCTCGGGCTGGGCAAGGTGCTGCGGCGCCTCGGCCACGAGCCCCCGGAATGGCCGTACTGACGCTCCGACCACCCGCGTTGGCGCTCCGACTCCCTTCCGGCGCGGCGACCGACCGGTAGCGTCTGGGCCGTGCACCAGGCGCGATCCACGATGCTGACGGGCTGGGGGCGGACGGCCCCGAGCCGGGCCGACGTGGTCGACGTCGACGACGCGTCGCTCGCCGAAGCCGTCGCGTCCGCCGGTGCGAGGGGTGCGCTCGTGCGCGGGCTCGGCCGGTCGTACGGCGACGCGGCGCAGAACGCCGGCGGCACGGTCGTGCGACTCGCTTCACCCACTCGGGGCATCCAGCTCGACACCTCGACCGGGCTGGTCACGGCTCACGCAGCTGTCAGCTTCGACGAGTTGTTGCGCCACCTCGTCCCGCGCGGCTACTTCGTGCCGGTGACGCCAGGCACCCGCTTCGTGACGTTGGGCGGTGCCATCGCCAGCGATGTCCATGGCAAGAACCACCATGTCGACGGCTCGTTCGGCAACCACCTCCGCTCGATGTCGATGTTGATGGCCGACGGTGCGACGGTCGAGCTCACGGAGGAGTCCGATCCGGAGCTGTGGTGGGCGACGATCGGCGGGATGGGACTCACCGGGGTCGTCGTCGAAGCGACGTTCGCCGCGTTGCGGATCGAGACCAGCCGCTGCGTCGTCGACACCACGAGGATCGACGACCTCGACGCGCTGCTGGCGACGATGGCCGAGGGCGATGAGCAGTACCGGTACTCCGTCGCCTGGGTCGACCTGCTCGCCACGGGCAAGCACCTCGGGCGAAGCGTGCTGACCCGCGGCGATCACGCGAGTGTCGTTCAGGTGACTGGTCATCGCGATCCGACCGCCTACGGCCCGCGGATGCTCGCCGCCGTGCCGCCCGGCGTGCCCAACCTGATCAACCGGGCCAGCGTCAAGGCGTTCAACGAGATGTGGTTCCGCAAGGCGCCGCGGCGCCTCGTGGGTGAGATCCAGTCGATCACCCGGTTCTTCCACCCGCTCGACGGGATCGCGGCGTGGAACCGGGTGTACGGCAGGCACGGCTTCCTGCAGTACCAGTTCGTCGTGCCGTTCGGCGCGGAGGCCGCGCTGTGCGGCGTGATCGAGCGGGTCGCGCGGTCCGGCGACGCCAGCTTCGTGGCGGTGCTGAAGCGATTCGGGCCCGGCAACCCGGGCCCACTGAGCTTCCCGATGGCCGGTTGGACTCTCACCGTCGACCTGCCAGCCGGGGCGCGCGGGTTGAGCGAGCTCCTGCGCGACCTCGACGATCGCGTGCTCGATGCCGGCGGCCGCCACTACCTGGCCAAGGACTCCCACACGACAGCTGACTCGATCCGCCGCGGGTACCCACGGCTGTCCGAATGGCAAGAGGCGCGGCACAAGGCCGACCCGGGCCGGCTCTGGATCAGCGACATCGCCCGGCGGCTCGAGCTGATCGGCTGATCGGAGAAATCACCCATGCGCAACGCTCTCGACGAACCGCAGACGATCGTGGTGCTCGGCGGCACCAGCGACATCGGCCTCGCCATCGCCGCCGCGCTGAGCGGGCCGGCCACCCGGCACGTCGTGCTCGCCTGCCGCGACGTCGATACCGGCACCGCGGCCGCCGCCGCCCTCGACATCGGACCGGCGGAAGCGTCCGTCGTTGCATTCGAGGCAACCGACACGGCGTCACACGCGGGGCTCGTCGACGACCTTGCCGAGCGGTTCGGTGATCTCGACGTCGTGGTGCTGGCGTTCGGCGTCCTCGGCAGCCAGGCGACGTTCGAAGCGGATCCGGCGGCGGCCGCGGCAGCGGTGACCGCCAACTACTCGGGAGCCGTGAGCGTCGGGTTGGCCGTGGCGAACCGGCTCCGGACGCAGGGCCACGGCCGACTCGTCGTGCTCTCGAGCGTCGCCGGCGAGCGGGTGCGCAAGGCGAACTTCGTCTACGGATCGTCCAAGGCCGGGCTCGACGCGTTCGCCCAGGGGCTCGGCGACTCGCTCGCCGGAAGTGGTGCGAGCGTACTCGTCGTGCGCCCCGGTTGGGTCGCCTCGTCGATGACCGCCGGCCTCGACCCGGCCCCGATGGCGACGACACCAGAGGCGGTCGCGGCGGCCGTCGTCAAGGCGTTGCGGGCGGGGCGGCGGACGATCTGGGTACCAGGCACGTTGCGCCTCGTGTTCGCCGTCTTCCGCCATCTCCCCGGCCCGGTCTGGCGCCGGATGCCGATCCGCTGAGTCCCGTCCCCGAGGAGGGCGAACCCTCCCCGGGGAAACGGGTTCAGCAGCTCAGTCTGGTATGCGTCAGACGACGCCGATGCCGGGCGACCCGAGGTAGCCGATGACGTCGATGATCAAGTCGGTGCTCCCGTTGGGTCCGACGGTGACCTTCACGCTTCCGGTCGCGTCGACCTTGACCGGAGTCTGGACGGCCACGTCTTCGAGCGGCAGGACCCAGTTGACCGTGCTGGTCGCCGGCACCGCGGTGAGGGCGGCCGAGTAGACGGTCAGGAAGCCCGAGGCGATGGTGTCGGTGACGGTGATGTTGACCAGCGCACCGGTTGCTCCCGGTGGGAGCGCGCCGAGCGGACCGGCGGCCGACAGGTCGATGGTCGTGGTCGACAGCGCCGCCAGCGCGGGTGACCCCTGCGAGTTGGGCTGGCGGGAGTCGTAGACACGGACCGGTGTCGGCAACAGATGGGTGAACACGAAGTTTGGCTCGAGTTGGCCACGCACCGCACCCGCTGGGAACGCCACGTTGTGGGCGTTGAGGTAGAAGCTCAGCGGGTTGGCCGCGATCTCGTCGGCTACCGCTCCTCCTGGGACGCAGATGTCGAACGGCCCCGGGCCCGGTGTCGGAGCAAAGTCCACGACAATCGGTCCGTTGGCGCCGGCGACGCCGCGATGGATGTGCATCAAAGTGATCGGATCGATGTCGTCGAACGTGACGTCGACGCACACCTCGTCGGTCGCGGTGTCGACGGTGACTTGCGCGAACCCGGTGCCATCAGGATCGCCGGCGCCGGGCACGCCCGCTGCCGTGACCTCTTGGATGCCGTCCATCGCCACGCTGAACGTGGTGTCCTCCGTGACCGCCTCCGGGACGTCCCGGGCAGCGGTCAACCCGACCGCGAATGCTCCTGCGCCGATCCCAGCAGCCATCACCGTGGCAACCGGGACGGCGATCATCCTCCGAGTGACTCTCATTCAAATTCCTCCGGATCTCCGTCAATGGGCCCCGGCGAATGATGGCACATCACGGCGTGCCGCCGGAACGGGAGTCACGGATCGGCGCAGCGCTGGTACAGCAGGATCAAGTCGTCCTCGAACGATCCGACCTGGCAGAACTCATCGGCGATCACCTGGTTGGGGGCGTCCGATCCGAAGTCCATCGACGTGTTGGGCTCGCGCCATCCGTTCCAGAACCCGGTGAGGATCACCCAATCCGCCGACGCGACGTCATCGGCGAGGCTCGACCCCGACGCGTTCGCGAGGCCCGGATCCATCTCGATGTAGTACGTCGCCGGATCCAGCTCGGGGAACATCCAGTAGAAGAACGCGTCGCTGTACCACGTTCGGCGGAGATCCTGGGGTCCGACGAACAGCCGCTCACCGGGGCGGGAGAGCTCGTCGAGGGTGGCGATCACGTCGCGGCTCGCCCGCCACGGTCGCGTGTCACCGAGATAGAAGCGTCGCCCATCGCGCTCGACGGGAAACGCGCCGGGGACGTCGCCGATCGACACCCGCGCCGAGTTCAGGTAGTAGCGATAGGTGAACAGCGGCGCCACCACCAGCATCAGCACGGCGATGAGCGACGCGCCGAGCGTGAGCCGCCGGCGCGGGTGCGACGTCGGCCGCCGCACGCGGACGATCTCGGCCACGGCGACGACCGCCAGCGGCCACGAGATGCACGTCACCCACGCCAAGTGGGTCGAGTCCGGCCGCTGCATCGCCTGCGGCACGATGCCGATGGCGATCAGGGAACCGACCATCAACGCCGCGGTGCGTGGGGAGTGGCCGGATCGGCGGTACAGCCAGACCGCGAGCCCGACGAGTGCGACGGTGATCGCGAGCATCAGCCAGAACCACACGAACAATGAGGCGCTCGCCGAGAGGGCGGGCAGCCTCCACCATGGCGGGACCTGCTCGGCGATCGCCTGCAGCGCCCCGTCGAGATGGTCCCAGCTCGGTGGCCGCGGGAGCTCGCGCCCGCCGCGCAGGTGGAATACCGGGTCGACGAACATCCCCTCGAACGCGGCGCTCGGTCCGGCGATCGCGATGTGCACCCACATCGGGATCGCGCCCACGAGCCCGCCGGCGAGAACGGGTCGCCACGCCGCGCGGTGATGCCACAGCAACCACGCGAACACGAGTCCGACGGCGACGACGAGATCGGGCCGGTACGTGAGCGCCAAACCGGCCAGGACACCGGCGACGATCCAGGCGTTGCGGCGGGCGTGCGTGTCGTGCAGGTGCATCGCGCGGACGCCGAACACGGCGCTCCACAGCGTGAGCGCGAGGCCGCCGTTCCACGCCATCGCGGTGAGCCCGATCGGGGTCAGGATCAACAGCGTCGACAGCGTCGCCACCGCCGTCGCGGCGGCGCGGCCCCACGCCCGGGCCAGCGCGTACAAGCCGAAGATGATCCCGAGGTGCTGCAGCAGCCCGAACGTCCGCTCGGCGCCGAGCGTGTACCCGAACGCCTCGTACCAACCCATCAGGACGTGCAACGCGCCGGGGCCGTAGAGGTGGAGGAAGTCGACGTTCGGCACGTCGCCCTCCCACATCCGCTCCGGGAAGTAGAGCATGAAGCCCTCTTCCATCGTGCCGCCGGTGGTCACGTAGAGACCCCGCAGGGGGATGGCAACGGCGAGACCGACGATGCCCATCCCGAGCCAGTTGCCGCGCGCTCCACGTGCGCGCCGGCGCAATCCGCCGGATCCCCCGAGCACGAACGCGGTCTGGTCGTCGACCGGGATCTGGTCGACGGCGAGATCGGGGGGCATCGCCCACTTCCACGCACGCGCCAGCAGCGGGACCGCGGCGACGCCGGCGAGGATGCAGAGCACCGGCTCGACGGGCGCGCGGAATCGCACGGTGCCGTATGCGTACGCGGCGGTCAACGTGACGCTGACGACCTGCGCACCGAGCGGCAGCAGCGGCATCCGTCGGCGGCGCAGCATGACCGCGCCCGCGATGGCGCCGGCGGCGAGCACGTAGTACATGCCGAGACCGAGCGCGGCCGAGTCCTTGTCGCGGTTTTCGATCGTCGAGAACTCGACCGTCTGCCCTGGCCGGAACAGCTCCCATTGGCGCAACACCCGGATCGCGACGACTTTGGGGACCTGCTCGATGTGGTCGCGTGCGTAGTCGACCCCCACGCCCCGCCAGAACGTCGCCTTCTGCGACTCGTCGCCTTCCGGCTCGCCGAACTCGGCCCGGTACTGCTCCTGGCAGTCGAAGCTCCAGAAGCCGATCAGGCGGCCGTTGTACGCCTGATCGCAGTTGGCGTACACGACGAGCTCGTTGCCGTTGGTCGACAGCGGCACGAACTCCTCGAACGTGCGCAGGTTGCGGATCGTCCACGGGGCGAGCACCAGAACGCACGCGGCGCCGGCGACGACGAGATGCTGCCACCGCTCGCGGACCGGGAGCTGGCGGTGCCCCAACATCCATGGCATTGCGAGGACGACGCCCAGCAGGAGCCCTTCGCCACGCGTCAGTGCCGACAGGCCGATCAGGACGCCGATGATCGCGGCGCGCACGACGGTTGGGCGATCACGCCATCGGTAGGCGGCAAGGATGCAGCCCGTCGTGAGCATCGCGAACAAGCCCTCGGGGAACAGCAGGCTGTCGATCAGCCACAAGTTGGGATAGATCGCGGCGAGCGTTCCGGCGACGATCGCGGCCCTCCTGCCACCGATGCGTTCGGCGACGAGTGCCGTCAACAGGACCGTGATCGAACCGATCAGGATCGACACGAACTTGTGGTCGACGTACGTCGTGCCGCCGAGCCGCGACGAGAGCGAGAGCACGACCGGGTAGAGCGGACCGTGCAGCGCACTCGGGATGTGTGTGCCCGAGTCGAGCCAGTTCAGCGGCTCCGGGAAGCCACGACCATGGGCGATGGTGTTCGCCGTGACGTGGTAGAAGAGCGGATCGCCCCCGTCGGTCTTCTGGGGCGCGATCGTCAGCCACGTCGCCACACGCACGAGGAACCCGCCGGCGACGACTGCGGCCAGCGCGAGCGGGTAGGGGTTCGGCGGCCACCGTCCGGTCATCTGACGTCGCAGTGGCACGACGACGCACGTCGTGAGCGCCACGCCGATGCCGGCCGCGACGCACGCCGACCACATCCAGACGGGCAACGCCGGCCCGGTGAGACGGAGCCCGCCGAGCGCACCCTCGTCGATCCGCTCGCGGTACTGGCGGGCGAGGGCGACGAACGACATCTCGTGAGCCAGCACGAGTCCGGGCGCCGCCACGGCCAACGCCGCCAGCGTCCGCCGCGGCGCGGCGCGCACCGTGATCGCGGTCACCGTCAACGCCACGGCGATGACGACGTAGAGCACCGCCCTGACCTGGATGTCGCGTCCGCCGGTCACGAGCAGCGCCCGTGGGAGACCGGCGCCAAATGCCGCGACCGCGCATGTCGCGACCGCCACGAGCGCCGAGTCGCGAACGATGTGGCGCCGAGCCGCGAACCAGCCCGACTCGTTGAGCGTGACGATCGCGATCGCGGCTCCCAGCGCGTCGAGGTGGGCGGGCAGCCATGACAGCGCGCCGAACGGCTCGGTCGTGCCGGTCGCCACGAGGATCGCCCGCACGGTCACCGCGACGACGACCAGGACGCCGGCGAGGCGGAGCATTCCGGCCCGCGCGCCGGATTGGAATTGCAGTGCGGTCGCGGCGCGGCCGAGCAACGGGACGACGACAACCGCGGTCGCGACGACGAACAACACGGCACCGATGCCGAGCCCCGGCATCGGACCTGTGGTGCGGGGATCGCGGAACGACACGAGCGTCAGAACGAACGAACGCGGTCCTCGCGACGGGGAGACCATCGCCTCGTTGACGATGACGATCGGGACCCAGAGGGCATACAGGCCGCCCAGCCAGACGCGGAGGTGGGTGCCGTACGGCGGCCGGTCGCGGCCGCCGAGGTGGGCGGCCACGAAAGGTCTCGCAGCAGCCGCGATCGAGGCCACCACGATCACCGTCGCCGCCACATCGAGCCTGGCGAGCAGGTGGCCGCGTGCTCCACTGTCGAGGCGCCCGGTCGCCTCCGCGACATGCGCAGCCAGCAGGGCGAGCCCGCACACGGCGAACCCGGCGGCGGTCCGCAGCGTCGAGTCGGACACCGAGTCGGACACCGTGCACGATGTGCGATCCGGCCTCGTCTCTGCCGTCGACAGGGTTGCTGGCTCCGTCGCCGGCAGGGCTTCGCTCACAACGGCAGCGAGTGTAGAGGTCGTCCCCGACGGGGCCCGGCATCACTAGCGTGACGCCCCGTGACCGCGATCGACTGGGCGGGTGCGACGCGTGTACAACGGCGATGCTTCCTGCTGGCGATCGCCCTGGCGGTCGTGGTCCGGGTCGCGATGCTGGCATCGAAGTGGCGCCAGGACCTGCGCCTGAACGACTCGTTGTGGTACAGCGCGCAGGCCGTGAAGCTGGCCGACTGGGACGGTTTCGTCGATCCCTTCTACGGCGGTCCGTCAGCCGAGCACGGCCCGCTCACCCCACTCTTGGTGGCGCCGGTGAGTTGGATCGACGACCCGGTCCGCTGGCAGCGAGCGGTGATGACGATCATCGGGATCGCCGTGGTTGTCGGCGTGGGACTGCTCGCCCGCCGGGTTGGCGGATGGTGGGCCGGCGTCACGGCTGCCGCACTCGCCGCGATCTACCCGAACCTGTGGATGAACGACAGCCTCGTGATGTCGGAGGCACCCGCCGCCCTCCTCGTCGTCGTCGCCGTCTGGTTCGCGCTCGACCTGGCCGACGCGACCCGGCCGCCGGCGCTCGGGCGCGCAGTCTGCTGCGGTGCCGCGATCGGGCTCGCCGGGCTGGCGCGCAGTGAGCTCGTGCTGCTCGCTCCGTTGCTGGCCGTCGTCGTGTGGTGGTCACGACGTGACGCCGGCGACCGGAAACGGATGCGCACGGTGGCGTCGCTGTGGACCGCCACAGCCGTCGTGCTGGCACCGTGGGTCGTCGCGAACCTCGTGCGTTTCGAGCGTCCGGTGCTGCTCACCACGAACGACGGCACGACCCTGCTCGGTGCCAATTGCCAAGACGCCTACTACGGTTCCGACATCGGCGGGTGGTCCTTGTTCTGTGTCGTCGAGGAGCAGTCGCCCCTCGGCGAGGATCCTGGCGTTCGCTCGGCGCGTCATCGACGGCTGGCGATCTCCTACGCCGGCGACCACGTGGAACGGCTCCCACTGATCGCCGCCGCTCGCCTCGGCCGCGGCCTCGACCTCGTCGGGATCGACAACCAAGTGTCCGGCGACGTGGGGGAGGAGCGCTACCGCTGGGCGTCGTGGAGCGGTGTCGTGAGTTGGTGGGTGATGGCGCTGCTCGCCGCGGTCGGCGTCCGCCGCGTGGCCGCGCCGGCGAGGTGGGTGCTGCTCGCGCCCGTGGTCGGTGTGGCGTTGACGACCGTCGCGTTCTACGGCGCCCATCGGATCCGGGCACCGATGGAGCCGATCGTCGTCGTGCTGGCAGCGGTCACGTTGGTCTCGATCGCCGGGAGGCGCCTCGAACCCATGATGAACTCGGCGTCATGACGCCGCGACTCGAGTACCAGCCGGCGCTCGACGGGGTGCGGGCGGTCGCCGTGGCGATGGTGTTGCTGTTCCACGGCGGGGTCGCGTGGATGGGCGGCGGCTACATCGGCGTGTCGGTGTTCTTCACGTTGTCCGGCTATCTGATCACGAGTC
Source organism: Ilumatobacteraceae bacterium (assembly GCA_035557475.1). Taxonomy (GTDB): domain Bacteria; phylum Actinomycetota; class Acidimicrobiia; order Acidimicrobiales; family Ilumatobacteraceae; genus JALOLG01. The sequence goes on from DATMDV010000260.1 coordinate 13,020, forward strand.
TTCTCCTCGCCGAATCGGACACCACTGGTTCGGTGCGCGTCGGCGCCTTCCTCAGCCGCCGCGCCCGCCGCCTGCTCCCGGCCAGCGTCGTGTGCATCGTGGGGGTCGCGGTCTGTTCGCGGTTCGGGTTGCTCGACGGCGTGGCTCATCTCGAGCGCGACCTGCTCGGCGCCACGTTCCAGGTGCAGAACTGGGTGCTGCTCGCCTCGGGCGAGAGCTACACCGACGTCTTGGCGTCGATCGGTGGGCAGCGGTCACCACTCGAGCACTACTGGTCACTCGCGATCGAGGAGCAGTTCTACTGGATGTGGCCATTGGTGTTCGGTTGGCTGGCGACCAGCCGGCGCGCGCGCCTGTCGCGGCGGCTCACCGTGACGACGGTCGCCGCCGCCGCGGCCGCGCCGCTGATCGCGTTGACGTGGGGCGAGGACGCGGCGTACTGGGCGACGCCGGCGCGGCTCGCCGAGATCCTGTTCGGTGCGTGGCTGGCCGTCGCCCTCGCCGGGCGCCGGCTCGACGAGCGGTGGGCGCGCCTCGCGCCGCTGGCACTCGGCGGCCTGGTCCTGGCGGCGGTCGTGCTCCCGGCCGACGGCGGTCTCATGTACCGCGGAGGGCTGCCGCTCGTCGGCATCGCGAGCGCGCTGTTGATCGCCGGTCTCCAGGTGCCGGGCCGATGGCGCGATCTGTTCTCGTTGCCGCCGCTCGTCGGTCTCGGCCGCATCAGCTACGGCGTCTACCTGTTCCACTGGCCGATCTACGTGATCGTCGACGAGGCCCGTACCGACCTCGATGGCCCAGCGCTGCTCGCGCTCCGGCTGGTGGCAACGGGGGCGGCCGCGACGGTGTCGTACGTGCTGATCGAGCGCCCGATCCGCAACGCCGAGTGGCGGCCGCGCCCGACGCTCGCCGGTGCGCTCTTCGCCACGTCGGCGGTGGCCGTGACAGCGCTGCTCGTCCCGGTCACGGTCGCCGACGACTACTGGCAGGCGACACCCGACGACATCGCCGCCCTGGCCGCCGCTGCGCCCGGTTCCACGCCGACGTCGCTGACGCGATCGCCGACATCGAGCGCAGGCGAGTCGACCGTGTCGTCGACGACACCTGACGCCACCCGTGACGAACCGGCCGCGACGACATCGACATCGACATCGACGACGTCGACGGCGGTCCCGACGGACGCCGCGCTCTCGGACGCGTCGAAGCCAACCAGTGCCGGGCCGGTGCGCATCCTGATGGTCGGCGATTCCACCGCCGAGTCACTGGGTGTTGGGCTCGCCGGGTGGGCCGGTGCCAACCCATCGCTCGCCGACGTCCGCCTCGCCGTGACGCCCGGCTGCGGGTTCGTGCGGGGCGGCACGGTGGCGACCGACGAAGATGTGCCGTTCACCGAGCGCTGCGACGAGATTCTCGAGCAGGTCGTGCCGACGACGCTGGCGGAGTTCCGTCCCGAGGTGGTGATGCTGATGACCACGACACGCGACCTGGTCGACCGGCGGTGGTCGGACGAGGAGGGCACCATCGATCCCTTCGATGCGCGATACCAGCAGCGGATCGAGCGCGACTACTCGGGGATCGCCGAGCTGATCACGGCGTCGGGTGCGACGGCGATCTTCGTCCGCGGTCCGTTGGTCGATCCGTACTGGCTCGGCCGCGAGACGATGTCGAACTACGAGGAGCGTCGGGCCCTCGTCGACGACGTGATGGAGCGGCTGGCGACGCCGGGCGGCGCGGTGCGGGTCCTCGACCTGCGGGCCTGGGTCGAGGGCAACGGCCTCGCCGCCAGCCACGACGTCCGACCGGACGGCATGCACTGGACACCGCAGGCCGCGTTCGACGTGACCGATCGCTGGCTCGGGCCGGCGTTACTGTCGATCGCCCGTCCAGCATGAACGACGAGCTATGAACGACGCTGGCACGAACGAGGAGCTCGCCGAGCTGCACGAGCTCGTCGGCGAGATCCGGGCGGCCGGGGTGCGCCGGGTGCACGTGCTCGCCTGGCGCGATCTCGATGATCCCGACGCCGGTGGGTCCGAAGTACACGCCGACCATTTCATGCGGCGCTGGGCCGACGCCGGCCTCGACGTGCTGCACCGGACGTCGGCCGGGCTCGGGATCCCGGCCACCGCCCGTCGCAACGGTTACGACGTCGTCCGCCGCGGCAGCCGGTACTCCGTCTTCCCGCGGACGGTCGTCGCCGAGCTGACTCGCCGGATGGGTCGCTACGACGGGCTCGTCGAGATCTGGAACGGGGTGCCATGGTTCTCGCCGGTCTGGTGCCACCGGCCGCGCATCACGATCGTCCACCACGTGCACGGCCCGATGTGGGACCAGATCCTGCCGCGGCCGCTCGCCGGACTCGGCAGGGCGCTCGAGACCCGTCTCGCGCCGCCGTTCTACCGCCGGACGCAGGTCGTCACGCCCAGCGCCTCGACGCGCGACGAGCTGCTGGCGATCGGGTTCGAGCCGGCGCGGGTGACGGCCGTCGACAACGGCGTCGAGCCGTTCTTCACGCCCGGCGAGCGCCGCTCCGACGAGCCCACGATCGTCGCCACCGCCAGGCTGGCGCCCGTCAAGCGCTTCGGGCTGCTGATCGAGGCCGCGGCCGCGGCCCGCGCCGCGATCCCCGACCTGCGGGTGAGGATCATCGGGGAGGGACCCGAACGCGCCGTCCTCGAGCGCTGGATCCGGCACCACGATGCCGCGTCGTGGGTCACGATCGTCGGCTACGTGCCCCACGGTCAGCTGGCGAGTGAGTACCGGCGGGCGTGGATCGTCGCCAGTGCGTCGATCGCCGAGGGCTGGGGACTCGCCCTCACCGAGGCCGCGGCATGCGGCACACCGGCGGTCGCCACCGACATCCCGGGACACCGTTCGTCGGTCATCGACGGCGTGACTGGCCTGCTGGCCGCGCCCGAGCATCTCGCCGACCGGTTCGTCGAGGTGCTCGGCGACCCGGCCGTGCGTGAGCGACTCGGTGCGGCCGCGCTGCGGCGCGCGCGTACTCTCACCTGGGATGCGTCGGCGCTGGGGGTGACGCGCGTGTTCCACGGTGTCGTCACAGGGGGGTCGCCTCGCCGTCGAGCAGGCCTGCGGTAGCTTCACCGCGTGCTCGGCCCTCGACGCGTCACGTTGCTCGGACGGTCGATACCGGTGACGCCATTGCTGTTGGCGATGGCCGCGGTGATTGCCGGGACGTGGTGGCTGTGGCCGACCATCAACGGCTCCGAGCGCGACGTCGACGTCCTCGTCGTCAGCGACGGGGTGCTCGCCGAAGCGCGCCGGTCGATCGAGCTGCGGATCCGCGAGGACGGCTTGTCCGTCGAGTGGTTCGAGTCGAGCGACTGGTGCGACGAGATCGACATGCTCGCCACCGCGGTCGACGACACCGAGCCGGCACAGGTGGTCGTGGCGTTCGACACGGCGACGGCATGTATCGATGCCGCGGCAGCGGCGATCATGAACGCCGACGGAGTGGCAGTCGTGGTCGCAGGTGCCGGTCCCGACCCGTCGACGGTGGCGGCGGCCGGGTTCCGCACCGTCGATCCGACTCGCCTGATCGGTGCGCCGGGCGGAACGACCACGTTGCCGTGCGAGTGGTGGGAACAGCCGTGCGCCCCCACGGGCACGCCGGTTCGCGAGGCGGACGGCGCCCTCACCGAGTCGGGCGGTGAGCGCCTCGCGCGAGTGCTCGCTGCCACGCTCTGAAGCCACCCAAGTACCATCGTCCGCCGTGCGTACTGTCGTCGTGCTGCCCACCTACAACGAGGTGGAGAACATCGCCGCGATCCTGGCGGCGATCCGCACGGCGGTGCCGAGTGCCGACCTCATCGTGGTCGACGACCACAGTCCCGACGGGACAGCGGCGCTCGCCGAGACGGTCGCCGCCGAGCTCGGTCAGATCAAGCTGCTCCGACGGCCCGGCAAGCACGGTCTCGGGAGCGCCTACCGCAACGGGTTCACGATGGCGCTCGACGAGGGCTACGACCGGATCGTGTCGATGGATGCCGACTTCTCGCACGACCCGGCGGCGATCCCCGAGATGCTGCGTCTGATCGACAACGGTGCTGCCGCGGTGATCGGCTCGCGCTACGTGCCGGGCGGCATGACCGTCAACTGGTCACCGTGGCGGCGCATGCTGTCGCGATGGGGCAATCGCTACACGTCGTTCGTGCTGCGCCTCGACATCAGCGATTGCACGTCGGGGTTCCGTGCCTATCGGGCGGACGCGTTGCGGGCGATCTCGCCGTCGACCACCACCGCCGAGGGGTACGCGTTCCTCACCGAGCTCGTGCGGCGACTCGTGCGCCGCGGGTTCACCGTCGCCGAGACGCCGATCGTGTTCCTCGACCGCGAGCGAGGCACATCGAAGATGTCGGGCCGGATCATCGCCGAGTCGATGCTGTTGGTGACCCGCTGGGGCATCCGCGACTTCGTGAAACGCTGAAGCGCCCGCGACCAGACGTGCGCCGGACGAGCCGGCGACCAGACGTGATGGCATCCATCGTAGGGTGAGCCGGCTCAATCAGAGAGAGGCGCGCAGGAGCCGACTGGTTGGTCGTAGCGGGCGTCGGTGACCCAGGTGCCCAGTGCCCACTCGGTCGGGGGTGTGGGGGTGGCCCCGTCGAAGCGGGCGGCGAGCTCGGCGGTGAGCCACAACGCGAACCTGGCCGCGCCGGACGGGCACACGTGGGCGCCGTCGCGCTTGCGTTCGGGTGTTCCGTCGTCGTCGAGGTCGAGGTCGAACACCGTTCCCCACACGGCAGTGGAGTCGAGGAACACGACCGTCGTCGGGCTCTCGGCGGCGAGCGCCTTGGCGTGCCCGGTGAGGCCGACAAGCCCCTGGTCGGCAGCCAGGTCCTCGGTGGGTGGCGACGAGACGAGCACCAGCAGGGCGGCGTTCGAGACGGCGACGGTGTGGAGCTCCTCGAGCGCGACTCGTAGGTCGGCGGCGTCGCGCATGGCGTCCCAGATCGATAGCTGCACGACGATCACGTCGATGCCCGAGCCGGGGAGCTCGGCTCGCAACTTGGGCAGCAGACCGAACTGCCCGTCGTCGATGAGCCGCATGCCCGGATAGGCGTTCGAGTTGGCGAGCAACCCGGCGCCGGTCAGCGCCGCACCGACGCCAGGCGCGAGGTCGTAGGCAATCGAGTCACCGGTCCACAACACGCTGGTGATCGGCAGCCTCGTCAGCGGAGCGCTCGCCGCCAGGACCTGTGGCGCGAGGGGCACCGCCTCGAAGGTCGCGTACTCGTTGGCCGTCGACTCGATGGTTGTCACTGACGAGGCGACCGTTCGGGACACGATGACGGTCTCGGCCGACGCCCGGTCGGCGCTCCGCGCCGACAGGCTCGTCGACACGCTCGTCGACGTCGAGACCGGTCGCTCGGCGGTCGACCGCACGGTGCTCGGCGTTACGGGATGCGGCACCGGCGGGCCGAACGTCGCAGGCGGGCCCTGCACCTCGGCCACCGGGATGGTGATCGAGCCGGGGTCGAACGCGGCGATCTCGCGTTGCGGGTGGGGGAGCACGATCAACGTCGTGGCCACGAGCACGACCGCGCCCGCCAGCGCCGGGATGCCGCGCCGGTCGCGGACCCACGTCGCGCGGTGGCGGATCGGGTCTTCCACGAGCCGGAACGACGCGGCCGCGAGCGCGGTCGAGACCGCGATGCGCACGAGCGTGAGCGCGGCACCGTCGAGCCCGGTGCGCTCGCTCGACAACGTGACGTACACGGGCCAGTGCCACAGGTACAGCCCGTAGGAACGCACGCCCACCCAGACGAGCGGTCGCCACGACAGCGCGCCCGCCATGCGACCGGCGGGCACCGTTGCCAGGGCCGTGACGATCACGGCCGCGACGGCGGAGTGCAGCAGCAGGCCGCCGCGGTAGAGCGCGGCCGAGGTGGCCCCGTCGACGACGACCCACGACGCGCTGATCCCGATCACGAGCACCGCGATCACGTGGTCGACGCGCCGACCGAGCGCGGTGACCGCCCTGGTCGCCACCCGTCGGGCGGGCGCGGTCGCCATCGCCGCGCCGACGAGGATCGAGGCGGCCCGGGTGTCGGTGCCCATGTAGATCCGAGTCGGGTCGGCGCCTGGCTCGTACGACACGAGCATCACCACGAACGAGGCGATGACGCCGCCGACGCAGACGGCGAGCAGGTTGCGCTGCCGGTATCTGCGCTTACTCACCTTCCACACGGCGAGCACGACGAGCGGCCACACCACGTAGAACTGCTCCTCGATGGCGAGGCTCCAGAGGTGATCGAACATCGAAGGCTGGT
>DATMDV010000261.1:0-2653 GCA_035557475.1 Ilumatobacteraceae bacterium
CTCGGCCAGCCGCTCCTCGCCGACCGCGTCGAGCGACAGCATCGCCTGCAGCTCGGTGCCGTCGCCCTCGCGGAGGCGGGCGAAGCAGAGCTTGCCGGTGTTGCGCAGGTGGATGACGCGGCCGGTCACGGAGACGGTTTCGCCGGTCTCGACATCGGGCCCGAGGGTCTCGGCGTCGTGCGCGCTGACGACCTGGTTGAGCGTGTGCGTGCGCGGGACGGCGACCGGGTACGGGTCCTCGCCGCGCTCGACGAGCTGCTGACGCTTCTCGCGACGCACCCGCATCTGCTCGGGCAGGTCGTCGGTGTCGTCGGTGGCGTCGCTCACGAGGAGCAAGCCTAGTGGTGACGTTCGAGCGTCAAGGACGCCGCCGAGAAGGGTGATGGTTGAAACGCGATTCGCGGACGCCACGGCGTCGGTCGTAAAGTCATGGACGGCCCTCCCCTGATGAGAAGGAGTCCTCCGTGCCTGACGTCGCCCCGCTCCCCGAGCGAGCCCGGCTGTTCCACGTCGGCATCCCGAAGTCCGGAACCACGTCGCTGCAGATGGCGGCCAGCGCAGGCCGCGAGGCGCTCTACGACCACGGCGTCCTGTACCCCGGACGGAAGTTCAACCACCGCCTTGCGGTGCTCGGGTTCATGGGCCGCCGGTGGGGATGGACGAACGAGGCGGTTCCGTCGAGCGACCACTGGGACAACCTCATGGCGGAGATCGAGCGCGACCACCGCCGCCGCGTCCTGTTCGGGCATGAGTTCGCCTCCGAGGCCAAGCCCGAAATAGCCGCCCGGTTCGTGGAGAGCATCGGTGAGAAATGCCATGTCATCGTCACGCTGCGAAGCCCCGGCGAGATCCTGCCGTCGGCGTGGCAGCAGTACGTGAAGGCCGGCGTCCCGATCAAATTCGACGAATGGCTCGAGGCGGTCATCGCCGACCCTCCCAACCGCAAGGTCACGAAGGGCTTCCACGATCGCAACGACCAGGCCGGCGTCGTCCGGCGGTGGGCTGACGCGGCCGGAGCCGATCGCGTCACCGTGGTCGTGCTGGACAAGAAGCGCCCGGAGCTGCTGTTCGGTGCCTTCGAACAGCTGCTGGACCTGCCGTCCGGCATCCTCGCCAGCCAGGAGCTCGGAGGCTTCGCGTCCAACCGTGGCCTCACCGTGCCTGAGGTCGAGCTGTTCCGCGCGTTCAACGCTGTCATCCGTCCGCACGGTGTCGAGTGGGACGACTTCGAGCGGATCATCCGGAGCGGGGCGCTCCGCAGGATCATGGAGACCCGCAGGTCCGACGAAGCCAGGCCCCAGCTGCCGCCGTGGGCGGTCAAGCGCGCCGCCGAGCTCGGCGGTGGGTACGCGGAGGCGATCGCCGCCACCGGCGTGCAGGTCATCGGCGATCTCCAGAAGCTGGCCGAGGAGGTGCCGGCGCGCGATCACGACGACCCGCCGCCGACGGAGATCCCGGTCGACCTGGCCGTCGAAGCCATGGCCGGCATGATCTCTGCCGCAACTTCGCGAGGTGCGCTCTTCCTGGAGACGGACAACACGGGCGATCAGTCCGAGAAGCACAAGCAGATGTCCCGCATCAAGCAGGAGGTCAACCAGTTCACCGCCCGCGAGCTGATGGGCTTCGGGTTCTGGTTCCTCGGCGATCGCATCCGCCGTGCGTTGCGCCGGCTCAAGCCAGGCGGCTGAGCGCGGTCATCAGGGGAGCGCGTTGGGGTCAGCGCTGCGAAAACTGATATCTCCGCCGCTGACGATCAGACAGAATCATCTTGCGGCCGCACACGGCTCGATGTCCTTCTCCGGGTCAGATCTGTCTAGTTCAGCCACGAGATCGTCCGCAGGTGGCTCGACGTCAACGGCGGCACCGAATGCGGAGTACTCGATCGTCGCCTCGCCACCCCTGATGCCGTCAAGACTTTGTCGCGTCACCTCGGTCGACCCAGCCAGGTAGTCGACCCCGGCTTCCTCGAGTGCGCCGAGGACGTCCCCGAGCCGAAAGGTCAACGACGCGTACTCGTCGCCCTTGAGTCGAACGAGTGCCGGGATGGATGCGTCTCGAGGGATCTCATCGACGTGGGCACTCACGATCTTGGGAAACACCGCCGATGTCGCCTCGTCGAGAAGAACGTTGGTCACGATCTCGGACTCCGTGCCGCCGTCGAGGAAGCCGACGGCTTCTGGCTCGATGAGCATCAGGGCGAAAGGGGGAATCGCAGCAGTTTCAGCGCCCTCGCCGGTGGCGCGAGTGTGGTGAAACCAGCAGTCTTGCGGCTTCCCGTCGATCGTCACGAGTTGGAACGCTTCGGCTCGTTTGAGGACCGTTCGGAGCGACGAGTCGTCAGGGCCGACCTCGTCCGGCACCTTCATGACGAACTCGCTCTCGAGACCACTCAAGGAAAAGCGGCCCTCGATGCTCGCCTTCTCCGGACCTACCGGGTACGAAAGGTCGAATCGAGCCGTTCCCGCCTGGTCGAGAAGATGCTCCGCTTTTCCCAGTGAGTCCTGTGCGGCGTCTCGGGTTGACGTGTCAGCCGTGTAGCCGAGCGGCTCTGCCGCTGGCGGGCTGTTGACGGAGTCGTCACCGCATGACGCGAGCAAGCACGCGGCGACGAGGAACGAGAGGGCAGTCCCGCGGGCAGGTCGTGGTCGCATGC
>DATMDV010000262.1:0-11032 GCA_035557475.1 Ilumatobacteraceae bacterium
TGGCTGGGCACACGTCGTTCGTCCGGCGCGAGCCGATCGGCGTCGTCGCCCAGGTGGCGCCGTGGAACTACCCGCTGATGATGGCGGTCTGGAAGTTCGCCCCGGCGATCGCCGCCGGCAACACCGTCGTGCTGAAGCCGAGCGACACGACGCCAGCGACGACCGCGCTACTGGCCGAGATCGCCGCTGAGTTCCTGCCCGCCGGCGTCTTCAACGTCATCTGCGGCGACCGCGACACCGGGCGCGGGATGGTCGATCACGACACCCCGGCGATGGTGTCGGTCACCGGCTCCGTGCGGGCCGGCATGGAGGTCGCGAGCGCCGCATCGAAGAGCCTCAAGAGGGTTCATCTCGAGCTCGGTGGCAAGGCGCCGGTCGTCGTGTTCGACGACGCCGACATCGCGGCCGCGGCGGAGGGCATCTCGATCGCCGGGTACTTCAACGCCGGCCAGGACTGCACCGCGGCGACCCGCGTGATCGCCAGCCCTGGCATCTACGGCGACATCGTCGCGGCCCTCGCCGAGCAGGCGGCAGGCACCAAGGTCGGCAAGCCCGACGACGACGACATCCTGTACGGACCCGTCAACAACACCACCCAGCTCGCGCATGTGAGCGGCTTCCTCGAGCGCGTCCCCGCCCACGCGCGCGTCGCCGCCGGTGGCTCACGGATCGGCGACAGCGGGTACTTCTTCGAGCCGACCGTCGTCGCCGACCTCCACCAGGACGACGAGATGATCCAGCGCGAGATCTTCGGACCCGTCATCACGGTGCAGCAGTTCTCCGACGAGGAGGAAGCGGTGCGCTGGGCGAACGGTGTCGAGTACGGGCTCGCGTCGAGCGTGTGGACCAAGGACTTCGGCCGCGCGATGCGGATGGCCAAGCGGCTCGACTTCGGCTGTGTGTGGATCAACACCCACATCCCGATCGTCGCCGAGATGCCGCACGGCGGCTTCAAGAAATCGGGCTACGGCAAGGACCTGTCCGCCTACGCTCTCGACGACTACACCCGCATCAAGCACGTGATGGCGAACCTCGACAGTTAGGACACCGTGCATCTCCTCGAGCGCGACGAAGAGCTCAGCTGGCTGGGCGAGTGGCTCGGGGACACGGAGGCCGGTCACGGCCGGGTGGTGTTCGTCGGCGGCGAGCCGGGCATCGGGAAGACGTCGTTGGTCACCACGTTCGCGGCGACGGTGGGCGACGCCGTTCGCGTCGGCTTCGGGCGCTGCGACGCACTCGTCACACCACGCGCGCTCGGACCGTTCCTGGAAGCCGCAGCGGCGCTCGGCATCGAGGTCAGCGAAGACCGCGACGGTCTCGTGCGTGGGGTCGTCGACAACCTCAGGGGGTCGGGGCCCACGCTGATGATCATCGAGGACGCCCACTGGGCCGACGAGGCGACCACCGAGGTGCTCGGGATGCTGGGCAGGCGCGCGGTCGACCTCCCCGTGTTGCTCGTCGTCACGTACCGCGAGAACGAGGTCACCGTCGACCATCCGCTGCGGGTGGTCCTGGGCGACCTCGCCACGTCGGCGAGCTCGGCATGGTTGGCGTTGCGACCCCTGTCGCTCGACGCGGTGCGCACCCTGGCGGTGCCGGAGGGGGCATCGCCCGAAGAGCTGTACCAACGCACCGGTGGCAACCCGTTCTACGTGACGGAAGCGCTCGCCGAACCAGGGACAGACGTACCCACCACGGTCCGGCTCGCCGTGCTCGCACGGGCTTCACGGTTGACCCCGTCGGCCCGCGCCCTGGTCGACGCGGTGTCCGTGGTGCCCGGACGGGCTGAGAGATGGCTCATCGACGCGATGTGCGACCCGTCGTACGGCGACCTCGACCTCTGTGTCCGGCGCGGCGTGTTGGTCGCCGATGAGGGCACGCTCGCGTTCCGGCACGAGGTGGCGCGGTTGGCCGTCGAGACCGAGCTGGGGGAGGGACAGCGGCGCGAGCTCCATGGGCGTGTTGTCGACGCCCTCACCCAGCGTCCGGACACCGATCCCGCCCGGATCGCTCATCATGCCGACGCGAGCGGCGACGAGGCGGCTGCGGCCCGCTATTCGATGGACGCCTCGCTCCAGGCCTCGGCGCGGGCGGCCCACCGCGAGGCGGTTCGCCACGGCGAGCGGGCGCTTGCCGTTCGGCACGCACTCTCAGCCGACGAGGTGGCGGCGCTGCAGACACGGCTGGCGTTCTCGCTGGTGGCGTCCGACCGCGCCGAGGAGGCCATCAGGCTGACCAGCGAGGCGGTCGCTCACTGGCGAGCGGCGGGCGACGAGCTCAAGGAGGCCGACGCCCTCACGGTGCTCGCCAATGCCCTGGGGAGCAGCGGTCGCACCGCAGCAGGCATGGAGGCGATCGCCCGGTCGATCGAACTGCTCGAGTCGCACCCGCCCGGGCCCGAGCTCGCCGCTGCCTACACTCGCCTGGCGTCGTCGCACATGCTCGCGCGCGATCGTGACACCGCGGTGGCGTGGGGCGAGCGTGCGATCTCGCTCGCCGCCGAGCTGGGGGATCCGATCCTGCTCGGCCGGGCGCTGATCGAGACCGGCATCGCAGACGTGATGGACCAACGGTTCGAGGGGCTCGCCCGGATCAACCAGGCCATCGAGCTCGGCCGCCAACACCGGCTGCCGTCGCTGATCTCGCACGGGTATAGCCAGATCGGCTCCGGGTGCGGCGAGCTTCGTCGCTACGACCTGGCCGTGCCGGCGCTGATCGACGTGATCGCCGTCGCGAGCGAGCACAGCTTGGAGGCCAACCGCCGCTACGGGGTGGCGTGGCTGGCCCGTTGCCGCTTCGACCAGGGACAATGGGACGAGGCCGAGACCCACGCCAGGCATGCCGTCTCCGGCTCGACGAGCATGCCCTACATCCGTTTCGTCGCGCTCAACACGCTGGGCTGGCTGCGCGCCCGTCGCGGGAGCGACGACGTGTGGCCACTGCTCGACGAGGCGCTCGAGATCGCGGACGCGATCGGGCACCTCCAGCGGCTGTGGCCGTCGGCGGTCGCCCGCGCCGAGGCGGGCTGGCTGGACGGTGATCTGGAATCGCACGTCGCGTTGCTCGAGAGCACGTTCGAGCTCGCGACCGAATGTCGTCACAGCGGCGCGATGAGTGAGTTGGCGGTGTGGCTGCAGCGCGCCGGGCGTGACGTTGTGCTCCCCGAAGGCGTCACCGGGCCGTTCGCCGACTGGGTCGCCGGCGACCATCTCGGGGCAGCGGTCGGTTTCCGCCGGATGGGATCCCCCTACGAAGCGGCGAGCGCCCTGGAGGCTGCAGGAGACACGGCGTCGCTCCGCGAGGCGTTGGCGACGTTCGAACGGCTCGGTGCGGCTCGCGCGGCTGACAACGTGGCGGCCGAGCTGCGCCGGCGCGGCGTCCGGGTGGCGGCCAGGCGCGGCCGGAACGCGGGCGAAGCGGGTCATCCGACGGGGTTGACCGATCGAGAGCTCGAGGTCGTCCGGCTCGTTGCAGCCGGTTTCACCAATCCGCAGATCGCCGCTGCGCTCTACATCAGCCGCAAGACCGCAGAACACCACGTGTCGAGCATCCTCGTGAAGCTGGGCGTGTCGTCGCGCACCGAGGCCGCCGCGGCGGCGGTGCGCCTCGAGATCGTCCCCGGATGAACCACCTGCTCACGGCCTGCGATGGATGAAATGTCGTCGTCGGGTAGGTAGGTGAATTGGGGCAGGTGCCCCATGTGTGGCGACGTCACGGGCCTCATGATCGCCGCATGAACCGATACCTCATCGAAAGAACCATCCCGGGCGCCGGACAGCTCTCCAGCGACGAGCTCAAGGCCATCTCACAGAAGTCGGTCGAGGTCATCGCGACGATGGCGCCTCGACTGCAATGGGTACAGAGCTATGTGACCGACGACGCGATCACGTGCGTCTACCTCGCCGACGACGAGGAAACGCTCCACGAGCACGGAAAGCGCGGTGGGTTCCCCGTCGACAACGTCCGCCAGGTGCACAAGGTCATCAACCCGATGACGGCGGAGGGCTGAGATGCGCCGCTCGACGATCCTCTGCTTCGGTGTCGCAGCTGTGGCCGTGGCCGCCGCCGCGGTCGTCATCCCGTCGGCGATGGCCAGCGGCAACGACGACGCACTCGACGAGGTCCGCTCGGCAACGCGCCAGTTCCGCAAGGTCGAGCGCGCGATCGACGCCGGATACGTCCAGTTCTTCGGCTGCGTACACGAGCCACTCACTGGATCGATGGGGATCCACTTCGTCAATGGCGCCCTGGCCGGCGATCCGGCCATCGACGCCGCCGCCCCGGAGGCGCTGATGTACGAGGTCAAGCGGGATGGCAGCCTCGAGCTCATCGGCGTCGAGTACGTGGTCTTCAAAGACGCCTGGGACGCCGCCAACCCCGAGCCGCCCGAGCTGTTCGGTCAGACGTTCAACTTCGTCGACAGTCCGAACCGCTATGGCATCCCGCCGTTCTACGAGCTGCACGCGTGGGCGTGGAAGACCAATCCCACCGGTGCCCACCAGGACTACAACCCGCAGGTGTTGTGCCCGGGCACCGAGGGTCACACGGTCTGAGACCCGACTGGCAGCACCGAGACCTCCTCAAGGGCGCATGGAGGGCCTTCACGTGGGTGAAGGCCCTCAGTGCGCGCCCCACTCGTAGTTCTGCTTCACCAGGTCGAGGTAGACGAAGGTCTCGGTGTTGACGACACCGGGGATCGACCGCAGCTGGTTGGTGATCGAGAGCAGCGCTCCGTCGTCGGCCACGAGCACCTCGCACAACAGGTCGAACTGCCCGGCCGTGACCACCAGGTACTCGACACCTTCGATGCTCTCGATCTCGGTCGTCAATCCCTCGACCGGCCCACTCACGCGCACGCCGATCATCGCCATCCGTCGCTTTCCGAGCGACAACGGGTTGGTCACCGCCACCACTTGGATGACACCGGCGTCGAGCAGGCGCTGCACACGTTGGCGGGCGGCTGCCTCCGACAACCCGACCGCCCCGCCGATCTTGGTGAAGGGCATTCGGCCGTCGTGCTGGAGTTGTTCGATGATCGCCCGGTCAACCGGATCGAGTCGGGCATCGGCAGGGGTCGCTCGCTTCTTCACCATCGACGGGACACAGTACGGGCTAGCCTTCGGCGGACCATGTCCAGTCCCGATGCGCCACGAATCGCGCTCGCTCCAGACACGGCACCCGACTGGCTCGCCGAGGCGATCGCCGACGGGGGAGGGCACCTCGTCCCGCTGTCGGAGGCCGACGGAGTCATCTGGGCCGACCCTCGCGATCCGGCGGCGCTCGAGGCCGCGCTGCCGACCGCCGGCAGGGCCAAGTGGGTCCAGCTGCCGTTCGCCGGGATCGAGAACTTCGTCCACCTGATCGACGACGAGCACGTCTGGACATGTGGCAAAGGCGTCTACGCCGAGCCGGTCGCCGAGCTCGCACTCGCGCTCGGCCTCAGCGGACTGCGCGGCGTCGGACAGTACGCACGGAGCAGCACGTGGACCCGTCCGGTCGGACGTAACTTGCTCGGTGGGCGGGTCAGCATCCTCGGCGGTGGTGGGATCGCCGAGTCGCTCGTACGACTGCTCCAGCCGTTCGACTGTCACATCACCGTCGTGCGGCAGAACGTCCGCGACATGGACGGCGTCGACGACGTCCTCGAAGCCGACCGCTACCCCGACGCACTCGCCGGGGCCGACCTCGTGGTGCTGGCCCTGTCGCTGACGCCCGAGACGGAGGGGATCATCGGCCACGGCGAGTTCAAGCTGATGGAGGGGCACGCCTGGTTGATCAACGTCGCGCGCGGCCGCCACATCGTGACCGACGATCTCGTCGAGGCCCTGCGCGACGGCGTGATCGGTGGCGCCGGGCTCGATGTCACCGACCCCGAGCCACTGCCGGCCGACCATCCACTGTGGACGCTGCCGAACTGCATCATCACGCCGCACGTCGGCAACACGCCCGAGATGGCCCGGCCGCTGCTCGCCGAGCGGGTCACCGCCAACGTTCGGCGTTTCGCCCAGGGCGCCGAGCTGATCGGGCTGGTCGACACCGAACTCGGGTACTGAGCGTTGAGCGAGGACGCGACACCAGTGCTGGCGCTCGATGCGGGGCGCCTCGCCGGGCTGCTGGCCGACGACGACCGTCGCCGCGTGTTCGCCGCGGTCGAGCTCGGCGGCACGACGCTCGACGCGGCCGCAACGCTCGCCCGTCTCCCGGTACCACGCGCCGCCAAAGCGCTGTCGACGCTCGCCGGCGCCGGGCTCGTCGTGCAGGGTGATGCAGGCGGGCTGTACGTCGTCGGTGCGGCGTTCAAGGTCGCCGCCCGCGAAGCGCTGTCGCGGCAGGCGAGCGACGAGCACGCCGACCGCCCCGATGACGTGCGTCGCGTGTTCGAGGCGTTCGTGCGCGACGGCCGGCTGACGCAGATCCCGACCAGCCGCCAGAAGCGACTCGTCGTGCTCGACTGGCTGGCGCAGGAGTTCGAGCCGGGTACCCGGTACAGCGAAACGATGGTCAACTTGATCCTCGGCAAGCGGCATCCCGACACCGCCGCGCTGCGTCGGTACCTCGTCGATGAGGGCCTGCTCGATCGTGCGGGCGGCGAGTACTGGCGGACCGGCGGAACGGTCGAGCTCGACCCGTCGTAGCCTGCGCACATCCGCACCCACTACGACGTTCTCGGGGTCTCCGCCGACGCTGACGAGGCGACGATCCACAGCGCGTACCGCGACCGGGCGCGCGTGCATCACCCCGACCGAGGAGGCGATGCATCGGCGGCCGAGATGTCGGAGATCAACGAGGCGTATCGGGTACTCGGCGACAAGTCGCGTCGCGCTGCGTACGATCGCCAACTCGACTCCGGCGCGGCACCGACCAACCAAGGGCCATTCGTGTCGTCGCCCACGGCGACCGCGCCGCGTCCCGCGCCTGGCCCGCCGGCACGGATCCCGTGGAAGCTGATGGGCGTGATGGCCGCGGTCGGGATTGCCGTCGTGATCCTCGGCGCGGCATTTCGTGGGCCGGACACCCTCCGCCCACCGGACGGCGTCGTCGGTCCCGGCTCGTGCGTGGCGATCGAGTCGAACGGCGACGCTCGCGAGGTGAACTGCACCGGTGCCGGCGACCTCGTCGTCGCCGTGGTCGTGGGGTTCGATGCCACGTGCCCGGCCGGCACAGCACCGCATCGCGATCGGCAGGGGCTCGGCATCGTCTGTGTGATCCCGGAGCCGACACCCTGAACTGGGTAGCGTCGCGGCGTGGAAGTACCTCCGCCCCCGCCCTCGTTCCCATCGTCGACGCCGCCGCCCCCGCCAGGGCACGTTCCCGGACCCCCGTCGGCACCGACGCCGGGACCGGTCGGGTCGCCACCGCCGCCCTCGCCGCCCGGATGGGCCGCGGGAGGAGATACGGCGCCGAGTCGATCGGGGATGGCGCTCGCCTCGATGATCCTCGGGATCATCGGGCTCGTCCTGTGCTTCATCGTGATCCCGTCGCTGCTGGCGCTGATCTTCGGTCTCGTCGCCGCCCGTCAGATCAAACGGAGCGCTGGAGCGCTGACCGGTTCCGGCCTCGCCCGCGCCGGATGGATCATGGGGCTCATCGGGCTACTGGCCGGTGGCGCGTTCATCGCAGCCGCCGCGTCCGGGGCCTTCGACGACGGCGAGACCGCCGTGTTCGACCTCGAGTCGGGTGACTGCGTGAACTTCGACTTCAACCCCGAGTCCGACCGCATCGTCGAGGTCTCGACGGTCGAGGTTGTCGATTGCGACGAGCCGCACGAAGGCGAAGTGATTCGGCGGGGCGAGCTCAATCCAGACGAGGACCGCGACTACCCATCCAATGACGAACTCATCACCGAGTCCTTGGAGGCCTGTGGGCGTGATGACCCGACCAACGTCTTCACAGTCTTCCCCAACGAGGAGAGTTGGAACGAGCAAGGCGGGCCATACGTCTGTTTCGAGATCGACAGCTGACCGGCGTCGACACGGCGCTGTGACGTCCCACGGCCGACGCGGGGCCGGGTGTGGCTCGCGACCGTGCTGCTAGCCTGCGGCTTCCCGCACCGGGCGATTAGCTCAGTTGGAAGAGCGCCACGTTCACACCGTGGAAGTCGGGGGATCGAGGCCCCCATCGCCCACCGCGAAAGCCCTGGTAGATCGTATGAAGGCGCCGCCGCGCCGGGCCTTGGAGGTTACGGGTGCACAGCAGGTGCACAGCCAGTTCCTCCCCGTGGTCGGCACCTACATCGCGGGCATTCAGGACCAGCCGGCACCAAGTGACACTGGGCGACACGTGGATGCACCGGGCGTCACCCATCCAGCCGGAAGCCCGACGCCGGGTAGCTGTAGCCGTGTGCAACGAGTCAGGTGGTCGCGTTCGCAACCCGTCGCGAGACGGTCGTGCACCGCTGCGCTCGTTCGGCCGCCTTCGCGGCGACCGCAGGGGCGATGTCGTCCGAGTCGTACTCCGCCTTGGCCTTCAAGGGCAACAGTCGGCGCAGGTCGGATTCGATCGCGGCGCCGTCTCGGCCGGCTTGGCGCAGCAGGACCAAGACCTGGTCGTGGTCGTCTCCCGCTGCCCGGTGGCCGAGACCCAGCCGCATAGTCGCGCGACCTCCTCGGCACCACTCCGCCGACCGTCATTGTCACGCGTCAGTATCGGACGCTCCGCCGGCGCCGGCAGCCGAGCTGCCGCGTCGCAATCACCACTCTCAGGGCGACGATGTGGTGTGGCGCGAAACCATCCGACAACCGATGTCAATCCTGCTTGATCGCGCCCTTCACGGCCTCGAGCACGTCGGGGGTGATTTCTGCGATGCCGTGAGCGTCGGCGGCATGCGGGCCAACCTGTGCCAAGAGCTCGTCCTCCGTCTCAGCGCTGAACGTCGCGGCGCAGCCGGGCATGACATCGCCACACGCGAGTGAATAACCCATATTGACCTCTCTTCCGCCCGACAACCTACCCGACTCCAATGGTCGGTGATCCGGCGTTCTCGGGCGCGGCGCCGTGGGATATCCGGACGCAATTAAGAGACACCTCTCGACCGTGATCCTCGACCGGCGACACGCGACACTGCGGTGGCGCTGTCGCCTTGCGGTTGGGCCTGTTGGTTACAGCCAGGAGGCACCAGCCAACTCATCCCAGCCGAGCGGATCGACGATGATGGCCTCGACGTCGCCTCGGTCGAACGAACCTGACGTGTTCCACTCACGCTCGCCGAAGACGGTGATCGTCCGATTGCCGTCGCACAGACGTCGAAACGCGCCGGACACAATCACAACCATGTGTTCGTCGAAGTGGTCGAGCACGTTGTGCGAGCCGTTGTCGCAGGCGTCGCAGCCGCAGTCGGGGAACCGGTCGATGCAGACCGCGCGATCGCCGAGGCCAAGGATCACCCCGGCATCATCGACGTCGCCCAGCCGGCTGCGGGCCACGGTGAGCGAGAGTGCACCAGCCACGAGCGGGACGATCCGGTCGGTACGAGAGATCACCAAAGCCCGCAAGCGCGCATGAAATCGTCTGGCGCCGAGGACCCCGCCGTCAAGCCGACGCATACGGGCGGGCCACACTTGTCGCGGTGGCTGCCCGTCCTGACGTCCCCGAGGAGATGCTGCGGCGGTTGCATGCAGCACTCGCTACGTTCCCGAAGCTTGCCGAGGAGCGCGCCTGGGTGGGCGTGCGCTGGCAGGTCGGCAAAGCCACCGTCGCCCACGTCTTCGGCGGTGAGGACCAGCGCTTTCGCGTCACGTTTCGCGCAGAACTCGACGAAGTGCTGGCCTTCGAGCACCTGGGCGAGCCCTACTTTCGGGCCGGCTGGGGCAGCAACGTCGTCGGGCTGATCCTCGACGACAACACGGACTGGGACGAGCTCGCCGAGCTGCTGACCGACTCCTACTGCCTCCAGGCCCCAGCTCACCTCGCCGCTCAGGTCCCACGACCGGGCTGACTTGGATCACGCATTGTGTCCGCCCCGCAGCGGTCGAATTGTCCCTCCGGTCTCCGGCGATCCCGGACGGCACACGACGGGTGTCTCAACCGTTGTTATCGGCGCCCCTGAACGGCAGCGTGGCGTGGCAGGGTGCTGGACGTGGAACGCGATGGCGACGCGGTGGAGTGGCTTCGTCGTGTCGGTGTCGGCCGCGGCGTGCGGGTCGGCGTGGCGATCGCACGCGGGGTTGGGCTTGGCATCGCGGGTCCAGACGGAAGCGAGCTCGCGGTCGACGTCGACGATCCTGCCGCCGTAGTTGCGCGCATCGAGACGGTCCTGCGCCCGCGATGGGTGTGGTGGTCGATCGAGACCGCAACGATGCTCGTCGACGCTGGCTTGCGGATCGGTGCGTGTTGGGACATCGCCGTCGTGCACCGCCTGCTCGCTGGCGGGTGGCGCGCTGATCCGGCGTTGGTGTGGGCCACTCTGCGTGAGCTGCCTGTCGAGTCGATTCCGGTGTCCCGTCCGCTCGATCTGTTCACGCAAGCTGAGCCGGAGATGGGCGACCGGGAGCATCCCGTGCGTTCCGACGGGTATCTGCGTCCCGACTGGGTCGACGGTGGCTGGGCTGAGCGTCCGGAACGTCTGGCGCGCTGGGCAGGGCTGGCTGCGCAAGCCGCCACTCTGCAGGAGGGCCATCTCTCGACGGCCGAGCGATCCCACGGTGTGGCCACTGCTCGGGCGGAGTCGGCTGCCGAACTGCTGTGTGCGGAGCTCGCCGCCGGGGGGTTGCCGATGGATCGCGATGAGGCGGAGCGGATCATCGCCGGGTTCGTGGGACCGCGACCGCGAACCGACGCCGACGCGGTCGCCGCGCGCCGGCGCCGCGACGACGAGGTACTGCGCCACGCGCCGCGTGGAGCACCGGTCGACCTCCGCAACGCGGCACAAGTGAAGTCGATGCTGTGGCGTGCCGGGGTCGACGTGCCCGACACGCGGGCGTGGCGGCTTCAAGCTGTGCGTGATCACCCGCTGGTGGATGCGCTGCTCACTTGGCGCAAGGCGGAGCGCATCGCCACGACGTTCGGGTACGGCTGGATCGACACGTTCGTGGGG
>DATMDV010000263.1:0-5609 GCA_035557475.1 Ilumatobacteraceae bacterium
TCCGCCGCGTGCCTGCGCCCGGCCCGCCGAACGCTCGAGCTCCTCGGCGACCTCCTCGCTCGGTCCCGGCGTGGCGCGGGCGCGGTGCCAAGCGCGTCGATCGGGGTCGGTCTCGGGGTCGGTCGCTGCAGCGAGGGCACCGTGCACGCGGTGACGGTCGTCGTCGGTCGCCGAACGGTAGGCGGTGGATCGGACGAGTGGATGCGCGAACTCGACGCGCGCCCCGACCTTGACCAACCCGGCTTCCACCGCCGGGTGGGCGGCGGTCATGTCGAGACCGAGGGACTCGGCGGCACGGCGGAGGAGCACAGCGTCGCCGAGGGGCTCGGCGGCGGCGGCGACCACGAGTAGCCGGGTGTCAGCGGGGAGTTGGAGGAGGCGCTGCGCGTAGCTCTGTTCGATCTTGCCGGCTACCGGCTGGCTGCCGGGAAATCCGAACCCGCCGGCGAGCTCGGCAGGGGTGGTCCAGGTTCGCGGCAGCTCGAGCAGGGCCAGCGGGTTGCCGTGGCTCTCCGCGACGATCTGATCGCGTACGGCCGCATCCACCGGGCCGTGCACGTGGTCCAGCAGCAGGGCCCGGGCGTCGCTTTCGCCGAGTCCTTGGATGGACAGCTCGGGGAGTCCGGCGAGGACGTTGTCACCGCTGTCCGTGCGCGCCGCACACACGATCGCGATCCGTTCGGCGTGCAGGCGGCGGGCGACGAAACCGAGAACCTGGGCGGAGGCGTGGTCGAGCCACTGCGCGTCGTCGACGATGCAGACGAGCGGCTGCTGCTCGGCGACCTCGGCGAACAGCGTCAGCGTGGCCAGGCCGACGAGGAAGCGGTCAGGCGCGGGGCTTGCGCTCAGTCCGAACACCGTCGCCAGCGCATCGCGCTGCGGAACGGGTAGGCGGTCGAGTCGATCCAACATCGGCGCGCAGATCTGATGGAGCCCGCTATACGCCAGCTCCATCTCCGACTCGACGCCCACGGCCCCCTCGACGTGCCAGCTCGTGACGCGGTCGGACAGGTAGTCCAACAACGCGCTCTTGCCCACGCCCGCCTCGCCCCGCAGGACGACGACTCCACTCCGGCCCGCGAGCGCGTCGGCCAAGAGCCGGTCGAGCGCTTCGCACTCGCTTTGACGTCCGAGCAACTTCGGAGATTGACGGCGATCGTGGCTCGTAGGCGGCCTCCGTCGCCATTCACGACCGAAGTGGTCGTGACCAGGGGCGGAGATTACATCTCTGACAAGGACCTCGGAAAGATGCAGACCTGGCTGGGCCAAACGCCGCGGGTCAGGCGACGACATAGGCCGCGAGGTGTCGATCAACTGACGCAGAACTCGTTGCCCTCCGGATCGCTCATCGTGACCCACGTGTGGGGTCCCTCGGCGCCGTCCCACAGTCGGGTGGCGCCGAGCTCGAGGCACCGCGCGATCACTGATTCGCGATCGTCGCCCGTGCGCACGTCGAGGTGCACACGGTTCTTCACCTGCTTGCTCTCGGGTACCTGCTGGAACAGCAGGCGCGGTCCCGAGCCGGCGGCGTCTCCGCAGGCCGCCGCCGTCCTGAACGCTCGTCGTCCGTCGACGGTGATCGTCTCGTCCTCGGAAACGTGGCCGGCGGCGAGCAGTTGTTCGACCTGATCGTGGTGATCCTCCGTCTCGAAGTCCATCAACTCCGCCCAGAAGCGGTTGAGCGCGTGCGGGTCATGGCAGTCGATCACGATCTGCACAGCGCGGCTCATGACCGGGCTCCCGCTGTCTCGGCCGCCGCTTCGCTGCCGGCGGCGGTTGTTCGATAGAGGTCGCGCATCAGGCACAGCTCGGAGCCGTGGTGGATCACCTCGCGCGAGATGTGCAGCACCAACGCCGCCATCGGGTACTCGGCGTACGGGCCCTCGGCGGGACCGCACTGACGCTGCAGGCCGTCGTCGCCGAGCGAGCGCACGCCTTCGATCCAGGCCTCGTAGTGGCGGTCGAGCAGGGCCAGCCCACCGCCGGCGGTGAGTGGCCACTCGGTCGACTCGTACTCGACGCTGCCCGGCTCGCCGAAGTGGTTGGCGGCGCGCGTGCCGAGCACGCCGATGGAGATGTGCCCCATCCGCCAGGCGATCGTGGTGAATGGTGCCGGCTGGGGTTCGGGGTACTCGAAGTCGGCGACCACGTCACCGGCTCCGGCGGCCATCGGCGACACCGCTTGCTCGCGCGGACGAAGGCTCCAGCAGCCGGCGACCGGCTCCCAGACGTACTCGTGGTCGCTCAGGGTCTGGAGGCGTGGTCGCAGATGGTGGTTCCAGTGCCAATCGAGCTGGTCGACGAGCTCGCGGTTCCAGTCGATCTCGGTCATGGTTGCTTCCATGTGGCGACGGTACCCAGCAACGAGGACCATTTTTGACCTCATTCGTGCGAGAATCGTGCTCGTGTCCGAGACCACGGGGAGGCTGTTGGCGGTGCTGGCCGCACTGCAGGCGCGACCGATGTGGAGTGGCCCCGAGCTCGCCGCCCGGCTCGATGTCACCGTGCGAACGGTGCGCCGCGACGTCGAACGACTGCGCCAGCTCGGCTACCCGGTCGAGTCCGAACCCGGGGTCGCCGGCGGCTATCGGCTCGGGTCGGGCGGCAGCGCGGTGCCACCGCTGATGCTCGACACCGACGAAGCATTCGCGCTCGCCGTTCTGGTGCGGGCGTCGGCGCAGAGTGTCGGCGATGCTGCCGAGCGAGCGATCGCCAAGCTCGAGCAGATGATGCCGCCGCACCTGCGTCGCGACATCGAGCTCTCCTCGACCGTGATCCGCGTCGCGTCACCGATCGACGACGTCGACAGCTCGATCCTGCGCACGGTCAGTGCCGCCTGCCGGGCATCCGACGAGCTCGCCGTGCGATACCGCGACCGGGCCGGCCGCAGCAGTGAACGTCGTCTGCTCCCCCATCGGGTGGTCAGCATCGGCCGGCGGTGGTATCTGGTCGCTCGCGACACCCGCAAGCCCGAATGGCGCACCTGGCGCGTCGACCGCATCGAGTCGGCGGCGACCACCGGTCACCGCGTTGCTGTCGTTGATCCTCCCGATGCGGTGGCGCTCGTGCAGTGCTCGATCAGCACCGCGCCGTATCGCCACCAGGCACGGATCGAGCTCGACGCGCCGGTCGAGCGCATCGCCGAGCTCGTGCCACCCAGCGTCGGTGTGCTGGAGGCGATCGACGAGCACACGACGCTGCTCACCACTGGCGCCGACAACCTCGACTATCTCGCGCTGCACGTGGCGTTGCTCGACGTCGATTTCCGCGTGCTCGAGCCGGCGCAACTGCGTACTCGTATGGGAGAACTCGCGGCGCGACTCGCGCACGGGTCGGCCGTCGCCAGTCAGGTGCCGATGTAGGCCGCGAGGTGCTGGCCGGTGAGCGTCGAGCGGGCGGCGACGAGGTCGGCAGGTGTGCCCTCGAAGACGATCCGCCCACCGTCGTGGCCGGCGCCGGGACCGAGGTCGATGATCCAGTCGGCGTGCGCCATGACCGCTTGATGGTGGGCGATGACGATGACCGACTTGCCGGCGTCGACGAGCCGGTCGAGCAGGCCGAGCAGCTGCTCGACGTCGGCGAGGTGAAGGCCGGTGGTCGGCTCGTCGAGGACGTAGACGTCGCCCTTCTCGGCCATCTGGGTGGCGAGCTTGAGCCGCTGCCGCTCGCCGCCCGACAGCGTCGTGAGCGGCTGGCCGAGGCTGACGTAGCCGAGCCCGACGTCGGCGAGCCGGTCGAGGATCTTGTGCGCGGCCGGCGTGGCCGCGCCGCCATCGCCGAAGAACTTCTCGGCCTCGGTCACCGGCATCGCGAGCACCTCGCTGATGTCCTTGCCACCGAACTCGTACACGAGCACCGACGCGTCGAACCGCCTCCCCTCGCAGACCTCGCACATGGTGGCGACCGTCTGCATGATCCCGAGGTCGGTGTAGATCACGCCGGCGCCGTTGCAGTTGGGGCAGGCGCCCTCGGAGTTGGAGCTGAACAGCGCCGGCTTCACGCCGTTGGCCTTCGCGAACGCCTTGCGGATCGGGTCGAGCAGTCCGGTGTACGTCGCCGGGTTGCTGCGGCGCGAGCCACGGATCGCGGTCTGGTCGACCGCCACCACACCGTCGCGTCCCGACACCGAGCCGTGGATCAGCGAGCTCTTGCCCGAGCCGGCCACACCGGTCACCACCACCAGCACGCCGAGCGGGATGTCGACATCGACTGCCTGCAGGTTGTGGGCGTTGGCACCGCGCACCTCCAGCGTGCCGGTGGGCGTTCGCACCGTCTCCTTGAGCGCGGCCCGGTCGTCGAGGTGCCGGCCGGTGATGGTGTCGCTCGCCCGTAGCCCGTCGACGGTGCCCTCGAAGACCACTTCACCACCGGCAGTGCCGGCGCCGGGGCCGAGGTCGACGACGTGGTCGGCGATCGCGATCGTCTCCGGCTTGTGCTCGACGACCAGCACCGTGTTGCCCTTGTCCCGCAGCTGCAGCAGCAGTTCGTTCATCCGCTGGATGTCGTGCGGGTGCAGACCAATCGTGGGCTCGTCGAACACGTAGGTGACGTCCGTGAGCGAGGAGCCGAGGTGGCGGATCATCTTCGTGCGCTGTGACTCGCCACCCGACAGCGTGCCCGATGGCCGGTCAAGGCTGAGGTAGCCCAACCCGATCTCCACGAACGACTCGAGGGTGTGCTGCAGCTTGGCGAGCAGCGGCGCCACGGACGGCTCCTTCCGACCGCACACCCACTCGGCCAGATCGCTGATCTGCATCGCACACGCGTCGGCGATGTTGATCCCTTCGATCTTGGAGGAGCGGGCCGCCTCAGCGAGGCGCGTGCCGCCGCAATCAGGACACGTGGTGAACGTCACCACCCGCTCCACGAACGCCCGGATGTGCGGCTGCATCGCCTCGACGTCCTTGGACAGGAACGACTTCTGGATCTGCGGAATCAGCCCCGCGTAGGTCAGGTTGATGCCTTCGACCTTGATCTTGGTCGGCTCCTTGTGGAGCAGGTCGTGCAGCTCTGTCTTGGTGAACTTGCCGATCGGCTTGTCGGGGTCGAAGAAGCCGCAGCCGCGGAAGATGCGGCCGTACCAGCCGTCCATGCTGTAGCCCGGGATCGTGAGCGCACCCGCGTTGAGCGACTTGCTGTCGTCGTACAATTGCGACAGGTCGAAGTCGTTGACCGAGCCCCGGCCTTCGCAGCGCGGGCACATGCCGCCAATGATGCTGAAGCTGCGCCGCTCCTTCACGGCAGTGCCGCCGCGCTCGATGGTGACCGCCCCCGCCCCCGACATCGAGGCGACGTTGAACGAGTACGCCTGGGGCGAGCCGATGTGCGGCTTGCCGAGTCGACTGAAGAGGATGCGCAGCATCGCGTTGGCGTCAGTGGCGGTGCCGACCGTGGAGCGGGGGTCGGAGCCCATCCGCTCCTGGTCGACGAGGATCGCGGTCGTCAGCCCGTCGAGCACGTCGACCTCTGGCCGCGCCATCGTCGGCATGAACCCCTGCACGAAGGCGCTGTAGGTCTCGTTGATCAGCCGCTGCGACTCGGCAGCGATCGTGCCGAACACCAGTGAGCTCTTCCCCGAGCCAGAGACGCCGGTGAACACCGTCAGCCGG
>DATMDV010000264.1:0-12089 GCA_035557475.1 Ilumatobacteraceae bacterium
GCTGGCGATCCCGCTCGTCGTCGGCTCGGCGGTGATCGTCGCCCGGCTGGTCCCCGACGCGCCCTCCACTACCACCTCGGCCACTACCACCTCGGCCACTACCACCTCGGCCACTACCGCCTCGGCCATCACCACCTCGGCCACAACCACCTCGGCCATCACCACCTCGGCTGACGCCTCGCCGGACATGGTCCGCCGGTTCGATCCGATCGGCGGCATCCTCGGCGTCGTCGCGATCGGCGGCGCCGTCGTCGCGCTCACGGAGGGCCTCCGCGTGGGGTGGAGCGAGCCGGTCGTCATCCTGTCGGGAAGTCTGGCGTTGGTCGCGATCGCCGTCTTCGTGCCCGTCGAACGGCATCGTGACGATCCGATGGTGCCGATGCGGCTGTTCGGATCGTGGCAGTTCTCGGGCGCCAACGCGGCCACGGCGCTGATCTACTTCGCGATCAACGGCGGCTTCTTCTTCACCGCGGTCGCGTTCCAGACGGTCGTCGGGTTCAGTCCGTCGACAGCCGGCGCGGCCCTCGTGCCGGCCAACGTGGTGATGATCCTCGGATCACCGGTCGTCGGCCGCATGTCAGAACACATCAGCCCGCGTTGGCTCGTCGCGAGTGGTTCTGTCGTGCTCGGACTCGGCTTCGCGCTACTGGCCCCGGTCGGCGCCGGCGCCGACTACACCACCGAGATCCTGCCGGCCGCGATCGTGCTCGGGGTCGGCTTCTCACTCATGGTGCCGCCGCTGACAGCTTCGGTGCTGGCAGCCACCGACGAGCGCGATGTCGGTGTCGGTGCGGCCGTCAACAACGCGGTCGCCCGCACCGCCGGCCTGCTGGCGACCGCGCTGTTGCCGGGCGTGGTCGGCGCGCCCGCCGACACGTCGAGCGCCGGGTTCGTCGACGCCTACCAGCGCGGACTGCTCGTCGTCGCCGCGTTCTGCGTTGGCGGGGCGGTCATCGCGGCGGTCACGATCGGCCGCTCGGTCGGTACATACACCACGCAGAGCCCATCGCCGCTCGCCGGTTGCTCGCAAGTGAGTGTGCCAGCGCGCGCTTCCGCTGAGCCGAGCTCAGCGGCTGCATAGAGTCCGTCCGAGAATCGTTTGGCACCAAATGAGTTGTCGCACATTCGGTATGGTTGGCGCATGCCAGTACGCCCGTCGGTGACACGCCGATGACCGGGCCGCCACCGCCCGTCGACGGGATCTTCGACCTGGGCCCCGCCGACGCCGACATCGTCGACCCCGACACCTACACCGCCGGCGTCCCCCACGCGACGTTCCTCCGACTCCGTCGCGACGATCCCGTGAGCTGGTGGGACGAGCCGGACGGTCACGGGTTCTGGGCCGTCACCCGACACGCCGATCTGCTCCACGTCAGTCGCAACGTCGAGACGTTCTCGTCGGCGCAGGGCGTCACGCTCGAGGAGATGGACCCCGGCGACTTCCTCGCCCGCCGCAACATGCTCGAGTACGACCCGCCCGAGCACACCCGCTACCGCCGGCTCGTGTCCAAGCCGTTCAGCCGGCGGGAGGTGTACGCCTACGAGGGTGCGATCCGGTTGCTGGCGCGCTCCGTGCTCGACGAAGCGATGCCGCAGCGTGCAGTCGCGCGCTTCGACTTCGTCGAGACGGTCGCCAAGCAACTGCCGATGCGGATGCTCGGCCGCCTCCTGGGCGTCCCCGACACCGACGGACCCTGGTTGGTCGAACGTGGCGACGCGCTGCTCGGCAACTTCGACCCCGACTTCACCGACCACCCGGTCGGCCTCACCGATACCGACGAGTTCAGGGCCGTGCCGTTCCGTTCTCCGGCCGCCCTCGACCTGTACCGCTACGCCGAGCTCCAGGCTGCGGCCCGACGCGCGAACCCGACCGACGACGTGATCACGGATCTTCTGGCGCCGACCATCGACGGCGATCGCTTGACCGATCGCGAGTTCAAGAACTTCTTCGTGCTCCTGGTCGGTGCCGGCAACGACACCACGCGGTACACGATCACCGCCGGCATCAAGGCCCTCATCGAGCGTCCCGACCAACTCGACGAGCTTCGCGGCGCGATCGTCGGCGGCGACGACGGCCTGGTCGACTCCGCGGTCGAGGAGATCCTTCGCTGGGGAACGGTGACGATGCACTTCCGGCGCACGGCGACCCGCGACGCCGAGGTCGGCGGGCGGCCGATCCGCGCCGGCGACAAGGTCGTGATGTGGTTCGTGAGCGCCGACTACGACGATGCCGCGTTCGCCGACCCGTTCGTGTTCGACATCCACCGCAGCCCCAACCCTCAGGTGGCGTTCGGGCTGATGAGCCCGCATCTGTGCCTCGGCGCCCAGTTGGCGAGGATGGAGATCAAGATCCTGTTCCAGGAGCTCCTGCCACGGCTCGCCGACGCCCGGATCACGGGCCCGATCGAACGCATGCGGAGCAACTTCATCGCCGGCGTCAAGCGCCTACCGGTCGAGCTCGCACTCGCATGACCGTTCGTAGATCGTTTGCCCCCGAACGATTTCCCAGTGGGCTACAGTCGTTGCGGGCGTGGCTGCCGTACGGCACGCTCCAGGACGCTTCGAAAGACATGGGGGAGACATGACGAAGAAGATCGCTCCGCTCCTGCTCGCGACGATCGCATTGGTGGCCGCCTCGTGCGGCGACGACGACGATGCGAGCGAGCCCGACTCGACCCAGCCGGTTGCCAGTGGGCCCTCGACCGGCAGTGAGCCGACGGTGACCGAACCGGCCGGCACCGAGCCCAGCGGCACGGCCGCGCCGTCGGGCGACTGCACGCTCGACACGCCGTTGAAGATCGGGTTCGCCGCCGATCTCGGCGAGCTGGCGGCGTTCTCCGACCAGCCCGGCTCCGAAGCCGCTCAGGTGCAGGTCGACCTCGTCAACGACGCCGGCGGCGTCGGCGGCCTGCCGGTCGAGTACGTCGTGAAGGACATCCAGGGCGACCCGGCGGCCACCCAGCGCGCCGCCCAGGAACTGCTCGACGAGGGCGTCAACGCGATCATCGGACCACCGTTCGCGAACACCGGCACCCCGCTGCTCGACACGGTCGACGGCCAGGCGCCGATCATCTACATGGCATCGACCGACCCTCAACTCGCGGATCCGGCGCGAGGTGCCTTCCTCGCCAGCTTCAGCGACCCGGTGCAGTCGGCCGCGGCGGCCGAGTTCGCGATCGCCCAGGGCCTGACGACGGCCGTGACGTTCTCGTCGGCCGACGACGTGTACTTCTCGGGCAACCCCGCCTACTTCGCCGAGACGTTCGAGCAGGCGGGCGGCACACTCGTGCAGGACTTCTCGTTCAGCCTCGCCGACGAGGACTTCTCGTCGCAGGTCAACGAGATGGCCGGGCTCGACCCCGCGCCGCAGGCCCTGTTCACGGCAATGGTGATGCCGCAGATCGCGACGCTGCTCCAGCAGATGGATGCTGCCGGGCTCGGCGACGTCACCGTCATCGGGGCCGATGCGTTCGACGCCACCGTGGTATGGAGCGCCGGCGAGGTCGCCGACGGGGTCTTCTTCGCCGCCCACACGTTCCCGTCGGCCGACAACGACGTGCAGGCGTTCCTCGACGCCGCGGCCGCGGCGGGGGCCGAGATCGAGACGATCAGCTTCGGTGCCCTCGCCTCGGACGCGGTGCTGATCCTCACCCATGCCGCGCAGACCGCATGCTCGGTCGACCCCGCCACGCTGATCAGCACGATCAACGAGATCACCGATCTCCCGGTCACGACGGGCTCGGTCACCTTCTCGGGTACGAACGGTGTACCCGAGAAGGACGTCGCGATCCTCACCGTGGCCGGTGGCGAACCCGCCCTCGAGACGACACTGCGACCGACGTACATCCCCGAGCCGTGACGCGTGCTCGAGGTCGATGGTCTCACCACGCGCTACGGCGCGATCACGGCCCTGCACGCCGTGTCGCTCCGCGTCGACGCCGGTGAGATCGTCGCCCTCGTCGGGCCGAACGGTGCCGGCAAGACGACGCTGCTGAACACGGTCGCCGGCCTGCTGCGTCCGGCGTCGGGCACCGTGCGCCTGAACGGCGACGACGTCACTGGACGCGATCCCGCGGCGCTCGTACGTGCCCGTCTGGCACTCGTACCCGAACGGCGGCGGATCTTCCGCGACCTGACCGTCGAGGAGAACCTCCGGCTCGCCGGGATCACGGCGTCGAAGGCTGATCGCCGGCGTCGTCTCGACGAGGTGAGAGAGCTGTTCGGCGTCCTGGCCAACCGGTGGACGACGTCGGCCGGCTATCTGTCGGGTGGCGAGGCGCAGCAGTTGGCGGTCGCCAGGGCGCTGATGAGCGACCCTCGCCTGCTCTTGCTCGACGAGCCGACGCTCGGTCTGGCACCCGGGCTCGTCGACACCATCTTCGAGCTCCTCGTCGAGCTCCGCCAGCAGGGGCGCACCGTGCTCGTGGTCGAGCAGAACGCCCGGCGTGCCCTGCAACTCGCCGATCGTGGATACGTGTTGCGCACGGGTCGGGTCGTCGCCGAAGGCCGCGGCGCTGACCTCGCCGAGCGCGCCGATCTCTTCGCCGCTTTTGTCGGGGTCGGCGAGTGACGACGCTGCTGCAGAACCTCGTCGACGGCTTCGGGCGAGGCAGCACGTACGCGTTGTTGGCACTCGGCATCTCGCTGATCTTCGGCGTGATGCATCTCGTCAACTTCGCCCACGCAGAGCTCATCACCGTCGGCGCCTACGTGGCGTACGGCCTGTCGACGCGCGACGTCAACTGGTGGGTGCTGATCGTCGCCATCGTCGTGTCGTCAGTCGTCGCATCGATCGCGATCGAGCGCGTCGCGTTCCGATGGGTTCGCAACGCGAGCCCGTTCACGATGCTGCTCACGTCGTTCGCGATCGAGCGGTTGTCGCACGCGCTGTGGCAGGTCCTCGTGTCGCCCAAGAAGAAGTCGTTCCCGGGGCCCGGTTGGGCGTTCGACACGTGGAAGCTCGGCAGTGTGCGGTTCGAGATCATGGACCTGCTGACGATCGCCATCACGATCGGCGTGCTGACGCTCACGGCATTGGTGTTCAGGCGAACGCTGTTCGGCATCGCGGTGCGAGGCGCGGCCGAGGACTTCGACGCGGCGCGTCTGATGGGCGTGCGGGCGAACCGCGTGATCTCCGGTGCCTTCGCCTACGCCGGGTTCCTCGCCGGTGTCGCGGCCGTGCTGATCCTGATGCGCAGCCCGACCGCCGAGCCCACACTCGGCGCCGACTGGTTGCTGAAGGCCGTCGTGGCGGCGATCATCGGCGGCCTCGGCAGCTTCTCGGGGGCGGTGGTCGGCGGGCTGGCGCTCGGCCTCGCCGAGGTCTTCTTGCGGTCGTACCTGCCAGACGGCACGCCGCAGCGTCTCACCGACGCGTTCGTGTTCGGGCTGATCGCGTTGTTGTTCATCGCCCGACCGTCCGGGCTGTTCAAGGTCGCCACCGCGGAGCGGGTATGACCGATCCGTGGTGGTTGCGGGTCGCCCGTTCGGCGGCGGCGACGGCGATCCTGTCGATCGCCCTGTTCGTGGCCGCCGTCGTCTACACCTCGACCGGCGGCTCGGCCAGGGAGCTGCTCGTCAAGGAGCTGCTCGTCAACTTGATGCTGGTGCTCGGCCTCCAGGTGTTCATGGGCAACACCGGCATCCTCTCGTTCGGACACCTCGCGTTCGCGCAGGTCGCCGCGTACGCGGTCGCGATCTGCGCGATCCCGGTGGCCACCAAGGCCCAGCAGCTCCCCGATCTGCCGTTCGGGCTGGGCGACGTCCACTTCGGCCCGCTGGCGGCGACGCTCATCGGGGTGCTCGTGGCGCTCGCCCTCGGAGCGGTCGTCGGCATCGCCGTGGCGCGTACGGGAGGGCTGGCGGCGGCGATGATCACGCTCGCCGTGCTGTTCGTGGTCGACCAGGTGGTGAAGAACTGGCAGGAGCTCACGAAGGGCGCCGGCGGGCTCTCCGGCGTGCCGATCCTGCGAGGCACGGTCTGGTTGTGGCTCGCCGCGGCGCTGGCGATGTTCGTCGCCAACTGGTTCGGTGAGACACGGGCCGGCCGATTCGCGGTTGCGACCCGCGAGGACGAGATCGCCGCACCATCGCTCGGCATCGGGATGTTCGGTGCCCGGCTGACCGCGTGGACGGTGAGCATCGTGGTGATCGGGCTGGCTGGGTCGCTCCGCGTGCAGACGATCGGCAGCACGAACCCCCGCCAGTACACGCTCGATGCGGCCGTGTTGGTGCTCGCGATGCTGGTCGTCGGTGGCATGCGAACCGTCACCGGGGCAGTCGTCGGCACGGCGATCATCACCGTCGGCAACGAGACGTTCCGTCAGCTCGGCGATCCGCAGCGCCTCGACATCGAGCGCTTCCCCGATCTGTTCCTCGGCGGCGCACTGCTGCTCGTGATGCTCGTTCGTCCCGGCGGGCTGCTCGGCGACGTCGACCTCGCCGGCTGGCTGCGTCGGGCCACCCGACGACCGCGGCCGGCTGCCGAGCGCGCCGCTCCGGCCCGGTCGGCGGCGCTCGTCGCCGAGGACGTCGAGGTGCGGTTCGGCGGTTTCACCGCACTCGACGGCGCTGGGCTGCGGGTGCAGCCGGGCGAGGTGATCGGCCTGATCGGCCCGAACGGTGCCGGCAAGACGACGTTGTTCAACGTCGTCACCGGTCTCGTCGAGTCGCAGTCGGGTGTCGTGCGCCTCGGTGAGCACGATCTGTCGCGGAGCCGACCGCACGAGGTCGCCCGGGCCGGACTCGCCCGCACGTTCCAGAACCTGCGCCTGTTCGCGAACCTCTCGGTGCGAGAGAACGTGACGATCGCCGCGCTCGCTGCCGGCCGCTACCGCCGCGACGAGCCACCGGTCGACGTCGACGGTCTCATCGCCGCGGCCGGCCTCACCGAGTGGGCCGACCGCCAGGCACGCACGCTCGACTACGGCAACCAGCGGCGGCTCGAGCTCGCCCGCGCCGCGGCGCTGTCGCCGGAGTTCCTGCTGCTCGACGAACCGACGTCGGGCATGAGCGACGACGAGAGCGCGGCGATGGTCGCCCAGGTGCGCACGACCGCGGCGTCGGTCGGCGCGGGCGTGCTCGTGATCGATCACGACCTGGCGTTCATCACCCGGATCAGCGACCACGTCGTAGTGCTCTCCGAGGGCGTGGTGATCGCCGAGGGCACGCCCGACGAAGTGCGCCGCAGCCCCGCCGTCGCCGCCGCCTACCTCGGCACCCACGCCTGACCCCAACCTGCGATCTCGTGAAGTTTCGGCGTCGTCGGGACGCCGAAACTTCACGAGTTCAGTAGTAGGGCAGGTAGGAGTCGAGCTCCCAGGCCGCGATCGACTCGGGGTCCCACTCCTCGCCGGCGGCTTCCCAGCGACCGAGCTCGTAACGGCGCAGCGCGAGGTGGGCCCGCACCACCTCGGATCCCATCGCCTCGGCCATCGCCGTGTCGGCCTCGAGGGCGTCGAGCGCCTCGGCGAGCGTGTGTGGTGTGTGCCGGTCGGTGTTCGGCTCGCTGTCGCCGTCGCCCGCCTGCGGTTCCGGGCAGGCGAGCTCGCCCGCGACGCCGAGGAGGGCGGCGTTGAGCATCGCCGCCCCGGCGAGGTACGGGTTGCCGGTACCGCACGGCATCCGGTTCTCGATCCGGGTCGCCCCACCTCGTTCGCCCGGCACGCGATAGGTGCTGCTCCGGTTGTCGAGGCCCCAGTTCGCCCAGTACCCGGCGATCAGCCCTGGTTGGAGGCGCTTGTAGCTGTTGACCAGGGGTGCCGACCAACCGGCGATCGCATCGTGGTGCTCGATCAGGCCGGCGATGCTGTGCCTGGCGAGGTCGCTCAGCCCGTGTGGATCCGACGTGTCGAAGTACGCATTCGGACCACCGCCGGAGGGCGTCACCGACAGATTCACGTGGAGGCCGCTGCCGACGATCGTCGCGTCCGGCCGCCCCATGAAGCTCGCCCGGTAGCCGCGTCCGGCGGCGACCTCGCGGACCATCTCACGGCACACGAACGCGCGGTCGGTCGCGTCGAGGGCGGGGCCGTAGCGCAGGTTGATCTCCATCTGACCGGGGCTGAACTCGGCCATCACGCCCTCGAGCCCGAGGTCCATCGCCTCGACGAGGTCGTAGTACGTGATCAGCAAACCGGTCGGATCGCTGAACGGGCCGGTGCCGTAGACGCGGTGGGCCGGGCCGCCGGCCGGTCGCCACCCGCCCGGCGCGTCGGCGTCGGCGGTGAACACGTAGAACTCGAGCTCGTAGCCGAGGTGCGGCTCGAACCCGATCGCCCGCCAGGCGTCGACGGCGCGGACGAGCGCATTGCGCGGGCAGATCGGGACGGGTTCGTCACCGAACGAGAGCGATGCGACGGCGACGTCGGTGTCGGGCTCCCAGCCCGGCCGGCGGGTCGCCGCGATCGCGGTCGCGTTCATGTCGGGATACCCGACGTCGCCGCTGTATCCCTCGACCGGCTGGATCGCACCGTCGATTCCCATCACCAGCGTGGTGATGGCGTGGTGGGTGTGCTCGTCGATCCGGTGCTCCGGGATGTACCTCCCGTGCGACAGTCCGTTCAGATCGCACCACAACGTCCGCACACGCCGATTGCCCATCCGCCGCACGGTATATCAACCTTCCCCCATCCGTTCTGTCTGCTTCAGATTCGGCCCTGGGCCGTCTGAAGCAGACAGAACCGGGGGTTGGGGCAGGGGGTTGGTCAGATGGGGTGGACGGCGCCGTCGGTGACGACTGGGTCGCCGTCGAGAGTGATGGTGCAGTGGCGCATCGGGAGATCGAAATGGCCGACGGCGAAGCGGCCGGCGACCTCGTTGGCGCCGGTCGAGTAGAGGAAGTTCCCGGCGAACGCCCGCAGCTCCGTGCCGTTCGTGTCGGCCTTGTCGTACATCGCCAGCGACTCCCACCGGCATGCCTCGTTGAGGCCCCATCCGACGTGGCTCACGGCGTAGGCGTCGGCCTCGCCCCACGCCGCGAGGTACGACTCGAACAGCTCGGCGTCGAGCCCGTCGCCCTCGATCGACTCGATGCGGTCGGCGACGACTGTGCAGCGGATCGGCGTGCGGATGTATTCCTTGAACGTCAGGTTGACGTCGCCAGGGGCGAGCACGAGGGTGCCATTCACCGACCCGGCGGCGGGGAACGCGAGCACGAGACCGCCCGGCCAGTGGGCGATGTCGCCACGTTCGGTGACGGTGCCGTCGGACCCGGCACACGTCGCGCCGGCGAGCACGACGGTGAGGTCGGTGCCAGCGGGTGACGTGACACGCATCGTGCGCGCCGCCCGCAACCGGGCGAGGTGGATCCGCACCCGGTCGGCGAGCCCCTTGTCGGATGCGACCCGCTCGAACACCTCAGGGTGCTCGTTCGAGATCATCAACACCCGCGCGCCGTCGGCGAGGATCGCCCCCAACTCGGGCGCATGGAGCAGCCCTTCGACCGTGCAGTCGACGACGAACCCGGCGCTCGCACATGCCGCGATCGCGGCGCGGTGGCCGGCGATCGCGTGCGAGGCACCCGTCGATCGCACCGGCACGGGCGTGCTGGCGGTCGGCGTGGGGACCTCGACCACTGCGGGGTGGGCGCCGAGCTGCGTCAGCGCCGCGACCGACGCGTCGACGAGCTCCCGCCGGCTGGCGCGCTCGCACAGCACGACCGCAACCTCGCCGGGCGTCACGGCACACGCCGCGAACTGCTCCGCGAACGTCGCCACGAGGCGCATGTCGGGCATCATGCGGGCGGTCCTTCCTCGACGAGCCCGAACCCGCCGAGCCGATCGAGGCACACCTCGACGCTCCACGGCAGCATCGTGGCGCCGCACCGCGCGTCGCGGTAGAGGCGTTCGAGCGGCTCGGGTTTCAACAGCGCTCGGCCGCCGGCGACGCGCAGCGCCAACGACGCCATCTCGGCCGCGCCGTCCATGACGGTGACGATCGCAGCCCACGCCCGTCGAAGGTGCTCCGGCGAGGGATCGACGCCCGCCTCGTCGGCGGCCGCATGTTGCACGGCGCGGGCCTGCTCGTATCGGAGCTGCAGCTCGGCCCATCCCTGGCGCTTGATCCGATGGCCCGCGCGGCCCGAACGCAGGAGGTACGACTGCGTCTCGTCGAGCACCCCCCGCTGCAACCCGAGGTACGTGAACGACAACGTCATGAAGAAATGCGGCCAGCGCGTGGCGGCCTGATCGAAGCCGCCCGGTGGCAGCCATTCGTGCTCGGCGGGGACGAAGACCCGGTCGAACTCCAACGTGCGGCTCAGCGTCGCCCGCATGCCGAGCGGGTCCCACTCCCCCACGATGCTCAGCCCGTCGGAGGAAGCGGGGACACCGAGGAACCTGACGCGCTCGTCGCCGGGCACCCTGGCGACGATGTTGTGGATGTTCGCCGCCTCCGACAGCGAGGCGAAGATCTTGCGCCCCGTGACCAGATAGCCGCCGTCGACCGGTTCGGCCAGGGTCGCGATGCCCTCGGTCGCGCCCGGTGCGTTGCCCTCGCTGAACGGCTGGGAGTGGAGCGTCCCGCCCTCGACGACGCCCTCGTACAACAACCGCCGCCGGTCGTCGAGCGCGGCGCGCTCCTCGGCGGTCCAGGTCAGGTCGTCGGCGATCTGACCCGCGAGCAGCATGGTGACGCAGTGCATGTTGTAGGCGAGCGCAGTCGCGGGTGCGTGACGACCGAGCTCGTTGGCCACCCGGCAGTAGTCGGCGAAGCTCGCCCCGAGCCCACCCCACTCGTGCGGGATGCACAGGGCGAGGAACCCGGCTTCGCGCAGGTCGGCGAAATCCTCGTACGGGAAGCTCGCCTCGCGGTCGTGCCGTTCGGCGCGCTTGGCGAACACGGCGCCGAGCTCGGCGGCAGCGGCGACGAGCGCGCGGCGATCGGCCCGGTCGGCGGAGGCCGAGTCACTCAACGGATCATCTCGTGGACGAAGTGGTCGAACAGCACGTGGTCGCCCTCGCCGTTGATCTTCTCCGGATGCCACTGCACGGCGAGCACCCGGCGCGACCGGTCGTCGGGCTCGATCGCCTCGATCATGCCGTCGGGCGCCCAGGCGACAGCGCGGTAGCCCGGCGCCAGCCGATCGATCGCCTGGTGGTGGATCGAGTTCACGATGCGCTCGATGCGTTCGACTTTGGGCCAGCCGTACGCCTTGGCGAGACGGCTGTCGGCGTCGACCACGATCGGGTGGCGCAGCCCCATCACCTCGGCGGGCACGTCGCTGATCGGCGGGTGTGCAGTGTCGGGCACGGTCATCTCCTGGTGGAGCGTGCCGCCCATCGCGACGTTGAGCACCTGGCAGCCGCGGCAGATGGCGAACAGCGGGATGTCGAGCTCGAGTGCCGCCCTGGCGAAGGCCTGGTCGCTCGAGTCGGCGCTCGCCGACACCCCTTTGTTGACACCCAGATCGGGCTCGCCGTACACCGCCGGATCGACGTCGTCGCCGCCGACGAGGATCAAGCCGTCGAAGCCCTCGAGCACCCGCGTCGCGTCGGCCGGATCGTGGTGCGGGAGCAGGACCGGCAACCCACCAGCGTCGATGACCGACTGCGGGTACTCGGCTCCCAGCGTGTACAGGTCGGTGCGCTCGTCGAGGAACGTCGACATCGTCCGGCGCCACGTCGTCATCGCGATGCGCGGCTTGCTCGCCATGCCGTCAGCGTACTGCCGGACCTTCGTTCGGCCCCGAACAAGTGCGTCGATCGACCAGGTGACCGGTTCCGCCAAACAAGTCGGCGAAAAATTTCTGCGTTGGTGTCGATTACTTCGCAGGCGATTCGTCGTCTGAGTAGGCAAGCCCACCGCGGGCTCGCACCGAGAGAAAGCGAGCACAGCATGAACGTCACCACCGCAACCGCCACCATCGACACCCCATCCACCACCACCACCACACGGACACGCCTCCCGCTCCTGCGAGTCGGCGCCCTCGCCGGCGTCGCCGCCGCCGTCGCCACCGAGCTCGTCGCAGCCGTCGCCCGCGTCGGCGACGTGTCGATGAAGGCGGGTTCGATCGGCGCCGATTCGTCCGAGTCGATCCCGGTCTTCGGCTTCGCGTTCTCGACGCTGCTGTGGACCGCCGTCGGTATCGG
>DATMDV010000265.1:0-5548 GCA_035557475.1 Ilumatobacteraceae bacterium
GATCGTGGCGACGTTGGCGGTGACGTCTTCGCCGACACGCCCGTCGCCTCGCGTAGCGGCCTGGACGAACCTTCCGCTTTCGTACCGCAGGCTCATCGCCAGCCCGTCGATCTTCAACTCGCACGCGAACCTGGCCGGCGCGTCATCAAGACTGCGACGGACGCGGTTGCCCCAGGCGTGCAACTCGTCGGCCGACATCGCGTTGTCGAGGCTCGTCATCGGGACGGCGTGGACGACTGGCGCGAACAGCACGCTCGGCGCGCCGCCGACGGCGTTGGCCGGCGACTCGTCGACGGCCAGGTCGGGGTTCTCCGCCTCCAGCTGCCGCAGCTCGCGGGCCAGCGCGTCGTAGTCGCCGTCACTGATCTCGGGCGCGTCGAGCTCGTGGTACCGCTGGTTGTGGTAGGCGACCTGGGCCCGGAGCTCGGAGATGCGTTCGGCGGCGTCCGTGTTGGTGTCTCGCTCG
Organism: Ilumatobacteraceae bacterium; assembly: GCA_035557475.1. GTDB lineage: Bacteria > Actinomycetota > Acidimicrobiia > Acidimicrobiales > Ilumatobacteraceae > JALOLG01. The sequence goes on from DATMDV010000265.1 coordinate 467, forward strand.
CTCATCGGCCGATCAGGCTAAGCGCCGAGGACGAATCGCGCTGCGGTCGACTGGTCGCGGACGCGGCGGGCGATGTCGCGCACCATCTGGTACACCCGCTCGGCGACACTCACGCTGTGGACGCCGAGCCCGCAGTGCGGCGTGATCATGCTCTGGCGCCGGATCAGCACCGGATCGACCCCGGATCGCACGAACTCGCACCACAGCTTGCTGAGCTGATGCCACGCCCGACCACCGGTGACGCCGATCGGGCCGTCGACCGCGACCGCGCCCCACGCGATCCAGCCGCCGTCCTCGAGGAAGCGCTGGAGGTAGCCACCGATCGAGGCGAGCTCGCGCGTCGCCGGCATCGACAACACACGCGGTCCCGCGGCCAGCAACGATGCCCAGTCGGCCGGCGCGCAGCAGTGGACCCCGACCGCGCCGAGCGGTTCAGCGGCGGCCATCGCCGTCGACAACAGATCGACCGCGGCGTCGGGCGGGAGGGCGAAGTCGGGGGCCATCAGATCGGCCATCGCCGGCTCGTCGAGCACGACGAGTTGCGGTGAGCCGGGCAGCGCGTCGGCGACCGCCCGTCCGAGCGCGGCGACATGCGAGCGAACCGAGCGCACGGCGACGTCGAATGCGATCTCCGACGGCGCACCCGCCCTGATCAACGCCACGCCCAGCGTGACCGGACCGACGAACGACCACTTGACCGTCGTACCGGCGATCCCGGAGACGCTGGCATGGTCGAGGAAGGCCCGGAAGCCACCGAACCCGTCGGCCGCCAGATCGGTGACGACCGGCGCCTCCGGATCGAGACGATCGAGGTCGACCGCGATCGCGCCGTACTGGCCGAGCGTGACGCCGGGCGTGCCGACGACGGCCTGGGCGATCAGCGACTCGGCGGGCGACCGTCGGGGCAGGCTGGGGATCATGACCAGCTCGTTCTCGCGCAGCGAGAACTCGGCGGCCGCACGCGCGTCGCGATGGGGAAGGCTGCCGACGCCCGTGGCCGCACCGGCGAGGAGCCCATCGAACGGCGAAGCCAATCCCGCCAGCCGCGTCTCGGTGTGCGGCACCTCCACCCCTTGGTCCTCTCTCGCGGGTTGCCCGCGCGTCTCACGCACGTCGTTCGCGCGCATTCGTGTGGTCCGTGCGGACCCGCTCTGTCAGCGCCGGGTCGGCGCCGCGCGTCATCGTGGCACGACGCGTGCGCCCGGCACGACTCCGGCCCGGGAACGCGCCCGCCCCCAGTCGATACGGCATCCTGGTGCGATGCCACATCGACCGGCGGAGACCGACGGTGAGCGCAGCGTCTGGTGGTCGTGGTTGCTCTCCGTCGCGTGGCTCCCGTGGATGCTGCGCATCACATGGATCGCCGTCGCGGCCGTCGGCTGGCCGGCGGTGTCGTCGGCGGTCGGCGGACGCAGCGACGCCGTCGACTGGGTCGCAACCGTTGGCAGCGTGGTCGCGTGGATCGCCGGGGTTGTCGCGATGGCAATCCCGGCGACGGTGTCGTTGACGGCCGTGCGCGTGATCGTTCCGTTGGCACCGCTCGCCGGACTCGCCACGCTCGTGGGAGGCGGTGACACCGCGGACGGCGTCGAGACGATCGTCGTCGGCACACTGGCGACGTTGGTCGCGATGTCGGGTGAGGTCGGCAAGCTGTTCGTGCAGGCGTCGGCGTATGGCGACGAGGAACGTCTCCCGCTGCGTCCGCCGTTCGGATTCGCGATCGCCGCCGTGCTCGCCTGGGTCGTGTGGGCCGGTGCAGTGATGACCGGGCCGCTCCTGCTCGCGGCCAAGGCCTGGGTCCCCGGCGGGTTCGTGACCGCGCTCGCGATCGTCGCCATGGCGACGCTCCCCCGCCGCTGGCACCAGCTGTCCCGCCGATGGCTCGTGCTGGTACCGGCCGGGCTGGCGCTCCACGATCCGGTCGTGCTCGGCGAGACGCTCATGCTCCGCCGGTCGGAGGTCGCCCGGATCCGCCTCGCACCAGCCGATACCGAGGCCGCCGATCTCACCGGTCCGGCCACCGGCAACGCCATCGAGGTCGGCACCGCGAGCGCGGTGACCGCACACCTCGCACCGACCCGGCAGCAGCCGCGGGGACGCGCAATTCACCTCACGGCGTTCCTCACCAGCCCGACGCGCCCCGGGCGAGCGCTGCTCGCCGCCGGCAAGCGCCACCTACCGGTCGGCTGACTCTCTCCCGATCGTCAGCCGGCGAGCCCGCCGCCGTACACCGCCTGATCGGACGAGTCGTAGAAAACCACGCTCTGACCTGGGGCGACGCGACGCTGCGGCTCGTTCCAGGTGACGTCGATCCCGTTGCCGGCGGGCACGATCGTCGCCGGCTGCGGGGTGCCGTGGGCGCTGCACTGGACCAGCACGGCACCGTCGTGCGGCGCGTCGACCCACGTGACGTCGGTGACGTGCAGACCGGGGTCGACGAGATCGGCGGCCGAGCCGATCGTCACGATCGCCGCGGCGTGATCGACGCCGACGACGTAGCGCTTCGGGCCGCCACCGGGGAGGCCGAGCCGGCGACGTTGGCCGACGGTGACCAACTCGAGCGCATCGATCGTTCCGACCGGCCGGCCCGACGTGTCGACGACGTCGGCGCGCCGGAACGGGATCCGGCGTCCGAGGAACTCCTCGCGTCCGCCGGTCGACGTGACGAAACAGACGTCCTGGCTGTCGGGCTTGGCCGCCGTCCGCAGGCCGAGACCGGCGGCGATCCGGCGCACCTCGTCCTTGGTGATCTCACCGATCGGGAACATGGTCGTGGCGAGATCGTGTTGGCCGAGCATGTGGACGACGTAGCTCTGGTCCTTCGCCCGGTCGATGCCGCGCTCGAGTGTGTAGCGGCCGTCTGCCGTCCGGCCGATCCGGGCGTGGTGGCCGGTCGCGACCGCGTCGAAGCCGAGAACATCGGCCCGCTCGGCGAGCCGGGCGAACTTGACGTGGCGGTTGCACTCGATGCACGGATTCGGTGTGCGGCCGGTGACGTGCGCCGACACGTACGGGGCCACGACGTGCTCGTTGAAGTCGTCGCCGAAGTTGAACACGACGTGATCGATGTCGAGCTGTTGGGCAACCCGGCGGGCGTCGTCGACGTCGGCGACGCTGCAGCACCCGGTATCGCTCTCGCCGCCCCACAGCCGCATCGTGACGCCGACCACCGTGTGGCCGGCCTCGAGCAAGCGCGCGCCCGCGACGGACGAGTCGACACCTCCGCTCATGGCAAGCATCACCTTCACGTCGAGCCGACTCCCCTGCGACGTACCTGGGCTCGCCGCAACGTGGTGACGGCGTCGACGAGCACGTCGACGGCCCGGTCGATGTCGGCTCGGCTGCTGGTATGGCCGAGGCTCATGCGCAGCGCACCCTGTGCCCACTCGGCGTCGACGCCCATCGCCGTCAGGACGTGCGACTGCTCCATCGCGCCGCTCGCGCACGAAGACGCCGCCGACGCGCACACCTCGGCCTCGTCGAGCAGGTAGAGCAGGGCCTCGCTCTCGACGCCCGAGAAGCACACGTGCGCCGAACCGGCGATCTTCAGCTCGCGTGGCACGGTTTCGAGCACCCCGTCGAGCTGCGACGTGATGCCGTCGACGAGCCGGTCGCGTAGCGCGCCCAGCCGCTCGTTCTCACGATCGCGATCGGCATCGGTGATGCACAACGCCTCGGCGAGGGCCACGATCCCGGCGACGTTGTGCGTCCCGCTGCGCCGTTCACGCTCCTGACCGCCGCCCATGATGAGTGGTGCGAGACGGGCGCCGTCGCGAACGGTGAGCACGCCGACACCCTTGGGCCCACCGAACTTGTGGGCGCTCAGCGACATCAGGTCGACGAGCGGGGTGATCGCCCGCAGATCGAGCCAGCACGCGGCCTGCACGGCGTCGGTGTGCAGCAACGCCAGCGGCGCGCGCTCGCGGACGAGCCGGGAGACCGCGGCGAGATCGTTGATCGTGCCGACCTCGTTGTTGACCGCCATCACGCTGACGATCGCGACGTCGGGTCCGAGCGCGGCCGCGAGATCGTCGAGGTCGACCCGTCCCCAACCGTCGACACCCACGAGACGGCCGTCGAGATGCTCGACCACGTGGAGGACGGCGTGGTGCTCGGCGGCCGTGCACACCGCGGTGCCGCCGTTGGCGAGTGCGCCGACGATTGCCGCGTTGTCGCTCTCGGTGCCGCACCCGGTGAAGACGACCTCACCGGGCAGCACACCGAGCGCGGCGGCGACGCGGTCGCGGGCTTCGTCGACGGCGCGGCGGGCGTCGCGGGCGAAACGGTGCGATCCGCTGGGGTTGGCGAACCGTTCGTCGAAGAACGGCAGCATCGCGGCGATCGCCTGGGCCCGCATCGGCGTCGTCGCGGCATGGTCGAGATAGGTCGGCGCCGGCACGCCCCTACGCTACCGAGCGGCGCCGATCCGGCGCCCGGCACGGCGCATCCTGCCATCCGGTCCTTGCAGCGCCATCCGGTACCTTGCATTGCCATCCGGTACCTTGCATCGCCATCCGGTACCTTGCATTGAAGGTGCAGGGGTACGGACCATCCTCGTACGGCGATCGATTCGCCGACGCGTACGACGACTGGTACCGCGGCCTGTCCGACGTCGACATGGCTGTCAGTGCGCTGCTCGAGCTCGCCGGGAACGGTCCTGTGCTCGAGCTCGGGGTCGGGACGGGACGGCTGGCGATCCCGCTCGCCAACGCCGGCGTCGCCCGCGCCATCGCCGTGTCGGGGATCGATGCGAGCGCGGCGATGCTCGACGTGATGCGCACCAAACCGGGCGCCGAACTGGTCGACGTGCACGTCGGCGACATGGTCGACGCGATGCCAGACGGCCCCTTCGAGCTGATCTTCGTCGCCTACAACACCCTGTTCAACCTGGCCGATGCGGATCGGCAGGCCGGTTGCTTCGCGGCGGCCGCCGATCGCCTGACGCCCGGCGGCCGCTTCGTCGTCGAGGCGTTCGTGCCCGACGATCCGCCGCGCGATGGCTCCGCCGTCACGGTGCGATCGATGACGGTCGACCGCGTCGTGCTGTCGGTATCGGTCCACCATCCCACCGACCAGCTCGCC
>DATMDV010000266.1:0-7621 GCA_035557475.1 Ilumatobacteraceae bacterium
TCATCTGCCCGATGGACACGCCGGGGTTGTCGATGAGCCCCATCGTCGACATGACGACCGCGCATTCGTTCAACCAAGTGTTCTTCGACGACATGCGCCTTCCGGTGTCGCTGCGCGTCGGCGAGGAGGGCGACGGGTGGCGGCTCGCCAAGGTCACGCTCGCCAACGAGCGGGTGTCGCTGTCTTCCGCCGGCTCACTGTGGGGAGAGGGGCCATCGGCCCAGGCGCTCCTCGACCTCGTGCGGGAGTCGGTCGAACCCGGCGTCGGCGTCGACGATCCGGTGGTGCGTGATCGGCTCGCCCGGCTCCACTGCGAGGCCGAGGTGCTGCGCCTCAACCGGTTGCGCAGCCTCAGCGCCACGCTGCAGGGCCGCACACCGGGAGCCGAGGCGTCGATCCAGAAGATCATGGCCGACGAGCACGGTCAGCACGTGATGGCACTCGCCAAAGACCTCGCCGGGACCAACGGCATGCTCGCCGGATCCGGACCGGCGGGGGCCATCCCGGCCCGCCTGCGCCACAGCCCGACCGAGATCCGGTTCCCGCGCGGTGCGGCCAGCCAGTATCCCGACGTCGATCCGATCTGGCATTACGGGTACTTGTTCTCACCCGCCCTCACGCTCGGCGGCGGCACGTTCGCGGTGCAGCGCAACATCGTCGCCGAACAGGTGCTCGGGCTACCGCGCGAGCCCGACGTCGAACGCGGGATGTCATGGGCCGAGACCCGCGCGAGAAAGGCGCTTGCGACATGAAGACGGCGATCACCGACATGTTCGGCATCGACGTGCCGATCCTCGCCTTCAGTCATTGTCGCGACGTCGTGGCGGCGGTGTCGAAGGCCGGCGGGATGGGTGTGCTCGGCGCGGTCGCCCACTCGCAGCGTCAACTCGAGATCGACCTCGACTGGATCGAGGACGAGATCGGCGACCGGCCCTACGGCGTGGATCTGATCGTGCCGGCGAAGTACGCGGGGTCCGACGCGGGGGAGTTCACGCTCGACGACGTCCGGGCGCTGATCCCGCCCGAGCACATCGCGTTCGTCGACGACATCCTCCGTCGCTACGACGTGCCCGATCTGGCCGACGACGACAAGGGCCATGGTTTCGGCGGCGGCCGCGGCGATCAGGCCGCGCCGTTCTCGGCCGAGAGCGCGGCGCCGAACCTCGAGATCGCGCTGGCCCACCGCAGTGCGCTCGTCGTCAACGCCCTCGGACCACCGCCGGCTCACATGATCGAGCGGGTGAAGGAGGAGGGCCGCCTCGTCGGCGCCCTCGCCGGGAAGGCGCAGCACGCCGAGCGACACGTCAACGCGGGTGTCGACGTGATCGTCGCCCAGGGCTACGAAGCCGGCGGACACACGGGTGAGATCGGCACGATGGTGCTGATCCCCGAGATCGTCGACGCCGTGGCGCCGGTGCCGGTGCTCGGGGCGGGCGGGATCGGTCGTGGCCGCCAGATGGCAGCGGCGATGGCGCTCGGTGCGCACGGCGTGTGGTGCGGGTCGGTGTGGCTGACCACCGAGGAGGCCGAGACGCACCCGGTCGTGAAGCAGAAGTTCCTCGCCGCCACTTCGGCCGACACGATCCGGTCGCGATCGCGTACCGGCAAGCACGCCCGCCAGTTGAAGTCGGCCTGGACCGACGAATGGGAGAGCGCCGCCACGCCGGAGCCGCTCGGCATGCCGATGCAACCGGTGCTCATCAACGACGCGATCATCCGCATCGACCGATCGGCGCACCGGGCCGGTTCGGGTGCCGAGAAGCTCGCCAACTACTTCGTCGGCCAGATCGTCGGCTCGATGAACGTCTCCAAGCCGGCGGCCCACGTGGTGTACGAGATGATCGAGGAGTTCATCGATTCCGTCGAGGCGCTGGCCCGCCAGCTCGAGACGTGACGGCGTCGTGACCGATCGGTTTGCCGGCCGCGTCGCGGTCGTCACCGGGGGTGCCGGTGGGATGGGCCTGGCCACGGTCGAGCGGTTCCTCGCCGAGGGAGCATGCGTCGTCGTGGGCGACCTCAACACCGATCGCGGCGCCGCGGTGGTCGCCGCGGCCGAGGCCGACGGTGTCGCCGATCGAGTGCGGTTCTCGCTGACCGATGTGTCGATCGAACCCGACGTGGAGGCGTTGATCGCGCTCGCTGTCGAGTCGTTCGGCCGGCTCGACGTGATGTTCAACAACGCCGGCATCGGCGGCGCGTTCGGACCGATCACCGAGCTCGAGGTCGACGACTGGGACGCCACGTTCGCCGTCAACACCCGCTCGGTCTTCCTCGGCATCAAGTACGCGGCTCGGGTGATGATCGCCCAGGGCGACGGCGGTTCGATCGTCAACACCGCATCGGTCGCCGGGCTGAGTGGGGGAGGCGGCCCGCAGGCGTACTCGGCGACCAAGGCGGCGGTGATCAACCTGACCCAGTCCGCCGCCGTCGAGCTGGCGCCACACCGGATCCGGGTCAACGCGATCTGCCCGGGTGCGGTGTACACCGATCTGCTCCATCGCGGCGATCCCGAGGCCGCCGACGAGTGGCGCCAGGACCTCCAACCGTGGCCCGACCGCGGCGAGCCCGCCGACATTGCCGGCGTCGCGACGTGGTTGGCGTCCGACGACAGCCGGTTCGTGTCGGGCGCCCACATCGTCGCCGACGGGGCGTTGACGGCGGCCGGCCCGCGCCTCACCCAACGCGGCGACCGGTTGAAGTACCTGAATCAGCTCGTCGGGTTCGCGTGGGGCACGACCGGAAAGACCGCCCACTACCGCCGTCTCACCGAATGAATCCGCGCGGGTAGATCTCGTGAAGTTTCGGCGCCGTGGGGGCGCCGAAACTTCAGCAGTCGGCGAGAGGCGGGTCCTGTCCGAACGCGCTGGCCGGCGTCAGTTGGACGAGGAGCAACTCGGCGTCGACCGGCTCGAGCGGCAGCGAGAACAGGTAGCCCTGGCCGAGGTCGCAGTTCTGCTCTCGCAGCTGATCGAGCTGGACGCCCAGCTCGATTCCCTCCGCAACCGTCTCGAGCTCGAGTGTGCGGCCGAGATCGAGCATCGCCCGCACGATGGCCGGAATGTCGCCCCGGTCGGTGATGGTGTTGATGAACGAGCGGTCGATCTTGAGGATGTCGACGGGGAACTGGCGGAGGTAGCTGAGCGACGAGTAGCCGGTGCCGAAGTCGTCGATCGCCAGGCGGACGCCCAGATCGCGAAGCTGATGAAGCCGGGCGGCCGCCACGGACGTGTCCTGGATGAGTGCGGTTTCGGTCATCTCGACAACGAGCGACCGCGGTTCGAGGCCGGAGTTGGCGAGGGCGTTGCCGACATGGGCGACGAGGTCGGGCGAGGCGATCTGGCGGGCCGAGATGTTCACCGCCATCGACAGGTTGCCATGGGCCGGGTAGTCGCGGTGCCAGCGAGCGGCTGTGGCGCATGCCGCGTCGAGCACCCATTCCCCGATGCTCACGATCAGCCCGCTGCTCTCGGCGATCGGAATGAACCGGTCGGGCATCACGAGCCCCAACGTCGGGTGGTGCCAGCGCAACAGTGCTTCGAACCCGACGATCCGCTCGGTCTCGAGCGTGACCACGGGTTGGTACACCAACGCGAACTGTCCGGCCTCGAGCGCTCCGACGAGGTCGGTCTCGAGCTGCAGGCGTTCCACGGCGGCCGTTCGCATGTCGGGGTCGTAAACGCACCATCGCGCCTTGCCCGACGTCTTGGCTCGGTACATCGCGACGTCGGCATCGCGCAAGAGCGACGTGGCGGTGGTGTCGGCACCACTGGTGGCGATGCCGATGCTGGCCGAGACCGTCACCGCCTGCGACTCGAGCACGATCGGGGTCGCGAGCGCCTGAAGCACGCGCTCGGCGACCGCTTCCGACTCGTCGAGTGGGTGCGGGCTCTGTTCGATGAGGATCGCAAACTCGTCGCCGCCGAGGCGGGCGACGGTGTCGCCGGCGCGCACTGCCTGGTTGAGCCGCTGGGCGACTTCCTTCAACAGCACGTCGCCCGCGACGTGGCCGAGGCTGTCGTTGACGGTCTTGAACCCGTCGAGGTCGAGGAACAGAACGGCCGCCTCGAACGCCGTGCGCGAGTTGCGGTGCAGGGCGTGCTCGACACGGTCGATGAACAGCGCCCGGTTCGCCAGGTCGGTGAGGCCGTCGTGGAACGCCTGGTAGCTGAGCGCTTCCTCCACTGTCTTCCGATCGGTGATGTCGTGCAGGTTGACGACGACGCCTCCCACGTCGGGATCGTTGATGAGGTTCACCATGCGGGCGCTCAGCCATTGGGGCTTGCCGAGACCGTTGAGGACGCGGAGATCGGCGTCGAACGTCTGGCCATGGCGCGTCAGGCACCGCTTGAACATGGCCCGGGCGCTGTCGACGTCGACGGGAGCCACGAGGCTGAACGCGTCCTGGCCGCGGGTGACGGCGCCGAGATGCCCTGTCAGCTCGGCCAGCTGCGGGGCGTCGTGGAGGATCGTGCCGTCCTCGCCGAGCACCGCTACGGCATCCGAGGAGTTGGCGGCGAGCGCCTGTGCGAAGCGCTCCTGCGACCGGATCACCTCGCGCAGGTCCTTTTCCGCCTTCAGCAGACGGGCAGCGCGCGTGAACGCCAGCGCGAGGAGCGTCAGCGTCGCGATGTACAGCAGGATCGGGTCCGATTCGGCTCCTCTGACGTGCTGGATCACTGCGATGCCACCGGGCAGCAGCAGCGGCACGAGGGCCACCATGATCCCGCTGTACGTGGCACCGCTCGTGGCTCCGCCGACTCGGGCGATCGAGTCACGGCCGCGGAACGTCGCCGCCGCGAGCAGCACGGCACCGACCAGCCAGCCGACGTTCATCCACACGGCAAAGCCACCCTCTACCGCGAACAGTGTGAACGCGAAGTCCGACATCAACCAACAGACGGAGCCGCCTGCCATCAGCCAGGCGGCCCATCCCTGCAGCCGCCGGGAGATCACGGCGCGCATCACGAGGGCCAACAGCACGGCGTCGAACGTCGGGTAGAGCGCCCACACCACGCGGACGAGCACTGACACCGAGCTGTCGGTGACGATGGCATGGAGCGCGAGCTCCCATTGGGCGAGCATCGCCACCATGAACACCACCACGACGTCGACGATCCCGTCACGGTCGACGCGCAGCCCGCTCCGGCGTCGAGCCGCTCCCAGCAACGCCGCGCCGATCGCGGCGTAGGAGCCGAGCCAGGCGACATCGGCCACCGAGATGTTCGGTCCATCGCCGGCTGTCCAGACGAAGTACTGCCAGATGACATCGCCTGTCGCCGACAGCGTCACGCCGAGGGCGATCAACGCCAGCGAGATGTGGAACCCGCTCCAGCGCGCGCCAACCCATGCGGCGGCCGCAGAGCCGACGCCGACTGCCAGATATGCCCAATCCCCGAGCGTGTCCTGATCGAACAGTGCGTGTACGGCGATGAGTGCGCTCGCGACGAGGAGGGCGGCCGCCGCCAACACCCGGCGCCCGTGATTTGGTGCGGCACGGTCAGGAGTGGCGTCGCCGTGCGCGCGCGGGAGTTCGAGGGCCATGTCCTGGTATCGGCACTCGCGAGGGGGCGCGAGAGCCCGAATCATTGGCGCGTCGGGTATTCACCCGGCTGGGTGATCAGAGACGCGTCCACTGGGCCTTTTCGGGGGCTTCGACGACGGCGCCGCCGGCCTCCGCCCAGCCGTTGAAGCCGACCGTGAGGTGGGCGACGTTGGTGTAGCCGAGTTCGCCGAGCACGTCGGCGGCAAGGGCCGAACGGCCCCCGCCGGCTCAATACAGGACGACGCGGTCGTTGTACTCGTACCCACCCCGGAAGTACTCGCTGTCATGGCAGAACCAGAACTCGAGCATGCCGCGCGGTGCCGAGATGGCGTCGGGGATCGTTCCCCGGTCGACCCGCTCGCGGAAGTCGCGGATGTCGACGACCTTGACGGCGCCGCCTTCGAGCTCGGCCTGCAGTTCCTCGACCGACAACTCCTCGATCCGTGACTTGGCCTCGGCCACCATGTCGTTGACGGTGCGTCGGGCCGCCATCAGATCGTGCGTCCCAGGAAGGCGGCGAGCCGGTCGGCATTGGACGCCGTGTCGGGCGTCTCCTGTTTCTGGCCGAACAGGGCTTTGCCGTCGGGCCCCCTGAACGCGTCGCTGATCGCGGTCTGGGCGTTGGCGAGCAGCGCTGCGGCGAGGTCGGGGGCGAGGTCGGTCGGCTGGCCGGTCGCCCGCGCCAGGTCCCATCCATGGGTGAAGGTGTCGGTCGCCACGACCCCGGCGACGGCTGCGCCGGGGATCTCGCCGAACGGCAGCGTGATCAATCTGTCGGCGACTCCTTCGGCCCGGAACGCCTCCAACAACTCGCCGGTCGCCCCGTCGAACGCCGCCACGAAGTCGCCCGATGCCGGGTCGCCGTCAGCTGGGGTCGTGCCGGTGAGCGCACCCACGAAGTAGTGCTGCGTCCCCACCACGTGGTTGATCACGTCGCGGACCTTCCACGACTCGCACGGCGTCGGGTCGTCGAGCTGGCCGGCGGTGACGTTGCCGAGGACCGAGCGGGTCGACGCGATCGCCTCTTCGAGCGGTTGGGTGAACATGGCTACCCCCAGAAGTGCTGGTTGGCGGAGTGCGACGGTACCACCGCCCGGCATTGCATCTCCCGCCGGGAACCCGTCAGTCCGGTGGTTGTTTGCGGAGCTCGATCGGGAGCATCAATGTCGGATCGACGAGCCGGTCGCCGCGCAGGGCGGAACGAACAGTGAAGTAGTCGCGCACGGCGGCGACGTCGTGGACGCGCACGATCGAGGCGCCGCGGTCGACCCCTTCGGCGACCGCGGCGAGCGTGCCGGCGTCACGTTCGCGGGGCCGTCGGAGCGTGAGCGCACCGACGAAGTCCTTGCGCGAGACGGCCAGCAGCACCGGCCGGCCGAGGGCGACGACTGCATCGAGGTGGGTGAGTACCTCGACGGTCTGGGCCGGGGTCTTGGCGAAGTCGGGGCCCGGGTCGAGCACGATCCCGTCGACGTCGACGCCGGCCGCGATCGCCGTCGCCATGCGCTCGCCGAGGAACGTGACGACATCGCCGACGACGTCGTCGTAGTGGGGGAACTCCTTGCGCTTCGGCTCGGCGCGCGTGTGCATCAGCACCAACCCGGCTCCGCTCGCGGCACACTCGCCCGCCAACCCGGCGTCGCGGAGGCCGCTCACGTCGTTGATGAGATGGGCGCCTTCGGCGAGCACGGCTCGGGCGACCGCCGGTTTCCACGTGTCGACCGACACGACCAGGCCGAGTCCGACGAGGCGGCCGACGAGGGGCGCGACACGGCGGATCTCCTCATCCGCGGTCAGCGGGTCCACACCGGTCGCCCCCGACTCGCCGCCGACGTCGATGATCGCCGCCCCGGCGGCGGCGAGTTCCTCGGCTCGTGCGACCTGGGCGTCGACGCCGTCGTACATCCCACCGTCGGAGAACGACTCCGGGCTGGCGTTGACGATTCCCATGATGAGCGGCTCGCCCGCAGGCGCGACGAGCGTGCGATCGCGCAGCCGCAGCATCGACGGCGAGCCTACGACGGGAGACAAGCGTCTGCCGCTCTAATGATGACGAAAAGTGTCGATACACTTCGGGGC
>DATMDV010000267.1:0-5259 GCA_035557475.1 Ilumatobacteraceae bacterium
GTGCGCGGTGAGGGTGGGCTGACGGAGACGAGCTGGAACGCGGCGATGGCGACGGCCACCCAACTGGTCGGCGAGGCGATGGGCGAGCGTGGTGCCGACGGCATCGCCATCCTCGGTGGGGCCCGGGGCACGAACGAGGACGCCTTCGCGTGGGCGAAGCTCGTCGACGCCCTCGGCATTGCGCGGCGCGACGCGCAGATGGGCGATGGGCTGCCACCGGCCGTGCTCGGACTCGATCGGGCGACCATCGACGAGGCCGCCAACGCGTCGACGATCGTGCTGCTCGGACCCGACCTCAAAGAAGAGCTGCCGGTGCTGTACCTCCGGCTGCGCGACGCGGCCGAGAAGCGACGCAGCCGGATCCTCGAGTTCTCGCCGATCGAGTCGGGTCTCACGAGGGTCGCGTGGAAGAGCGTCCGGTACGAGCCCGGCGGCGCCGCGCGGGTCATCGGTGCCACGCTCGCCGAGCTCGACGTTGCAGAGCAGTTGGCGAAGGGCAATGTCGTCGTGGTCGCCGGCCGCGCCAACCTCGCCGAGTCGCAGGAGTCGGCGGTTGCCTCGTTGGCCGCCCTGCTGTCCGGGTTGCCGGGCGCCAAGGTGCTGCCAGCCTTGCGCCGGGGCAACGTCGTCGGCGCCCTCGAGCTCGGGCTCACCGCGGCCGCCGGGGGCGACGAGCCGGACGACGGATTGAGTGTGTTGCGGGCGGCGGCCGAGGGCAAGCTCGACCTGCTCGTGCTGCTCGGCGCCGATCCGATCAACGACTGCCCCGACGCCGATCTCGCCCGCCGCGCCCTGGCCGGCGCCCGCCGGCTGATGTCGATCGACACGTTCCTGAACGGCTCCAACGCCCACGCCGACGTGGTGCTCGCGGCCGCGGCATACGGCGAGAAGTCGGGCACCACTACGAACCTCGAAGGCCGGGTGACGACGGTCGCCGAGAAGATCACCCCCGCCGGCACCGCCCGCCCCGACTGGATGATCGCCGCCGGGCTGGCGATCGAGCTCGGCCACGACCTCGGGTTCGGATCGGTCAGCGACGTCACCGACGCCATCGCCGCCGCTGTCCCGGCGTACGCGGGCATCACCGCGGCCGCGCTCGCCACCAACCGTGACGGCATCGTGACGACGATCTCGCCATCCGCGCTCCCCGAGGTCTCGGCGACCGCGCGCGACCGCAACACCTACGACTACCGGCTGGCGGTGAGCCGCAAGCTGTACGACAACGCCGTGGGGACGGCACAGTCGCATTCGCTGGCGGCGCTGGCGCCCGGCGCCGCGGCGCACGTGCATCCGCTCGACTTCGACCAGACCGGTGTGGCCGCAGGAACCGATGTGCGCGTCATCAGCGCCAGGGGATCGGTCGTGCTCCCCCTCGTCGCCAACCCGGCCGTGCCACGCGGCACGGTCTGGGCGCCGTTCAACCAGAACGGTGTCGACATCCGCGAGATCATGGACTCGACCGTGCCCGTCACCGACGTTCGGATCGAGCGACTATGACGCGCGGCGCGCTCCTGGCAGCCGACCCGCTGCTCGACGGCGGGTTGTTGTGGACACCGCTGCTGATCGTGCTCGTGAAGGTCGTCGTCGTGTTCGTGCTGGCGCTCGTCAGCACGATGCTGATGGTCTGGTTCGAGCGCAAGGTGATCGCCGGAATGCAGAACCGGGTCGGGCCGAACAAGGCCGGCCCGTTCGGGATCCTCCAGACGCTCGCCGACGGCATCAAGTTGTTCTTCAAGGAGGACCTGCTCCCCGACCGCGCCGACAAGTGGGTGTTCCGTCTCGCGCCGTTGCTCGCCGTCGTGCCCGCGTTCCTCGTGTGGAGCGTGATCCCGCTCGGTGGAGACTTCCGCGACGGCAAGGGCGGGCTGGTGACGTGGTTCGGACACGAGACCCGGGTGCAGCTGGCCGATCCGCCGATCGGCATCCTGTTCGTGCTCGCCCTGTCGTCGATCGCGGTGTACGGCATCATGCTCGCCGGTTGGTCGAGTGGCTCGAAGTACCCGCTGCTCGGCGCCGTGCGGGCGACGGCGCAGATGATCTCGTACGAGGCCGCGCTCGGGCTCAGCCTCGCCGCGGTGCTGCTGTTCTCCGGCACGCTCAGCACCGCCGGCATCGTCGCCGTCCAGGACGAGATCATCGACTGGCACATCGTGGCCACCGGCTTCGTGCCGTTCTTCGTGTTCGTCGTCGCCGCGACGGCCGAGCTCAACCGCCCGCCGTTCGACCTCGTCGAGGCCGAGCAGGAGCTCGTCGGCGGGTTCAACACCGAGTACTCGAGCATCCGGTTCGCGTTGTTCTTCCTCGCCGAGTTCATGAACACGATCACGATGAGCGGCATCATCGTGACGCTGTTCCTCGGCGGACCACAGCCCGTCAAGATCGGCGACACGACGCTCGACATCCCGCTGATCGGCAACGCATGGGAGGGCACCGTGTGGTTCCTCCTCAAGGTGCTGCTGTTCCTCTACATGTACGTGTGGTTCCGGGCGACGCTGCCCCGGCTGCGCTACGACCAGCTGATGGACTTCGGGTGGAAGCTGCTGATCCCGATCGCCTTGGGCTGGTTCGTCGTGCTCGCCGCGATCAACCTCGGCCGCGACCGCGACTGGAGCTTGTGGGCCGTCGTCCCGATCGCGCTGGCCGCGATCGGCGTCGGCTACCTGCTGTTCAACGCCGCGCTGCGGGTCAGCGCACGCAACCGGGCACGGGAAGGGGTGATGTACTGATGGGCTACCTCGAGGGGTTCGGCGTCACGATCCGCCAGCACCGGCTGTTCGGTGGCAAGCAGGTCACGACCGAGTACTCCGGGGGGCGAACCGCGCGGCGCAAGGGCCGCGGGTCCGACCCCGACGTGGCCGACGACGAGAAGATCGACAAGCCCGAGCGCCTCCACGGTCGGCACGTCCTCAACCGGTACGAGGACGGGATGGAGAAGTGCATCGGCTGCGAGCTGTGCGCGGCGGTGTGCCCGGCGAAGTGCATCTACGTCCGCGGCGCCGACAACGACCCCGACCACCCGACGTCGCCTGGCGAACGGTTCGGCTACGTGTACGAGATCAACTACCTGCGTTGCATCCACTGCGATCTGTGCGTCGAGGCGTGCCCGACCGAGGCGATCACCGAGTCGAAGTTGTTCGAGTTCTCGTTCAGCAACCGGCGCGATGCGATCTACACCAAGGACGAGTTGCTGGTCGGCGACGACGGCAAGCCCAAGCAGCTCCCCTGGGAGGACTGGCGTGATGGCGAGGACGCGCTCACCAGCGGGTGGATGCGCGCCACGTCACCGTCGGGCGACGCCACGTTCGAGGGCGTCGTCGGCTGGTCCGGCGAGCTCGGCTACGGCGTGCGCCCGGCGGAGGAGGTCGAGGAGTAGTGGAGCTCGTCGTCTTCGTACTCGCGTCGTTGATGGTGCTCGCCGGGGCGTTCGGTGTGGTGCTGATGTCGAACCCGGTCCACGCCGCGATGAGCCTCGTGCTCACCCTGTTCGGTGTCGCCGTGCACTTCGTGGCGATGGAGGCCCACTTCCTGGCCGCGGTGCAGGTCATCGTCTACGCCGGCGCGATCGTCGTGCTGTTCTTGTTCGTGATCATGCTGCTCGGTGTCGACCGCGCTGACGATCTCCAGATCGAGCCGTTCCCGATCCAGCGGCCGCTGGCGTTGGTGGTCGGGGTCGGCACGATCGGGCTCGTTGCCGCCGCCATCCTCCGCGCCAAGGATTCCGTCGACCGCGAAGTCGCCCTCGACGCGTCCGGCGACTCGAACATCCGGTTGCTGGCGCGCAACCTGTTCCAGGACCACGTGTTCGCGTTCGAGCTGACGTCGGTGTTGCTGATCGTCGCCGTGGCGGGCACCGTCGTGATGACGCGCAGGACCTCGACCCCCGAGGCGGAGTCAACGCAAAGCGATGGGGCCGCGTGATCGCCGCCTACGTTCCCACGAGCACGTGGTACCTGCTGCTGGCCGCGGCGCTGTTCGGCATCGGTGCCACCGGGCTGCTCGTTCGACGCAACCCGCTGGTGATGTTCATGTGCATCGAGTTGATGCTCAATGCCGCCAACTTGACGTTCGTCGCGTTCGCGATGCAGACCGGCGACATCAACGGTCAGACGTCGGTGTTCTTCGTCCTCGTCGTGGCCGCGGCCGAGGTGGTCGTCGGCCTCGGCATCATCGTGTCGATCCTGCGCCACCGGCCCGGCGCGACCGCCGACGACCTGGCGGAGATGAAGGGGTGACGGGGGACCGATGCTCGAGGTGATCTGGCTGATCCCCGCGTTCCCGCTCGCCGGGTTCGTGCTGATCCTGCTGTTCGGGCGGCGCCTCGGCCAGCCCGGATCTGGCCTGCTCGCCACGGCCATGGTGGCGGCCTCGTTCGTGGTGTCGGTCGGGGCCTACTTCGACCTGCTCTCGCACGATGAAGCGGACCGGGCGCACACCGAGGTCCTGTTCTCGTGGGTCCCGGTGTCGTCGCTCCAGGTCGACATGGCGTTCCTCGCCGATCCGCTCAGCATCACGATGTGCCTCTTCGTCACCGGCGTCGGAGCGCTGATCCACCTGTTTGCGATCGGCTACATGCGCGGCGATCCCAAGTTCTCCAAGTTCTTCCTCTACATGAACTTGTTCGCGCTCTCGATGCTCGTGCTCGTGCTCGGCGAGAACATGCTCGTCACGTTCCTCGGCTGGGAGGGCGTCGGGACGTGCTCGTACCTGCTGATCGCGTTCTGGCACACGCGCGACTCGGCGGCGACCGCCGGCAAGAAGGCGTTCGTCACCAACCGCATCGGTGACTGGGGCTTCATGATCGCGATGTTCCTCGCCTTTCAGGCGCTCGGCTCGGTGAGCTTCTCGGTGCTCAACGAAGCGTCGGAGGAGGGCACGATCGCCAGGACGACGGCGACCGCGATCGCGTTGCTGCTGTTCGTCGGCGCGGTCGGCAAGAGCGCCCAACTCCCGCTCTACTTGTGGCTGCCCGACGCGATGGAAGGCCCGACACCCGTGTCGGCACTGATCCACGCCGCGACGATGGTGACGGCGGGTGTGTATCTCGTGGCCCGCAGTGCGGCGATTTTCGCGCTCACCCCGGTGGCGAGTCTGACCGTGGCGCTGGTGGGTGCCATCACGGCGCTGTTCGCGGCCACGATCGGCCTCAAGCAGTGGGACATCAAGAAGGTCCTCGCCTATTCGACCGTCTCGCAACTCGGCTACATGTTCATCGGTGTGGGCGTCGGTGCGTACGCGGCCGGCGTTTTCCACCTCGTCACG
>DATMDV010000268.1:0-36238 GCA_035557475.1 Ilumatobacteraceae bacterium
GGTATCGCCGCGCCGGAAGCTCCACAGCCGCGGTCCGAAGCCGATGAAGAACTGCGTCGCCTTCATCCCAGTCCAGCGGGCAGTCACGAAGTGGCCGAGCTCGTGGAAGAAGACCGCGACGAGTACGCCGACCACGAAGACGAACCACCACACGTTGAACACCGCCAGCAGCGCGATCAGCCCGACGACGCCGAGCACACCAGCCGCACCGCGCCAACCGCCGACCAGCTCGTCGTCGGCCATCTCGGTCACCGATCCGCCGGCGACGACCTCGTTCTGGAACCTTTCGTACCTGCTCACGTGGTGATCTCCTCGATCACTAGATCGGCTGCCCGCCGTGCCGCTTGATCCGCAGCTTTGACATCGTCGATCGTACGGGGCAATTCGTCATCATGCCGTGCGAGGACTGCAATGCACACGTCAGGAATCTGATTCCACCTGATCCGTCCAGTGAGGAACGCGTCGACCGCAACCTCGTTGGCGGCGCTCAGCCAGGCCGGGGCGCTGCCGCCGATCCGGCCCGCCTCGTAGGCGAGCGGGAGGCACCGGAACGTCGCCGTGTCGGGAAGCTCGAAGTCGAGGCGGCCGAGCTGCGCCCAGTCGATGCGGCCGAACGGCGTGGCGATTCGGTTCGGATGACCGAGCGCGTACCCGATCGGGAGACGCATGTCGGGCATGCTGAGCTGGGCGATCGTCGAGCCGTCGATGTACTCGACCATCGAGTGCACGACCGACTGCGGGTGGACCACGACCTCGATCTGGTCGTAGGGCGTGCCGAACAACTCGTGGGCCTCGATGACTTCGAGTCCCTTGTTCATCAGCGTGCTGGAGTCCACCGTGATCTTCGGTCCCATCGCCCACGTCGGATGGGTGAGGGCGGCGTCGATCGTGACCTCCGCCAGCTCCGTAGCCCCTTGCCCGCGGAACGGGCCGCCGCTCGCCGTGAGCACGATGCGCGCGACCTCGCGACCGGCATCGGACGACGCCCGCAGGCACTGGTGGACCGCGCAATGCTCGCTGTCGACCGGGATCAGTTCGGCGCCCGGGGTCGCACGCAACGGCTGCACCACCGGCCCCGCCGCGATCAGGCTCTCCTTGTTGGCCAGCGCCAGCCGCTTCCCGGCGGTCAGGGTGGCGACGGTGACCGGGAGCCCGGCGAAACCGACGACGCCGTTCACCACGACGTCGGCCGGCTCTGCGAGCACCGACAGGTCGTCGACGACCTCGGCGAACGGCAGCGCGGCCGCGACCTCGGCGCGGCGACCAGCATCGGCCACGGCGACGAGCTTGGGACGGAACTCTCGGGCCTGGGCGATGAGCGTCTCGACGGAGGACCCGACGCCGAGCGCGACCACCTCGTAGGCGGCAGGATCGCCGCGGATGACGTCGAGCGTCTGCGTGCCGATCGATCCCGACGAGCCGGCGATCGCGACCCGGATCGGCGACACGTGGGCGATCCGGCGGCGTTCGTTGCTGACCCGCGGTGCGGTCAGGCGGTCCAGGGCTCGAGGATGATCGTCAGGTAGTAGACGGCCGGCAGTGTGAACAAGAAGCCGTCGAAGCGGTCGAGCACCCCGCCGTGGCCCTTGATGATCGAGCCGAAGTCCTTCACGTCGAGGTTGCGCTTGAACATGCTCTCGACGAGGTCGCCCATCGGCGCCATGATCGAGATCACGATCGCCAGCAGCAACAGGTGCCCCCTCGACGTCCAGGTGTCGCTCCACTCGCCGATCCCGACCACCACGAGAGCCACGATCGTGAGCAACGCTCCGCCGATGAACCCCTCGACCGTCTTGTGCGGGCTGATCCAAGCCCGCAGCGGCGTTCGGCCGGCGGCGGAGCCGACGAACAGCGCACCGATGTCGTTGGCGACCACGCCGAGGGCGAGCAGGAACAGCGTGTCGGTGCCCCACGTCGGAGATCCGGGGATGGTGGAGAAGCGCAGGATCAACGCCGCGAACGATCCGAGCAAGCCGATCCAGATGATGCCGAGCGTCGTGATCGAGGCGTTCGGCATCGGCCCGGCCTCGATGCTCCGGCCGCCGATGAAGCCGGCCGAGGCCGCCATGAACCCGAACGTGATGACGATCGGGAGCGCCCGCTCGCCGATCCAGTAGGTGGCGAGCGGCGCCGCGACACACGCCGCGATACCGGGGACGACCGCCGGGCGGTACCCCTTCTCGGTGACCCGGTCGTAGAACTCGACGGCCGCCAGGGCGAGGATGACGGTGACCATCGCGATCACGCCGAGCGGGCGCCACAGCAACGCGGCGACGAACACCGCCGCGATCAAGACTCCGACGGCAGTCGCCACCGGCATGTTGCGATTCGATGGTTGCGCCGCCGAGCGCGGGCTGCTCACCGCACGACCCGCCGGCTGACCGCCACGTCGCCGGCCGGTCTGCACCGGTGGGCGGCGGGGCATGCCCGACGGATCGGTGCCGATCGTGATCCGCGACGGCTCGCGAGGGACGGTGATGTCGTGCTCACTGGGGATCACGTCGTGCTGTCCGGTGCGCCGGACGCCTGCCACGGCGTCGGGGCCTGGTTCGGTGGGGGAATCGTCCTTCCAGACCGGGGATTCGGACGTGAACGACGACCACACGTCGAGCTCGTCGTCGTCACCGATCGCACCTTCGGCGACGACGGCCTCGCTGCCGAGGCGGGGCAACTCACCCGTCGGCGGTTCCGTCCAATGCGGTAGAGACCCGGTGTCGCTGGCGCCGAACGTCAGACCATCATCGACGGCTTCGTGGTCGCGAGTGGGCTCGTGCTCGCCGAAGAGCGGCTCGTCCTCCTCCTCGTCGTCCCGCCGCCAGGTGTCGTCCGTCATCGGCTGTCCTTTCCCAGACCTCTCCTCGGTCATGCACAAAACTCCGTCGGTGCCGGATGTCCGGCGCTCAGACCTCGAGGAGCTCGTGCTCCTTGCGGCCCAACGCGCCATCGATGCGATCGACGTGCTCGTGAGTGATCTTCTCGAGTTCCTTCTCGGCGCGCTCCAGCTCGTCGGCGGAGATCACTCCGACCTTCTCCGCCGATTCCATGGCCTTGCGTGCGTCGCGACGCACGTTGCGGACGGCGATGCGGCCGTCCTCGGCCATGTGCTTCACCACTTTGACGTAGTCGCGGCGGCGCTCCTCGGTGAGTGGGGGAAAGTTGAGACGGATCACGACGCCGTCGTTCGACGGCGACACGCCGAGGTCGCTGTCGCGGATCGCTTTTTCGATCGCGCCGAGCGAATTGCGGTCATGCGGCCGCACCAGGAGCTGGCGGGCCTCGGGAACCTGGATCGCTGCCAGCTGCTGGAGCGGCACCGACGAGCCGTAGTAGTCGACGTTGAGCTTCTCGACGAGTGCGGGCGCGGCACGGCCCGTTCGCACCGTTGCGAACAGCGATTGGACGTGCTCGACCGCCTTCTCCATCTTCTCGATGGTCTCGAGCAACGTCTCCTCGGTCACACGACCAGCGTACCCGGCCCCGTCAGAGGTCACGAACGATGGTGCCCACGTGCTCTCCGAGCAGGATCGATCGCAGCGAACCGGGGACCGACATATCGAACACGACGATCGGGATCTTGTTGTCGCGACAGAACGCGATCGCCGTCGCATCCATCACCCTGAGGTTCTTCGTCATCACCTCGAGGTACCCGATCTCGTGGAACTTCGTGGCGGTGCTGTCCGTTCGGGGGTCGGCGCTGTAGACGCCGTCAACGCCCGAATGCGTGCCCTTCAACAGTGCGTCCGCCTCGATCTCGGCCGCACGCAACGCGGCGGCCGTGTCGGTGGTGAAGAACGGGTTGCCGGTCCCGGCCGCGAAGATGACGACACGGCCCTTTTCGAGGTGCCGCATCGCGCGTCGACGGATGTAGGGCTCGGCGATCCGTGGCATCTCGATCGCGGACAGCAACCGCGTGTCCTGACCGTGGCGTTCGAGCGAGTCCTGCAACGCGAGCCCGTTCATCACCGTGCCGAGCATGCCGATGTGATCGGACTGCGACGCGTCCATGCCGGAGAGCGCGCCGACGCGTCCGCGCCAGAAGTTGCCGCCACCCACCACGACGGCAACGTCGACGTCGAGGTTCTGGCGGAGGTCGACGATGTCGGCCGCCAGCTTGTCGAGCGTGGCACCGTCGAGTCCCGATCCCGACGGTCCGGCGAGCGCCTCACCCGACGGCTTGAACACGATGCGCCGCCAACGCGGCGAGGTCGCGTCTGCAGTCGACGTCGAGGTCAATGACTCAGCCGATCTCGACCTGGGCGAACTTCACGATCTCGGCGCCATCGAGCACCTGGCTGACCGACAGTTTGTCGTCCTTGGCGTACGGCTGTTCGAGCAACACGACGTCCTTGAAGAAGCCACCAAGGCGGCCTTCCACGATCTTGGGGATCGCCTGGTCGGGCTTGCCCTCGTTGCGGGTGATGGCCTCGAGCGTGGCGCGCTCGTTGTCGACCACGTCAGCAGGCACGTCGTCGCGCCGCAGGTACTTCGGCCGGGCGAAGGCGATGTGCACCGCGATGTCGTGCGCCAGCTGGGTGGTGCCGTTGCTCACCTCGACGAGCACGGCGTTCACGCCGCGCCCGCCCTGGATGTGCTCGTAGCTCTCGAGGACGTTGCCGTCGGCCGCCTCGATGCGTACGACGTCGCCGAGCTCGATCTTCTCCTTGAGCGTGATCTTCAGCTCCTCGAGCTCCGGTGTCCGCTCGGTGACGGCATCGGGGCCCTTGGTGGCGACGAGGTCGACCAACGCCGCGGCCTCGGCCTTGAAGAGGTCGCTGCCGGCGACGAAATCGGTCTCGCTCTTGAGCTTGACGATCGCGCCGACGTTGCCGTCGACCTTGAGGGCGACGAGGCCCTGGTTGCTCTCGCGGTCGTCGCGCTTGGCACTCGCCGCGAGACCCTTCTCGCGCAGGTGCTGCTTGGCGGCCTCGATGTCGCCGTCGGTGGCTTCCAGCGCGTTCTTGCAGTCCATCATCCCGGCCCCCGTGCTCTGGCGCAGGGCCTGGACATCCTTGGCGGTGAACGTCATCGCGGTGTTCAGCTTTCGGTCTCGGTCTCGGTCTCGGCAGCTGCCGGAGTCTCGGAATCGGTGTCGGTTTCGGTCGGGGCTTGGGTGCCGGAGTCAGCGCCCGCCTCGGCGGCCTCCGGCTCGACCGCATCCGGTGCTTCGGCCGCACCAGCGGCGGCGTCCGGCACGGTCTCCGGCGGCTCGTCAGCGGCAGCGGCATCTTCGACGGGCTCGGGTGCGGTCTCCGGCGGCTCGTCAGCGGCAGCGGCATCTTCGACGGGCTCGGGAGCGGTCTCCGGCGGCTCATCAACGGCGGCATCGACAGCCGCCGGCTCGGTCTCCGTGGGCGCGTCGGCGGCCTCGGCTGCCGGCGCCGCTGCTGCGGTGTCGTCCTCGTCGTGGGTCGGGTCGGGCTTCGGTGCCCGCAGGCGGGCATCGCGCTCGGCCTGGGCCTGGGCGGCGGCATTGCGGGCATCGGCCTGTGCCTTCTCGAACGCCGCATCCTCCTCGGCGCTGCGTTGCGGCGGCGCCGGGATCGGGTTGCGCTTGGCCGCGATGTAGCGGCCTTCCTCGACGGCATCGGCGATGACCCGGGTGAGCAACGAGTTGGCGCGGATCGCGTCGTCGTTGCCCGGGATCGGGAACTGGATGACGTCGGGGTCGACGTTGGTGTCGACCACCGCCACCACCGGGATGCCCAACTTGTTGGCCTCGGTGACGGCGATGTGCTCTTTCTTGGTGTCGAGCACGAAGATCGCGTCGGGACGCTGCTTCATGCCGCGCAGCCCGCCGAGGTTGCGCTGCAGCTTCTCGAGCTCGCGGTCGAGCATCAACGCTTCCTTCTTGATCATCACCTCGAACTCGCCGGAGGCCTTCATCCGCTCGTACTCGAGCATCTTGCCGACACGCTTCGACATCGTCTCGAAGTTGGTGAGCATCCCACCCAGCCAGCGCTCGTTCACGTACGGCATCCCGCACTTCTCGGCGTAGCTGCGCACCGGATCCTGCGCTTGCTTCTTGGTGCCGACGAACAGCACGTTGCCGCCGCCGGCGACGAGCTCGCGCACGAAGTTGTAGGCGACCTCGACGCGCGTGAGCGTCTGTTCGAGGTCGATGATGTAGATGCCGTTGCGCTCACCGAAGATGAATCGCTTCATCTTCGGGTTCCACCGGCGGGTCTGGTGCCCGAAATGGACACCGGCCTCGAGCATCTGACGCATCGTGATGACGGCCATCGGAGTCTCCTCTGCGGTTGTCGCACCTGCTCGTGGCGCCCGTGGGCGACCGCAGTACGAACAGGTGGGTGTGATCGTGGATGGGCGGATTTCGTCGGTGCGCCCGAGGGCGCACCGGGGCTGCAGTGTAACGCCGTCCCGGCACGTTCGATCAGGTCGGAAACCGGACGCCGCGGGCGGCTGTCGGCGTCAGCCGCAACGGAGTCGAGGCGGCGGGGCGGGACGGGCGGCCGTGCCGTCGTCGGGCACGAGTCGAGGGCGGCCGACCAGACGGCCGAGGAACGGGGCAGGATCGACGTACGTGTCGCCGTCGCGCAGGCCGAAGTGCAGGTGACCCGCGGTGAGCCCCACACTCACACCGGCCACGACCGCATCGCCTGTCCGCAGCGACGACGATTCGAGCCCGCCATAGGTGGCGCGACGACCATCGGCGTGACGCACGACGACGTACCGCTCGCCGGCGACCGTGCCGCTGAACGTCACCTCGCCGGCAGCGACGGCGCGCACGATGGTTCCGCTCGGCGTGCCGTACTCGAGTCCGCGATTGCCGGCGCACCAGGTGCACGCCGGCGGGCGAAACGGATCGACCACCGGTGCGTCGACCGGTGGTAGCCAACACGTCTCGCCGAGCGCCGTGCCGGCGACCGAGAACACCGCCAGCAGCGGCGACAACCCCAACAACGTCTTCGACAAGACCTTCGACAAGCGCATCGACAACTTCGACGCCATCGACAACGAGCGTGCGCACGACCGGTGCATGGTCGACCTCCGGGATCAGACGGGAACCGGCGGCCATTGCCGCGAGAGTCGACAGGGCGGCGCGCGCCGCCAAGGGTCGCGTTGGCTCAGGCGACGCCGGCGGCCGTCAACCGCGACCGCAGGTGGAGCACCGACTTGGTGTGGATCTGCGACACCCGGCTCTCGGTGACGCCCAACACCTGGCCGATCTCGGCGAGTGTCAGCCCCTCGTCGTAGTACAACGACAGCACGAGTTTCTCGCGATCGGGCAGCTTCTTGATCTCGGCCCGCATGATGTCGCGCAGCTCGCGGTCCTCGAGGGCTGCCGAGGGCGACTCGAAACCGTGCGAGTCGATCGCGGCCGGTTCGTGACCGTGGTCGATCGCTCGGTCGAGCGGGCCGACGGTGGTGGCGGCGATCGACGCCAGCCACCTCGCCAGCTCTTCGGAACCGATGTGGAGATGAGTGGCGAGCTCTTCGTCGGTGGGGGCCCGACCATTCTTGGCTTCGAGCTCGGAGATCGCCCGCTCGACATCGCGTGCTCGACTGCGAACCGACCGCGGCACCCAGTCGAGCTGGCGCAGCCCGTCGTAGATGGCACCGCGGATGCGCGGGGCGGCAAACGTCTCGAACTTCACGCCGCGATCGGGCTCGAACCGCTCGATCGCGTCGATCAACCCGAACACACCGGAGCTGACCAGATCGCCGGGGTCGACGCTCGACGGCAGGCCGGCCCCGACGCGACCGGCGACGAACTTCACGAGCGGCGAATAGTGGATGATGAGGTGGTCGCGCGAGGCGCTGCTCTTGCGGCGCAGCCAGCGTTCCCAGTGCAGCGCCAGGTCTCGGTCGTCGGGGACGATGCTCATGCTCGAGGATGGGCCTGGCGATAGGCGGTACGGAGCCGGTCGCGGCTGACGTGAGTGTAGCGCTGGGTGGTGGAAACGTCGGTGTGTCCGAGGAGCTCCTGGACGGAGCGAAGATCGGCCCCGCCGTCGAGCAGGTGCGTGGCGAACGTGTGGCGGAGCGCGTGGGGGTGGGTCGGGCTCGGCGAACGGCGGTCGAGGATGCGGCGGACGTCGCGTGGCGTGAGTCGGTGACCCCGCTCGTTGGCGAACACCGCCGAGCCTTCGTCGCCGGCGATGACGTCGTGCCGGATGGCCAACCAGCTCCGCAGCGCATCGACGCCGGGCTCGCCGAGGGGAACCCGGCGCTCCTTCGATCCCTTGCCCCAGACCACCAACACGCCCTGGTCGAGCTGGATCGAGGCGAGGTCGAGCGAACACAGCTCGGAGACCCTGACACCACTGCCGTACAGGATCTCGACGACCGCATTGTCGCGGCGGCGGCGCCAGTCGGGCTCGTCGTCGGGCGGCGCGCCGTCGAGCATCTGCTCGAGCTCGCGGCGATCGAGCACGCGTGGGAGCCGGCCTCCGGCGCCACCGATGTGCAGCCCGAGCGTCGGATCGGCCGCCGCACCCCCGTTGCGCACCGACCAACGGAAGTAGCGCCGCAACGCCGCCGCCTTGCGAGCGATGCTGCGACGAGCGAACTCGCGAGTCGTCAGGTACGCCACGTAGCGCCTGACCGCGGTGCGATTCACGCCGACCGGGTCGACGATCCCACTGCGCGCCACCCATTCGGCGAACAGCCGCAAGTCGGCCGCGTAGGCGTCGACCGTGTTCTGCGACAACGAGGTGAGCGAGTTCACGAAGTCGTCGAGCCGCCAAGCGGGCGACGGACCGGAGACTCCAACATCGGCGGTGGCGACATCGAACGTGGCACCATCGACCGAGGGCGGCACGTCGCTGGCCGCCGACGGACCCGAGCCGCGTCCGGCATCGCCGGCATCGGTCGTCGGCGGGACGGCGCGGGCCGCGGCAGCGTGGCGTGTGGTCGATCGGTCCCGCATCGCGTTCAGGGTATTCCCTCATCGCAGCTCCGATCGGGACCAAATCGCCTCGAACCAGCCACCGACCTCGCGCAGCCAACCCGCCCGTTCGAGCCGGGCGAGGGTCATCGCGGCCTCGCAAAGCGCGAGTCCGAATGAGCTGGCGACGTCGTCGAGTGTTCGTGGATCGGACCGACATTGCTCGACGACAGCCCGATCGACGCCCCGCAACGCCGGGCGCGGGTCGAAGACGGCCGCACCCTGGCGGCGCGTGTCGAGCCCCAGCGACGTAAGCACATCGTCGGCCGAGGTGACCGGGGCGGCGCCGTCGCGCAGCAACCCGTTGGTGCCGGCCGCCGCCCGGTTGCGAGGCGAGCCGGGTACCGCCATCACCTCGACCGATCGGTCGAGCGCCTCGCGCACCGTCAGCAGGCTGCCGCCCCGCTCACGGCTCTCGACGACGACCAGCACCTCGCACAACGCGGCCAGGATCCGGTTGCGCATCGGGAACCGGAACGCCTCGGGCGGCGTGCCCGGCGGCCATTCCGACATCAGCAGCCCGCCGGCACAGACCGCACTCCAGAGCTCGGCGTGCTGCTTGGGATAGGGCTGGTCGGCGCCGTTGCCGACGACGGCCACCGGGCGTCCCACACCGACGTTGTCGCCTTCGCCGGCGGCGAGCGCGCCCCGATGCGCTGCGCCGTCGATCCCTCTGGCGAGGCCGGACACCACCGCGACCCCTGCCGCGGCGAGGTCGAACCCGAGCGCGGTTGCGGTCTGGCGACCCGCGAGCGTCGCGTTGCGGGTACCGACGATTCCGACCCGTCGGCCGTCGAGGACCGCCAGATCGCCGCGTACGAACAGCACCGTTGGCGGCGACGGATCGACGCGGAGCAACGCCGGGAAGTGCGGGTCATCGGCGGTCACGACGTCGACGCCCACTTCGTTGCAGCGTTCCCAGCACATCGCCGGAGATCGCTCGGAAGCGCTCTGTCGCCACCAAGTCCGCAGCTCGTCGGTGAAAAGACGGGCGACGATCGGCGTCGGTGCCGCCGCTCCACTGGCCACCTCGTACGCGTGGCGCGGCCCGAGATGGTCGAGGAGGAACCGCAACCGGCGAGGTGTCATCCCCCGGAACCCGGCGAGAGCGGCGACGTATCCGCGGTCTGGAACGTCGGTCACGCCACCCTCCCGTTGGGGAACGAGGCCCGGACCCGTGAACGCATGGACAGCGCGAGCTGGACGTGGCCGACGTCGACCAAGTCCGGCGGATCGGTCTCGAGGTCGGCGAGCGTGCGAGCGACGCGACGGATGCGGTGATAGCCGCGACCGGTGAGCCGCTGGCGTTCGAGCTCGTCGCGCAACAACCGCCCGGCGGCCGCAGTGACCGGCGCGAACGAGTCGAGCTGCGGCCGCGACATCTCGGCGTTCAGCACGCCGCCCCGTTCGGTGGCGATGCGGCGGGCACGTTGGACACGGGCGGCGACCAACGCCGAGGGCTCCCCGCCCTCGCCAGCGAGTAGCTCGTCGATGTCGGGACGCTGGACGGTGACGCGGAGATCGAACCGGTCGAGCAACGGACCCGAGAGGCGCCGGAGATACCGGTGACGTCGTCCGTCGTCGCATTCGCACTCGCCCGGTGGGCCGCCACCGCACGGACACGGATTGGTGGCAGCGACGAGCAGGAACCGGGCCGGCAACTCGACGTGCACGTTGGCGCGCGCAACGTTGATGACCCCGGTCTCGAGTGGCTCGCGCAACGCGTCGAGCACACCGACCGGGAACTCGCCCAGCTCGTCCATGAACAAGACGCCGCCGTGAGCGAGGCTGATCTCGCCGGGGCGCAGCGCACTGGATCCACCGCCGACGAGGGCGACGACCGAGCTCGTGTGGTGTGGCGATCGGAATGTCGCTCGCCGGACCAGACCGCCCGGGGGCAGCGGAACACCGGCGGCCGAGTGGACCATCGTCGCCTCGAGCGACAGCCTCCGATCGAGCGGCGGGAGGAGCCCGGGGAGGCGCTGGGCGAGCATCGTCTTGCCCGCGCCGGGCGGACCGACGAACAGCGCGTGATGCCCGCCTGCCGCCGCGACCTCGAGCGCCAAGCGGGCCATCGGCTGGCCGCGAACCTCGGCGAGGTCGGGCACCGGCGAGTCGTCGGTCACCGGAGCCGGCGGTTGGATGTCGGGCCACGGCGCCCGACCGCACAAAACCTCGATCAGGTCGCTGAGGCCCTCGACGCATCGGACCTCACCCAGCGCCGCGACCCGCGCTTCGTCGACGCTGGCGACCGGTACGACGGCGTCGACCGCACCGAAGACCCCGACCATCGGCGCCACACCGGGCACGGGCCGAATCGAGCCGTCGAGCCCGAGCTCACCCACGAAGGCGAAGTCCCGAACCGCGTCCGGCGAGACCTCCTCGCAGGCGACGAGCATGCCGACGGCGATCGCCAGGTCGAGGCCCGACCCCGTCTTGCGGTGTCGTGGAGGAGCAAGGTTGACGGTGATCCGCTTCGTGGACGGCCACCCGACGCCACTGCTCAGTAGCGCCGAGCGCACCCGGTCGCGCGCTTCGCGGCAGGCCTCGTCGGGAAGCCCGACGATGGCGAAGGCGGGCAGGCCGATGCCGACGTGCACCTCGACGGTGACGGGATAGCCCTGGGCCCCGAGGAGCGTTGCGGATTGGACGGTGGCGAACACGGCGACCTCCTGTGGTCGCAGCGCAGAGCTGCGGCGGTGACAGGAGGGACGGTGGACCGGTCCGACGACGGCTGACTCGAATGGTACCGCCGGGGTGTGACAGCGCGACCGTGCCACACTCGTCGGGTGCGCCCCCGCTCGCCAGCCGTGGCCGTGACCGCGGCGATCGCCGTGCTGACGGGCGCCGCGATCCTCTCGAACTGTGGCTCCGACGACGGCACCGACACCCAAGCCTTCTGCACCGAGGTGGCGGCGAACGCCGAGGCCATCGTCAGGCCGCCGCTCGCCAGCGAGGACGACATCGACGACACGCTCGACCTCTACCGCGACCTGGCGAACCGAGCGCCGATCGCGATCGAGGAGGAATGGCGCGACCTGCTGACCAACATCGAGACCGTGAGCACCGTGGATCCCGCCGATCCCGAGTCGGTCCAGCGCACCGTCGCCGTCGCCTACGCCACCGAGCGGTCGGCTGTCGCGGTGAGGAACTGGCTCCTCACCAACTGCGGCATCGATCTCGGACCGGTCGCCACGATCGCGCCGCAGGACCCAGCAGCCACGACCACGCTGGCGCCAGGCGTGTCGACGTCGATCGTCCCGATCGACACCATCGCACCGTCACTGCCGCCCGACGTCCCGCCGACGACACCGCCCGCGCAGGTGCCACCGGCATCTGCGCCGGCGACCACGGCCGCCGCCGGCTGATCGAACCCCGCGTCCAGCCTCGGTGGATCAGTGAATCTCGCCGCGGCGCAGGATGACCTTGTCGACGAGGCCGTAGTCCTGCGCGCCCTCGGCGGTGAACCAACGGTCACGCTCGCTGTCGGCCTGGATCTGCTCGAGCGGCTGACCGGAGTGCATGGCGATCAGCTCGGCCATCCGCTGCTTGGTGTAGCGCAGCTGCTCGGCCTGGATCGCGATGTCGGCGGCCTGGCCGCGCAACCCGGCCAGCGGCTGGTGCATCATGATCCGGGCGTTCGGCAGTGTGTAGCGCTTGCCCGCTGCCCCGGCGGTGAGCAGGAACTGCCCCATCGATGCCGCCAACCCGAGGCACACCGTGGCGACGTCGCAGCCGACGAACTGCATCGTGTCGTAGATCGCCATCCCGGCCGTGACCGACCCGCCGGGGCTGTTGACGTACAGCCAGATGTCGGCGTTGAGATCCTCGCCCTCCAGGAACAGCAGTTGAGCGCAGACCTGGTTGGCGATGTCGTCGTTGACGTCGGAGCCGAGCATGATCACGCGGTTCTTGAGCAGGCGGTTGAACACATCCATGCGAGGGTCGAACCCGCCCTCGAGCCCCACTGGCCCAGGGAAGTTCGGCACGGTGAATGGCGTCTCGATGTCCGGCATGCCCGCAGGCTATCGGCCGGCCGCGATTCCACCAGCCGGTCAGCGGGGGCCGTGCGTCGCCGTTGGTGCCGTGTCAGCGGGCGATGCCGGAGAACACCACCACGACCCGTTCGCCGTCGTCGATCTGGTCGCGGATCGCGAGCAGTCCGGCGAGTCCCGCGCTTCCGGTCGGGCTGACGTCGATGCCGGTCGACGACGCCAACTCGTGGGCGCGCACGATCAAGTCCTCGGACGCGACGACGGGAGTCCCGCCGCAGTCACGCATCGCCTCGAACACCCCGATCCAGTCGTAGGTCTCGTCGTCGAGGATCCCGTCGGCGATCGAATGCGGCCCCGGCCACGGGGTCATGATCTCCGCCCAACGGCGCTCCGGATGACCATCAGCGCCCGCCCGCTCCCACGCCAGCGCCAAAGGCGCGCACCCTTCGGTCTGCACCGCGTGGAGGATCGGATGGACACCGGCCGCACGGAACGCGGCGCCGACGCACGCCGCGAACGCCCCACCTCCCACCTGCACGAACACGCGGTCGGGCGCACAACCCTGAACGTCGGTGTCGGGAATCTCGCTCATCTCCCAACCGATCGTCCGCCCGCCGTCGAGGCACAGCGCGTTCTCCGGTCCCTGCGCCGAGAACGGCACGGCTCCGGCGTCGACCGCCTCACGGAAGCGCAGCACGGTCGGGTCGCCCGGCAGGTCGTCGGCGCGTCGCTCGCACGTGGTGATCAGGGCGTCCAGTTCGGTGAGACGGGCGATGACGGCAGGGTCAGCCCAGTCCGGCACGAAGACTTCGATCGGCCACGCCGCAGCGCGTGCGAGCGTCGCCGCCGCGAGCGCGGCGTTGCCGCACGAGGCGATCGCCAGCGGGGGGCGGCCCGACGATGAAGACCCCGGCCATGGCGCGAGCCCCAGCAACTCGGCGGCCCGCAGGTGCAAGAGCGCCGTGAACAGGTGTCGGGCCTTGTGGCTGCCGGCGACGTTGCGGGTCTCGTCCTTGACCCACACGCCGCCGTCGGGCGTGAACGCCAGCGCGTCGGAGAGCGCGGCGGATCGGGCGAACGGCGTGACACCGAATCCCGTGCCATCGACCTCGCGAACCGCGTCGTCGAGCTCACGGACGAGCGCGGTCCTGGCATCAGCGGTCATGCCGTTTGCTTCGGCGAACGCGGCCCACGCCAGCTCGCCGTCATAGCTGACGAACGGGTTCCGGTCGTCGGTCGGGCGCAACGGAGCCATCCGTCGCACGATCTGCAGGACGTGGTGGCGGTCGCCGCCGACGGCGTTCGGGCACCGCCACGGCAGCGGCGCGGCGACGTCGACCGTCGCCGCGCACACCCCGCACCGAAAGCCGACGACGTTCAGCATGGACCGCTCAGCGAACCGCTCAGCCGGTTGCCGCGGCGCGGGCGTTGAAGTCGGCGATCATCTCGTCCCAGACGCCGATGTAGCGGCGAAGCCCGCGCCAGAACTCCTGGCCGCGGCGCTGTTCGAACAGGTCGAACGGTGTGCCCTGCTGCTCGACCCACGTGTAGTAGCCGAGGTTGAAGATCCGCCGCCGATCGGCCTCGGTGCACTCGATCGTGTGCTCGGTGGTGACGTCGGCGAGGTGCTCGCCGAAGATCTCGCCGGCGTCGACGGCATCGAAGTCGCCGCTGAAGCGGGCGGCCAGCGTCTTGGCTCGCTCGCTCGGGTACATCGCGCCGCCGTCGGTGGCCACGGTGACGATCGCGTCGTCGGCTCCGAGGTCGAGCAGCTTGGCGGTCTTGATCGCGGCGAGCACGTTGCACGTGCTGGAGAACCCGAAGTGGCCGAGCGCGTCGATGACGTCGTCGCCGATCGACTTGCGGTCGGCGAGGTACTGGCGGCCGGCCGCGCTGTTGAACAACACGTCGAGGTCGTCGGTGGCACGGTCACTGATCGCGCACACGACGTCGGTGTTCATCACGTTGTGGATCAACGGGATGTGCTTGTCGCCGATGCCTTGGATGTTGTGCTCACCGAACCCGTTCTCGAGCATCGTCGGGCACTCGAGCGCTTCGACGGCGACGATTCGCGTGCCGTACTCGTCCTTCAGTCGGTCGCCGGCGGCGATCGTGCCCGCCGACCCGGTGGCCGACACGAACGCGGCCAGCCGCAGATCGCGCCCCGACGCCGCGCGCACCTCGTCGAACACGTGGGCCATGGCGCGCCCGGTGATCGCGTAGTGGGCGAGGTGGTTGCCGAACTCGCTGAACTGGTTGAGCACGAAGTTCTCGGGATCCTGCGCCAGCGCGTTGCACGCGTCGTAGATCTCCTTGACGTTCGACTCGGTGCCGTGGGTGCGGATCACGTCATCGGCCGGGTTCTCGCACCACTGGTCGAGCCAGTCGAACCGCTCCTGACTCATTCCCTCGGGGAGGATCGCCACGCCGCGGCTCGCCATGATGCGGCTGATCGCGATGCCGCCCCGGGCGTAGTTCCCCGTCGACGGCCAGATCGCACGATGGCGGGTCGGGTCGAACTGACCCGTCACGATCCTCGGTGCGAGGCAGGCGTAGGCGGCGAGCACCTTGTGGGCCGTGATCATCGGGAAGCGGTCGCCGAAGACCACGATGATCGGGCTGTCGACACCGGTCAGGTCGCGTCGCAACACCACGTGGTCGGGCACGGCGACCCGGCCGCCGGCGAGGTCGTTGTACCAGTGGACACGCCACAGGTTGCGGGCATCGGCGCCCTGTGGATCGGCGTCGCCGACGAGACCGCGGTGGTCGAACCTCGCCGGCTCGGCGAGCTCGGCGAACGTCGGCAACGTGATCCGCCGCTCGCGGAAGCGTTCCGCGGAGCGTGCCAGCGCGTCGCAGTCGACCACCCGGTCGGCCAATCCGAACTGGTTCTCGAGCGCCTTCGTGTGCGGGTCGGTCAGCGTCACGATTGACATTGTGTCAAAGCGGCCACGCGACCCCACCGGGACACGTCGACATCACCGATCGAAGTCGGGTGGCGGCAACGTGCTCGGTCCGACGTTGGCGTCGAGCCACGCGCACAGTTCGCTCGCTGTGCGCCACCGGTCGCGGATCTTGGCGACCGCCTGCTTGGTGTGGATCCACGCCGGCGCCCCGAACTCCTTGAACGTCATCAGTCCCTTGCGGCGGAGCAGCTCGGCGCGCGGATGATCCTTCGGATAGCCCCGCGGTGCGGACTTCAGCTCGTCGATCGCGCCGACCGAGTTCCCCGCCCGCTTCACCGCGGCACAGACCGCCGCGATCTCGGCACCGGTGTGCTCGCGGTCGACGGCGGCGCGGAAACGCTCGAGCTGGTCCTTCGCCATCGCGTAGTAGCCGGCGCCGCACATCAACCCGGTCGCTGAGATCTGTAGGTAGTACCCGGTGCCACCCTCGGACTCCGCGTACGCACCCTGCTGGGTCTTGTACGGCGGCCTGTCCCTCGCGAACCGCAGGTCGTTGTGCGGACGGAACAACCGGAACGGTCCGTACTCATCGAGCGCCTCGCACAGCTCGATCATCGGGCCTTTGACGGCACCCTCGAACGTGGCCTTGTTGTCGTTCCAGAACGTCCTCGTGTTGTCGGCACCGAGCTGCTCGTAGAACTCGATCGCCGCCGGCGGAAAGCCACTGAACCCCATCGTCGGCACGGTAGCCAGGTCCGCTGCTCACACGTGGACGACATCGAGGCCGGGCACCTCGACGTAGTCCGCATCCTGTGTCACGACCGGTACTCCGAGCGCCATGGCCGTCGCCGCGATCCACGAGTCGTTGACCGGCATCCGCAGCCCGTGGTCGCGCAACGCGATCCTCAATCGCGCCCACGCCTCTGCGACAGCGTCGTCAACCGGAAGCGGCCGTAACTCGAGCGCTCGCAGCAAGGTGCCGAGGCGGCGGTCTCGCGTCTCGACATCCGCGGCAGCGAGGACTCCCGCTCTGAGCTCGCCGAGGGTCACGATCGAAACCGCGACCTCATCGGGGAGCACGTCAGGGTCGAGGTTGCGTCCGGACTCGCTCGCAATGAAGACGCTGGTGTCGGCCAAGCCGCGACCCGATGTCACTGAAGGTCGTCCGTGGTGTCCGGCAGCAGATCACGAAGTTCGGTCCGCAGGCCCGCATCGGCCTGGGCAGAGACGATCCGATCGACGAACTCGGCTCGTGCCATCCATCGGCTCGTACGAGCTACCGGACGAAGCTCAGCGACCTCGCGGCCGTCGACTGAGATCGTGATGACCTCGCCGGCATCGACGCGGTCAAGCAACGCGCGGGTGTTGTTCCGGAGCTCACGTGAAGCCACGACGGTCATGCGACGATTGTAGCACAAGTGCGACAGACGGGCATCGGACTGTCGCAACCGTCCAACTACCCTCGCCGCGATGGCAGAGCTGTTCTTCGGTGGGACGGTCGACCCCGCAACGCACGAGCGCACCGGTGTCGACGTGCGGATCGGCACTGACACGTTGACGACGCACGGCGTGATCGTGGGCATGACCGGATCGGGCAAGACCGGGCTCGGCGTCGTGCTCATCGAGGAGGTCTTGCGGGCCGGACTGCCCGCCCTGCTCATCGATCCGAAGGGCGACCTCACCAACCTCTGCCTCACGTTCCCCGAGTTGCGACCGGCCGATTTCCGACCTTGGATCGACGACGCCCAGGCCAAGGCGGCCGGTATCTCGCCGGACGAGTTCGCCGCGCAGCAGTCGAAGTTGTGGACCGAGGGGTTGGCCGGCTGGGGAATCGGCCCGGCCGACATCGCCGCGTTGCGGGCGGCGACCGATTTCACGATCTACACCCCTGGCTCACAGTCGGGCGTGCCGATCAACATCGTCGGCTCACTCCAGGTGCCGGGCGACATGAGCGATGCCGAGGTCGTCGGCGACGAGATCGAGGGGTACGTGTCGGGTCTGCTCGGCCTCGTCGGCATCGCCGCCGACCCGCTGGCGAGCCGCGAGCACATTCTGCTGTCGAACCTCATCGCCCATTCCTGGAACGACGGTCAGGCGCTCGACCTGCCGACGCTCGTCGGGATGATCGCCCGGCCACCGATCCGCAAGCTCGGGGTGTTCGAGCTCGACCAGTTCTTCCCACCCGACGACCGCATGGCCCTCGCGATGCGGCTCAACGGCCTGCTCGCATCGCCGTCGTTCGCGGCGTGGGGCATGGGTTCGGCGCTCGACATCCAATCGCTCCTCTACACCGCCGACGGCAAAGCCCGCTGCGCGATCGTCACCACCGCCCACCTGTCGGACGAGGAGCGTCAGTTCGTCACGTCGCTCGTGCTGTCGAAGCTGGTTACGTGGATGCGGCGTCAGAGCGGCACCACCGACCTGCGGACGCTCGTCTACATGGACGAGGTCGCCGGATACCTGCCTCCCACCGCCAACCCGCCGACCAAGAAGCCGATCATGCTGCTGATGAAGCAGGCGCGAGCGTTCGGCGTCGGGGTCGTGTTGACCACCCAGAACCCGGTGGACGTCGACTACAAGGCACTGTCCAACGCCGGCACGTGGATGATCGGGCGGTTGCAGACCGACCGCGACAAGCAGCGGCTCCTCGACGGCATGAGCACCGCGAGCGGCGGCGTCGACGTCGCAGAAGTGGGCGACACGATCTCCGGTCTGGCCAAGCGCGAGTTCGTCCTCCGCCGGGCCGGCACGGACCACCCTGAGGTCTTCACCACCCGCTGGGCGATGAGCTACCTCCGCGGTCCGTTGACGCGGGACCAGATTGGTGAGTTGACAACGGGCGTGCTTGGTACGTCCGTCGAAGCGGCCGTTCTTGATCCGTCCGTCGAAGCGGCTGACGCCACCGACGGACGAACCGGAGGTTCGATTCTGAACGACGCGGTTCGGGCACCGGCAACATCAGCGACATCGGTGACCGTGCCGGACTTCTTTGGATCGGATTCGGACTCACCTGACTCGTCGCCGGTGATGCCAGAGGTTGCTGACGGGGTTGCGGTGCGGTGGGTGGATGTGGCGGCGCCGTGGGTGAGCGACATCGGAGGTGACCCACGCGGGACAGTGCTGGCGCCGGCGGTCGTGGCGCGGGTGAGCCTGCGGTACGACGACACCAAGGCCGACCTGCTGCACGACTCGGAGTACGAGGCGGTGATCTTCCCGCTCGACGAATCGGTCGACGCCAGTCGGGCGATCGCGGTGGATCACGACGACCGTGACCTGCGCACCGAGGCGCCCGCCAACGCCGTCTACCGCCTCGTCGACGCTCCGATCGCGACCAAGTCGTACTTTTCTGGAGTCGAACGCGGCCTGGTCGACCACCTCACCCGCAGCCTCGTGCTCGAGCTCCCCACGAACCAGGGGCTCAAGCTGTATGCCCGGCCGGGTGAGTCGAACGACGCGTTCGCCGTCCGCTGCGCCCAGCTCGCGGACGAACGGGCCGATGCCGAGATCGCCAAGCTCCGCGACAAGTACGAGAAGAAGGCGACGACGCTGCGGCGTCAGATCGAGACCGCGGAGGACCGGGCCGACGTACTCGCCGAAGAGGCGACGGGGAAGCGCAACTCGGAGCTGTTGTCGACCGCCGGATCGATCCTCGGTGGGCTGCTCGGCGGGCGAAGGTCGCGGGGCGGGCTGCTCGGCTCGGTGCTCGGCAAGGCCGGGACCGCCGCTGGGCGCCGCGGCCGCAGCCGCGCGTCGGAGGAGCGGGTCGAAGCGGCCGCGAACAAGGTCGCCGGGCTCGTCGCCGACCTCGCCGACGTGGAGGCTGAACTGGCTGCCGAGCTGACGGAGATCGATGCTCGGTGGATGGCGCTCGCCAACGACATCACGTCGACGTCGGTGGCGCTCGAGCGCACCGACGTCAAGGTCACAACACTCGTTGTGGCGTGGGTACCTGTGCGCTGAACATCAGCGCTTCGGCGTCGGGGATCGGCATCGGCCGGGCGAGGAGGTACCCCTGCACGCGGTCGACGCCGCGCGCCCGCACGTAGTCGAACTGAGCCCTCGTCTCGACGCCCTCGGCGACGACCGAGACACCGAGCGTCTTGCCGATCGTGAGCAGGGCATCGACGATGGTCGCGTCGTAACCCGACTCGGTGGCGTTGGCGATGAAGCTGCGGTCGATCTTGATCGTGTCGACGGGCAGCCGGCGAAGGTAGGTCATCGACGAGTAGCCGGTGCCGAAGTCGTCGATCGCGATCGTCACGCCGCGGCGCCGGATCTCCTCGAGCGTCGCGCTGGCCCAGTCGAGATCCTCGACGAGCTGCGTCTCCGTCAGCTCGAGCTCGAGCATGCTCGGATCGGCGCCGGTGACGGTGAGCACGGCGTCGAGGTCGGCCAACAGCCCACCGTCGATGAGGTGGCGTCCCGAGATGTTGACGGCGAGGCGCAGGGTGCAGTCCGGATCCGTCTGTCGCCAGGAGACGACGCGCTCGCACGCCCGGTTCAGCACCCATCGCTCGAGGTCGAAGATGAGGGCGCTGCGCTCGGCGACGGGGATGAAGTCCGACGGTGGGATGGGGCCGATACCGGGACGGGTCCAGCGCACGAGCGCCTCGGCGCCCCAGCATTCGCCCGACTTCACGTCGAAGACCGGCTGGAAGTGGAGCTCCAGCTCGTCGTTGCGGATCGCCTGGCGAAGCGCCAGCTCGAGCTCGGCGCGGGCCTCGATCGAGACCTGCAGATCGTGGTCGTACAGCTGCACCCGCCCACGCCCGCGGCGCTTGGCGAGATAGACCGCGGCATCGGCCTGCTGGACCGCGATCACTGCCGACGAGCCGGGCGGAGGCAGCGTCAACCCGACGCTCGCCGACACCGCGAACAGGTGGTCGCCGTAGCGGAACGGTTGCTCGATCTCGCGGATCAGTCGGTAGCCGAACGACGCGACTGCCGTCATGTCTTCGAAGCTGCGCATCACGATCAGGAACTCGTCGCCACCGAGTCGGGCGACGAAGTCGCCGGGCCGCACCCGGCCCCGGATCCGGTCGGCGATCTCGCGCAGCACGAGGTCGCCCGTCGCATGACCGTGCGAGTCGTTGACGCTCTTGAAACCGTCGATGTCGACGAACATCACGGCGCACTGGTCGGTGTCGGACTTCAACGCGTTCTCGAGGTGCTCCAACACGGCGAACCGGTTCGGGAGACCGGTGAGTGCGTCATGGCGGGCCTGATGCGCGAGCTGCTCCTCGAACTGCTTGCGCTCGGAGATGTCGCGGGCGAACACCGTCAGCAGCGGCTCGGGTTCGGCCGGCACGGTGACCGCCTGGGTCAGCACCGGGATCGAGGGGCCCTTCGTCGGGCGGATCAACTGTTCGCCGTCGAAGGCGGGGAGGAACTCGGTCAGCAGCCGGCCGCGTTGCGCCTTGGCGTCGAGCCCGATCAACCGAGCCGCCGCCGCGTTCGCTGAACGGATCCGCCCGTCGATCCCGATCGTCCAGATGCCGATCGCCGCGTGCTCGAGGATCGCCGACGATCTCGATTCCGACGCCGCGAGCAGACCGGTCACGGTCGCCAGGCGCACGATCGCGGCTTCGATCGACCGACCGGCCTCGCTCGGCATCGACGTCCTGAGGGCCTCCGAGTCGAGCTCGCCGGTGGCCAACGCGGCCGTCTGCCGTTCGATGAGTGCCAACGATCCGGACATCGCGTCGAACGACTTCGCCACGACCTTGAGCTCACGCGTCCCGCGGACCTTCTGCGGCACCGGCGGCAACTCGCCGGCCGCGACCACCGCGGCTCGACGATGCAACTGAAGGAACGGACCCAGGAAGCGGGTCACGAACAACGCCAGGGCGATCGCCAGGGCCGCACCGAGCACCGAGAGCGTGATGACCGCGATCGCCGCCCGGAGGTCGGCCGAGTCGGATTCCGCCATCGCATCGGTTCGGACCCGCAGGTGAAAGCCCTCCGTGAACATCGCCAGCTGATCGAGATAGTTGACCTGGGCGAGCACGGACGGCGTCGAAGTCGTCAAGATCGTCAGGTCGGCAGTGCCGGTCGTCGCCACGAGCGCGGCCATCTCGGCCGACATGGTTCTCACCGGTTCCGGCGGGACCGTCTCGAGCAGCTGTTCGTCGGTGAGGGTCTCGAGGAAGGCCGCGTGTGCGTACTGCAGGGTCAATTCGGCGACCTCGAGCTCGGCGAGGTGCTCCGGCGTCGGTTCGACGGCGAGGTCGATGGCCGCACCGCTCTGCGTGCTCGCCGCGACGAGGACGTCGTTGAGCGTGACCAGCTGCGCCATCGTTCGAGCGGCGTCGCCACTGGTGCGTCCGTCG
Source organism: Ilumatobacteraceae bacterium (assembly GCA_035557475.1). GTDB lineage: Bacteria > Actinomycetota > Acidimicrobiia > Acidimicrobiales > Ilumatobacteraceae > JALOLG01. The sequence continues at coordinate 22,139 of DATMDV010000268.1, forward strand.
TCGACACGTTGTTCGCCGGTGCGGAACGCGGACGCCAGCGTCGAGTCGAGCGAATCGAAGAGCAACCGCACCGCTGGCACGAGGCCGCGGTTGGCGGCGGTGAATCGCCGCTGGTCATCGAGCTGCCCCCGTACGCCCGCCAGCCGTTCGGCGAGCGTGTCACCTTCCTCGAGGACCGTCGCGCCGTGCCGTGTCACGAGGTTCTCGAGCCCCGCGTCGAGCGCCAACGAGGCGGCTGCGAAGCGCTGCTCGAGGTCGAGGCCGGCGACATCGGCAACCACGTCGCGTGGTATTCCGAGCTCGTCGATCACCGCCAGCCCGGTGAGCACGATCCGTTCGCTGGCGGCCGGCATGATGAGTGCGCCACGAGACTGTTCGAGATCGGAGAAAACGGCGAGCTCGTGAGCGCTGTCGGCCCGCTCGCGGACTGTCGACAGTTTGTCGAATCCCAGCACCGTCAACGGGACGAGCATGACGAAGACGGGCGCCATCATCCTGGCCGCGTACGACCAACTCCCGCCTCTGTTGCCCTTTCGCATCACACGAATCATCGGCGTCAGGGTTGACGCACTTGAATCCTGGCGCCGATCGGGGGCCGTGATGGCGATGTGCTCCGTGCCGACGGAGAGACTCGAACTCTCACTGACGGCGACCTAAACGCCGTGCCTCTGCCAGTTGGGCTACGTCGGCGCCCCGGCGGCCCCACACCCTACGACGCCCCCGCCGAACCGTCTGCGCCAGATGAAGTCGCGCGTCAAATGCAGCAGACAGAACGAATTTAGGCTGCCGGAATGTTGATCTCGGAGTTGGCGACACCAGCGCTCGTGGCCGATTCGGCGACGATCGACCGCAATGTGGCGACGATGGCCGCCGCCCGGCCGGGTCGCGCCTTGCGGCCGCACGTCAAGGCCCACAAGTGCACCGCGTTGGCGGGCGTGCAGGCCGCTGCCGGCCACACGACCTTTACGTGCGCGACGCCGAGAGAGGTCGTCGGCATGGCCGCGGCAGGGCTCGGCGACGACTTGTTGCTGGCCAACGAGACGGTCGACCCGCTGCGGCTGCGGGCGATGGCCCAGCTCGACATCCCGGTCACCGTCGCCGTCGACTCCGAGGCGACGGTCACTGCCGCGGCAGCCGCGGGGATCAGTCGCTGCCTGATCGACGTCAACGTTGGGCTGCCGAGATGCGGTGTCGCTCCCGGTGAGGCGGGACGGCTGGCCGACGTGGCGCGACGAGCCGGGCTCGACGTGCGCGGGGTGATGGGCTACGAGGGCCACCTGATGATGGTCGCCGACCGCGAGCAGCGCCGCGACCAGGTCGACGAGTCGATGGCGCTGCTCGTGCGGGCGCACGCCGACGTCGGCGGAGACATCGTCTCAGCGGGTGGGACGGGCACGTTCGACCTCCACGACGGCAACGGCGTCACCGAGGTCCAGGCCGGCAGCTACGCGTTGATGGACACGCACTACGGGAGTCTCGGGCTGCCGTTCGAGCAGGCCCTCTACGTCGTCGGCACCGTGATCTCGGTCGGTGAGGGCTTCGCGGTCGCCGACGTCGGCCTCAAGGCGCTCGGGATGGACCACGGAAACCCGTCGGTCGAGCACGGCAAGGTGTGGTTCTGCAGCGACGAGCACGTGACGTTCACGCCGGACGCGACACTCACCGTCGGTGACCGGGTGCGGGTGATCCCGGCCCACGTCGACCCGACGATGGCGATGCACGACTCGCTCTGGCTGATGCGGGATGACGAGGTGGTCGACCGCTGGCCGATCGACCTGCGCGGATGGTGAACGAGACGCCCGGGATCGCTACGTCTGGTTGAGCGCGTCGACCAGCGCGCGGAACGCCCGACCGCGGCTCGACAATGCGCGCTTGTCGGCATCGGTCATCTCGGCGAACGTCCGGCCGTCACCATCGGCCGGGACGAAAACGCTGTCGTAGCCCCACCCGCCACTCCCCCGCTCACCGGCACTGATCGAGCCCTCGCACACGCCCTCCACGGCCAACTCGCGCCCGTCGGGCCACAGGACGAACGCGACCGAGCGGAACCGGGCTCCTCGGTCGTCGGTCCCCGCCAGCGCGCCGAGCAGCTTGTGACGGTTGTCGGCGTACGTGCAGCCGGGTCCGGCGTACCGACCGGTGTGGACGCCAGGGGCGCCGTCGAGCGCGTCGACCTCGAGGCCGGTGTCGTCGGCGACCGCCGGGAGCCCGGCCGCTTCGACGATGGCCGCCGCCTTGAGCCTGGCGTTGCCGACCAACGTGTCCGCGTCCTCGACGACGTCGGGGATCGACGCCGGTCGCGGGATGAGCTCGACGGCGCCGGCCAGCAGCTTTTCGATCTCGGCCACCTTGTCGGGGTTGGCTGAGGCGCAGACGAGTGTCGGACGTTGCGTCATCGCGTGAGTGCCGTTCTCAACGCGGCGGCGGCGGGACCGCCACCATCTCGGCCTGGAGGTTGGCGATCTCGAGCAGCCCGACCTCGGCGAGCGCCAGCAAGGAGTCGAGCTCGGACCGCGTGAACGCCATGCCCTCGGCCGTGCCCTGGACCTCGACGAACCGGGCATCGCCGCCCGACGTCGGCCGGAGCATGACGACGTTCATGTCGACTTCGGCTCGGCTGTCTTCGACATACGGCAGATCCAGCACCGGAATGCCATCGACGATGCCGACGCTGATCGCCGCGCAGTACGACTGCAGGGGGTGAGCGGTGATCGAGCCGCGTTGGATGAGTCGCGTCAGGGCATCGTGCAGGGCGAGGTAGCCGCCACAGATGCTCGCCGTGCGGGTGCCGCCGTCGGCCTGCAACACGTCGCAGTCGACGACCACCTGGCGCTCACCCAGGTACTTCATGTCGCATGCGGCTCGCAGCGACCGGCCGATCAGGCGTTGGATCTCGACGGTGCGACCGCTCTGCTTGCCGCGGGCCGCCTCGCGATCGACGCGCTCGGGCGAGGATCCGGGCAGCATCGAATACTCCGCGGTGACCCAGCCCTTGCCGCTGCCGCGCATCCAGCGCGGGACGTCGTCGTTGACGCTCGCCGTGCAGAGCACACGCGTTCGGCCGAACGACACGAGGCACGATCCACTCGCCATGTCGGTGTAGTCGCGTTCGAACGTGATCGGTCGGAGCTCGTCGGTGTCGCGGCCGTCGGGACGTGTCATGGGGATTCGTGCCTCATCTTCCGGCAAGTGGCCGCTCGGTGAGTGGCCAGGGTGCGGTGTGGTCGAGCTCGGGACCGAGGAGGCGGGCGCCGAGGTTGCGGAACCACTCGATGTCGCCACTCGACAGGAATCGATGGTTGCCGGTCTGATCGTCGTCGCGCAACAACCCGAGTGACGCCAACGTCTCGCGCGCTGCGAACGCGGTCTCGTCGGCCGAGCTGACGAGCGTGACCCCGGGCCCCATCACGTCGCTGATGGGGCGGGCGAGGAACGGGTAGTGCGTGCACCCGAGCAGCAGGGCGTCGACCGCGGCGTCGCGGATCGGCGCCAGCAGCCGCTCGGCGAGCACCGTCACCTCGTCGCCGGTCGTCTGGCCGCGCTCGACGAACTCGACGAACCCCGGGCACGCCGCGCTCGTCAACGACACCGGCGCCCCGGTGCGGGCGATGGCGCGGTGATACGCGCCCGACGAGATCGTGCCGACGGTGCCGATCACGCCGACCCTCCCGGACGCGGTGGCGGTCACCAGGGCCCGGGCACCCGGCTCGATGACGTCGATCACCGGAACGGGCAGCTCGTCGCGCAGATCCTCGAGCCCGGCCGCGGTGGCCGTGTTGCAGGCGACGACGACCGCCTTCACTCCGAAGTCCTTGACCAGGCTCCAGGCCAGCTCGCTCGCGTAACGGCGAACCTCGTCGAGCGGTTTGGATCCGTAGGGGTAGCGCCCGGTGTCGCCGACGTAGACGACGTCCTCCGCCGGGACCAGGTCGATGAGCGCTCTGGCGACGGTCAGGCCGCCGAATCCGGAGTCGAACATGCCGATCGGCCGATCCACGATCGGCAAGGCTACGCCCGCCATGCCGTGGCACACTCGGTGGGTGGTGCCGGCGAACCCCGAACGGTGGGCATCGACGGTGGTGCTCGGCGACGGCGACACCGTGCTCATCCGTCCGATCACGCCAGAGGATCGTGACGCACTCGCCGCGTTCCACGGCCGTCAATCGCGCGACAGCCAGTACCGCCGCTACTTCACCGCCAAGCCGCGACTCAGCGCATCAGAGCTCGATCACTTCACACAGATCGACTTCGTCGACCGCGTCGCGCTCGTCGTCGAGGCCCACGGCGAGTTCATCGCCTGGGCGAGCTACGAACGGTGGCCGAACCGCGACGATGCCGACTCGGCATTCATGGTCGACGACGAGCACCACGGCAGGGGCATCGCGACGCTCTTGCTCGAGCACCTCGCGGCGATCGCCAGGTCGAACGGGATCACACGGTTCACCGCCGAGGTGCTGGCCGAGAACCGGGCGATGCTGTCGGTCTTCTCTCGTGCGGGGTGGCCGCTGCAACGTCGCTTCGAATCCGGAGTCATCGATCTCGACTTCGAGCTCGCCGACACGAGCGAGTTCCTCGATTCGGTCGAACGCCGCGAACAGCGCGCCGACTCGCGGGCGATCTCCCGGCTGCTGCTCCCCCGGTCGATCGCGGTGATCGGCGCGTCCGATACGGAGGACACGGTCGGGCGAGTGTTGTGGAGAAACGCCGCGCGTGGATTCACGGGTCCCCTGTATCCGGTGAACCCGAACCACGACACGATCGACGGGCGACCCGCCTACGCCACGATCGGTGACGTGCCCGACGACGTCACGGTGGCGGTTGTTGCCGTCCCCGCCGGACAGCTCGAGTCCGTCCTCGACCAATGCATCGCCAAGCGCGTGCGTGGCGCCGTGATCGTCACCGAGGTCGGCGACACCGTCGACATGGGTCCGATCGTCATGCGCGCCCGTCGCAACGGTTTGCGCCTGATCGGTCCAGCGAGCATGGGCATCGCGTCCCCACTCCCCAGCACGCTGATCCAAGCGGCGATCGTCGACGCCGACGTGCCGGCCGGAGGGGTTGCGATCTCGATGCAGTCGGGCACGTTGGGGAGCTCGTTGCTTGCGCTCGCCCACCGCCTCGACGTTGGTCTGTCGTGGTTCGTGTCCCTCGGCGACAAGTCGGATGTGTCGGCTGACGATCTCCTCCAGTTCTGGGAGGACGACGACGCCACCAAGGTGATCGCCCTGTACACCGAATCGCACGGAAATCCGCACAAGTTCGCCCGCATCGCCCGCCGCGTGTCGCAGCGACGTCCGATCGTGGCCGTGCGTGCCGGCGCGGCGCTCATCGGCCAAGCGTCGGGAGCGCTCTATCAGCAGTCCGGTCTGATCGAGGTACCCACCGTCGCAGCTCTGCTCGACACCGCCCGGGTGCTCGCCTGCCAACCGTTGATGGCAGGTCCCGCCGTCGCCGTCGTGACCAACTCGAGGAGCCCAGGGGTGCTCGCCGCGGCGGCCGTCGAGACCGCCGGGCTGCGGATCGTCGACCCGCCGTTCCCGCTCGACTGGACATCAACGGACGCCGACTACGAGCGCGCCGTGCGGTCGGCGGTCGAGGCCGACGATGTCGACGCCGTGCTCGTGATCCACGCGCCCGCGGTCGCTTCGGCGATCGGTGGTCCGATCGACCAGATCGATCGGGCGGCGACCGGTGCGAGCAAGCCGGTCGTGGCCGTGATGCTCGGTGCCGTCGACGGCCCGCTCCGTCGTGGTTCGGCGGTGCCGATGTTCTCGTTCCCCGAACCGGCCGTCGCTGTGCTCGGCCGGCTCCACTCGTACTGGCGGTGGCGGACCGGCGAGGGCGCAGCGGTCGTCGAATCACCGCCCGGGATCGACGTCGCCGGTGCCGCCCGTGTGATCCGCGCGGCCATCGACGCCGGACGCGATGACCTGTCGGCGGAGGAGATCCGCTCCGTGCTCGACCGGTACGGCGTGGCGATGGCCGCCGGCCGTCTCGTGCCGTTCGACGAAGCCGTGGCCGCGGCGGACACGATCGGATACCCCGTCGCCGTCAAGGCGATCCGCCGTCGACCCGGTCGGTCGGCCCAGGCCGGCGTCGCACTCGATCTCGGTCGGGCCGATGATGTCGACCGGGCCGTGGCCGCGATGCGTGAACACCTCGGCGATGACGCCGACCACGTGCTGGTGCAGGCGATGGTCCCGCCCGGGGTCGACCTGCGAATCCACGTCGTTGCCGAGGGCGACCTCGGCCCGGTCGTCACCGTCGGCCTCGGCGGCGCCCACGCCGCGGCGATCGGCGACGAATCGAGCCGGTTGGCGCCGGTCTCGTCGGCCGGCGCTCGATCGATGCTCGACGCCACACGAGCAGCCGCGGCGATCGACGACGAGCTCGAAGAGCGCGTGATCGACGCGATCGTGCGGGTCGCTCAGCTGGCGTCCGACCACCCAGCGCTCGTCGAGCTCGACCTCAACCCGGTGATCCTCGCCGATGAGTCGTGTTACGTCACCGATGCCACAGCGCGGATCAGCCGGCTCGTGCGCGCCGAGCCGGCGATGCGCCGTCTGGAATGACCCTTACGCCGGCGGCAGGACCTTGTCGACGACGTGCAGGTAGCCGTTCGACGACTCGATGTCCTCGACGATCACCTTGGCGTCCAACGTGCCGGGTTCGATCGTCTCGCTGGGGCCGTCGATGTCCAAGAACTCGCCGTCCTCCATCTGGAGCTGACTGACGGCGAAGATGTTGCTCGTTGTGAGCGAGCCCAGCGCGATGTGGTGGCGCAGCAACTCCCGCACGACCGCCGGATCGTCCAGATCGTGGGTGGTCTCGTAAGTCTCGAACGCCTGGTCGCTCGGAGCGAGGATCGTGCGCACTCCAGTCGCGCTGTCGAGCTCGTTCTGCATGCCCGCCAGCAAGACGAGATCACGCAACCGCGACAATCCGTCGGGGTTGGCCTGGATGATGTCCCACGTCGTCGAGCCGGGCGACTGCGGCACCGAGACCGCGGGTGTCGACGTCGTCGTGGTGGTGGCGGGTGGGAGCGTGGTGGGTGCGGCCGTCGTCGTCGGCGCCTCAGTCGTGGTCGGCGGCAGGGTCGTCGTGGTGGTCGTCGTGGTCGTTGTCGTTGTCGTCGTCGACGACGATGTGGTGGTCGTCGACGATGTGGTCGATGGATCGGTCGCCACCGCCGAGTCGGCGACCGTGGTCGTGGTCTCGAAGATCGTCGTGGTCGACGACGAGTCGATCGTGGCGATCGAGTCGTCACCGTCGTCCTTGCTGAAGTACCAGATCAATCCGGCGATCATCAGGAACAGCAAGGCCACTCCGACGCCGGCTGCGGCGGCGGCGGCCGGCTTGTCGTTGTACCAGCGACGGCGCGGGTCGGGCGGCGGCATGGCCATCGCCGTCGGCACGGGGCCCGAAGGCGGACCGCCCCCGGTGAACATCGTCGTGGGCTCATTCCCGCTGGGCGGCGTCGGCAGGTCCGGGGGCGGAGGAGGTGGGGGTTCCGCGATGTCGTCGTAAGGCCGGTCGTACGGCGTCGACGGCAGATCTGCCGGCGTTTCGCCCGTCGGTTCGCCATCGAAGCCGGAATCGTCGGCCCACGGCGAGCGCGGATCATCACTCATACGTCAAGCATGCCCTGTGACCGCGGTGCGAAACTGGCAGGCCACACTTCGCCAGCCGCGATGCGGACGCACGCACGGGTCTGGACGCGTCGTTCAGACCTGACGACCCGGTTCGTCCGTCGGCGGCGCCACCCCGTTCGAGGACGTCAGCAAGCCCGAATCGCGTCGTTCAGAATCGAACGCACAGTTCGTCCGTCGGCGGCGCCAGCCGCTTCGACGGACGCAAGAGACTAGAAGTAAATGATCTTCTCGGCGGATGCTTCGGCGGTGTCGAGATCGTCGGTGAACGCACCGGTCGACAGGTACTTCCAGCCGCCGTCGCAAACGATGAAGACGATCGTTCCGTGATCGATCTCGCTCGCCACCTTGGCCGCACCGGCCAACGCCGCACCGGAGGAGAGGCCGGCGAAGACACCGCACTCGTTGATGAGCCGACGCGTCCATTCGATCGACTCACGGGGTCGCACGACGCGCTTGCGGTCGAGCAACTCGAAGCCCTGCCAGTTCTCGAACACCGGTGGGATGTATCCCTCTTCGATGTTGCGCAGCCCTTCGACACGCTCTCCGAGCGGCGGCTCGACGGCGATGATCTGGATCGACGGATCCTGTTCCTTGAGGTACCGGCCTGTTCCCATCAAGGTGCCACTCGTGCCGAGCCCGGCGACGAAGTGCGTGATGTCGGGGACGTCGCGGTAGATCTCCGGCCCGGTGCCCTCGTAGTGCGCCTGCGGGTTGGCGTCGTTGCCGTACTGATAGAGGAAGCACCACTCGGGATGCTCGGCGGCGAGCTTCTCGGCCCGGCGGACGGCGCCGTTGGAGCCCTCTTCGCCGGGCGTCAGGATGATCTCTGCGCCGTACACCTCGAGCATCTGACGCCGTTCGATCGACACGCTCGACGGCATGAGGATCTTGATCGGGTACCCCTTCAGCTTGGCGATCGCCGCCAGCGCGATGCCGGTGTTGCCCGACGACGGTTCGAGGATGGTCTGGCCGGGCCGGAGCCGGCCAAGCTTCTCGGCCTGCTCGATCATCGCCTTGGCGATGCGGTCCTTCACCGACCCGAACGGGTTCTGCATCTCGAGCTTGGCCCAGATCCGAACGTTGGGGTTCGGCGACAATCTCGACACGTCGACGACCGGCGTGTTGCCGATCATGTCGAGCACGCTGTCGGCGACGAGATCGAGGCGCGGCGGGCCCACTGGGTGGGTGTTCGAACGCTGGGGCACGGTCATCGTCACCTGCAACGTCCTCGCTTTCCTCGGCAATCCCGACTTACGGGACAAATCCTATCGATCTAGTCGACAATCGTAGCTGACAACGTCTCGTTCGGCCACCCCTCGGGTGGTTGCGGCGCGTCACCTCACTCGATGTGACTCACTCGATTCGGATGGCCTCTTCGGCGATCTGGCCGTCGACGATGCGATAACTGCGCACCTCGGGCACGTCGCGCTTGAGCCCGACGATCACGTAGTGCCAGCTCGGATCCGGCGCCTGCGCGACGTCGGTCGGGCTCGGATACGGCTCGGAGTGCGTATGGCTGTGGACGACACCGATGACCTCCCACTCGTGATCGTCGGCATCGCGCTCGGCGAGCAGATGGTCCTTGGGGTCGATCGTGTAGACGCGGGCCGACGCCGCGATGTTGCCGCAGGGGTAGAACCGGACGGCCGCGCCGACGTCCGGTGGGCCGGCGATCAGCCCGCACGCCTCCTCGGGGTACCCGTCGTACGCGTGCGCCACGAGCTCGTCGTACGCCTGGCGACTGACCACGAGCATCGGCCGCGAACCCTACCGGTAGCCTCGATCGTCCCATGCGCCCGTCGGGAACCAAGCTCATCGCCAGCAATCGCAAGGCGCGCCGCGACTACACGATCCTCGACGTGGTCGAAGCCGGCTTGGTGCTGAGCGGCAGCGAGGTGAAGAGCCTGCGAACCGGCCACGTGCAACTCACCGACGCGTACGCCCGGATGCGCAGCGGCGAGGTGTGGATGGAAGGGGTCCACATCGCGCCCTACCAGTTCGCGGTCGGCGTCGGCGCCCACGATCCCGATCGTCCCCGCAAGCTGCTGTTGAACCGCGGCGAGATCGATCGCCTGAAGTCGCAGATCGACCAGGAGCGCGTCGCGCTCGTCCCGCTGTCGCTCTACTTCAAGGACGGTCGCGCCAAGGTCGAGCTCGGCATCGCCAAGGGCCGCACGAAGGGCGACAAGCGACAGGCGATGGCGGAACGCGACTCCAAGCGCGAGATCGAACGCGCCCTCGGTCGTACTCGCAAGGGAATGGACTGATCCGCGGGTCGCCCGACACCGACGCGTAGCCTGCGGATCGGACCCCAGGCGGGCACAGGGAGGTCGCAGCACATGAGTTCACCACTCGTCGGACGTCGCGGGTTGATCGTCGGCGCCGGCGCCGCAACGCTCGGAGCCGTCACCGGATCGGCGCACGCAGGGGCCGCGACCGGGTTGGACGGTCCGAACGACGGAGCGCCGACCCCGACGGAATTGCGGAGGTCAGACGTCGCGGAGGCGTTCCCACCGGCCGATCCGATGCTGGAGTACATCGCCGTGCACCCAGGCGATTGGCGGCCGTACTACGACGCAACACTGCTCAACCACGTGCCGGGTGGCGGCCTCACCGCGTCGGCTCCGAACCCGTTCGTGCGTAGACCGATCCATCTTCCGCACGGGAGCATCGTCAAACGGGTCGAGTTGCCGATCGACCCCAAGTCGTCCGGGCCGAGTATCCGGCTCACGCGATACGACGGATCGACGAGGTCGTACCTCGACGTCGTCGGGCCGATCGCCGTCGCCGGCAACACGTTCACCGTCGCGACGCTCGACGCCGACCTCGTCATCGACAACCTGGCCTTCTGCTACGAGATTCAGCTCATTCTCAACACGGCCGAGGTTTTCGGAGGGCGGATCGCATACGTACCGCCCACTCGACCGTTCCGCTCGATCGTCCCGGCCCGCGTGTACGACAGCCGCAAAGGCGGTGGGGTGCTCGCGCCGAACACGAGCCGCGTCATCGCGGTGAAAGATGGCCTCGACGAAACGGGTGCGGTGTCGACACCGAACGTCGTTCCGGCGGGAGCGACCGCGATCGCCTACAACGTCACGATCACCGGCAACACGGCGCCGAACTTCCTGTCCGTCACGCCTGGCGACACGGCCTCGGCGCTCGCGTCGACGATCAACTTCCCCGGTCGGATCGACCTCGCCAACGCCTCGGTGGTTGGCATCGACTCGAACCGACAGGTGAAGGTGTTCTGCGGCGACCAACCCGGTTCGACCCACGTCGTCATCGACGTCGTCGGCTACTACCTCTGATCCATTTGCCGACCTGTCTGCTTCAGACGGACGGGCACTGGGTTTGAAGCAGACAGAACCGTGGGACGAACGGTCAGCGGCCGACGGCGCGTTGCAACTGGGCCTTGGTCATCTTCGAACGGCCCTCGATGTGCTTGTCCTTCGCCTCTTCGTAGAGCTGCGCCTTGGTCCGCCCGCCTGCACCCTTGTGCGAGCGCAGGCCGCCACGACGACCTGACGAGATGTCGTTGAGCGAGAGCTCGCTCGGCTCCTTCGCCTCGCCAGCGCGGGCACGCTCCTTGTTCACGGTGCGGGCTGCGATCTCCTCGGCGGTGTCCTCGGAGTCGCCACGTTCGAGCACACCCTGCTTGATGTGCTCGTACTGGCGCTCACGCTTCTTGGTCCATCCTCTGGGCATGACGCGGCGATTCCCGGAACCTCGGGACGCCAAACGCGGTCGCCCGCTAGACTGGGGGTGATTACCGACCAACGGGGCTGACTGGTTTCGACGTCAGAAACGATGGGCGGGTTTGCGACCCGAGTTGCTCAGACTCGTAAAACGGGGCACCAAAAAGAATTGCTCCTACGCAGTTCGCTCTCGCCGCCTGATCTTTAGGTGAGCGAAGAGACATCGTGAGCAGAAATGCCGCACGGGGCCAATCCACCGCAGCCCGGCAACAGAAGCGGGGGATGACGGCGAGAAAGAACGCTGACGGTCGGAAAGACGGCTGACACTCTGGAAAGACCGAGCGTGGACCGCCACTTGTGACGGTCAGTCGACCCGCCGGCGAGGCAACGTCAGCCTCGGAGCGGGAATGGTCGTAGCAGGCTCGTTCACGAGCTGATGGACGGGGGTTCGATTCCCCCCAGCTCCACGAACGAAATTTCGCGCATGTGCCCAGCTCAGGGTATGTGTGCCTTCGACGCGTACAGGCCGCAGGACGGAATTAGGACGGATGGCTGCACGACACTGCAGGTGCGGTCCCGGTGTGGAAGTCCGGTTCATAGTCGGCCCTCGCCGATCCGATCCGGGCGCCTGCCTCGGCGATCCACGCCATGCCAACCCGCCGATCGATCAACGAGATCGCTGAGGATCCGGTCCGCACTCGGGGGCTGCCGCCGCCTACGAGTCCCGAAGAAAATCGGCCTCCTCCCTTCTTGAGGTTGCGTACGGTCGAAGTGAACACGTCAAACGCGAGGGAGTGAGCCATGGCCATCGAAGGCGACCGTTCACGGCAGATTCTTCACGCGGGTTACTCTGCGGCGCGCCGAGGGTCGCCGGCGGATCGAGCCGGCTGGTGCGACACCACGCGTCCAGACGACAAGCGCGGCCCGGCAGACGGAGCGGGGGCTCCCGGCGATGGGCCGGTCGCTCTGTTCGGCCCCGACGACAACTACGTCGCCACCTTCGACGGCGTTGTGGTGACCGTGACACGGTTCACCGCAATCGGAGTGAAGGATGATGACGCGACGATCGCACGGTCTGAACTGGAGTTCGAAGCGCGCGTGGCGCGCAACGCCGGTCGGAGCAAGCCACTGCAGCTCTACGTCGTCGACGAAGTGGGAGCGCTGTGGTCGGTCGACTTCCGTCCGCACGACGATTGCCCGACGGTCGACGGAATCGCCGAGCGGCCTCGGTGCCGGCGCGTGGCAGAAGTCGACCAGCCGATTCGCGACGTCGTCGTACTCCGGCGCAAGGTCGTGGTGCAGACTGATCGTCGCAGCGGCGGCTACGACCTCCACGAGTTCGATCCTCGCTCGGATCGGGTCACCAAGGTCGGCACGCTTGCGCTCGACGGCGACATCTCGGCGTTGGATCCGCGCCGGCACGACATCCTCCTCGGCCGCGAGAAGGGTGAGCAGCGGCTGATCGTCATCGACGACGCCCGGCCCGACGGGGCGATCGAGGTGCACAACTTCGGCGTCGACCGGGTCACGGCGGCGGCCGCTGTCAACGGCACCCACATGGTGCTCGCCCGCAAAGGCGGCCTGATCGACAAGGTCGACCTTCGCCAAGCGATCCCACCGAACACCTCACGCGCCGCCGATCCACTGGTCCGGGTGTGCTACCTGCTGCGCAAGCTCCTCGAACGCTGCGGCTGCTCCTGCGATGGCAAGGACCCGAACGTTCCACACGGTGATCCGAACGATCCCGACCGACCCAACGACGATCGCCCAGATGACGATGAGCCTTGCGGGGATCGCCACTCGGCCAAGCTCAGCTTCACCGCCCACCGCTTCTACCGGGCAGCGACCTATCTCGTCGCGGTGAACAAGACGGCCACCCGCATGGCGGTGCTCGACACCAACCTCAACGTCAAGTTCGAGCGCAAGCTCGACCGCGGCGGCGCCCACATCCAGGCCGGCCAAACCCACACGCAGCACCTGCTCGTTCACCAGCCCCGACGCGAGCAGCTCGAAGCGTGGGGTCTGGCCGACTACGTGGGCCAGCTCGGTGGCCGCCTTCCCGACGACTTCACGTTGAAGCCGACCACACCGGCCAAGTCCGTCACCTTCTACGGGTCGAAGCACCGCAAGGCGGATCCGAATCCCCACCTGAAGATCGCCATCTTCCCGGTCACCGAACCCGGCCAGGCCTACAACGACGCCAACATGACCAAGCTCATCGACCAGGTCGACCCGAAGATCTTCGCCAAGGTTGACGACTACTACGACGAGAACAGCTTCGGCGAGCTCGGGATCGACTTCGAGGTGTTCGGCCATGACTTCGGCGGCGTACGCAAGCCGCTCGTGCTGCCCCAGGCGATGGCCGACTACTGGCACCCGCCATTCCGAGCCGGCGGGCTCGAGGTCGTGATGCCCGCGGATTGGACCAACCCGATCGCGTTCGACGGCACCGAGGCGCTCGAGATCCAGGCCAACCCTCGGGCCGGCGCGGTCAAGACCTATGACGTGCCGTTTGCGGCCATGTGGTCCTCGGCCGATGCCGGCGCCTTCCCGGTCGACATCACCTTCGACGGCACCGAGAGCGTCGAGTTGACGATCGAGACCCAGGACGGCGACAACGAGGTCCTCACGGTGAACTTCCCGGCGGGCAACTTCGCCGCCGCGAACGAGGCTGGCGTCGCCGGTTTCCTGACCGATCTCGGCACCCACATCACCGACGCGATCCGAGCCGCCGAGGTGGCGCTCCCCGGAAA
>DATMDV010000269.1:0-3563 GCA_035557475.1 Ilumatobacteraceae bacterium
CTCGACGAGGCCGGACCGTCGTACCGCGGCCACGACGTCGCCGGGCTCGCCCGATCGGCCAGCTTCGAGCAGGTCGCCGAGCTGTTGTGGACCGATCGGCTGGCGGCCGAACCGGTGACCTGGGTGGTGCCCGACGCCGACGCAGTGCGGCACTGTGCGAATGCGATCGCCGGGTACGGCCCCGGGCTCGACTGGATCAACCGCCTCGCCGTGATCGCCACGGCCGTCGGCATCGGCCACGCCGGGGACGACCCCGCCACCGCCGCCCGCCGGATCCTGACGATGATCCCGGCCGTGCTCGTCTCTCAGCCGGATCGCGACCGTGCCGCGAAGTCGGCAGTCGCGCCGAGCGGCGACTACGCCGCGCAAGTTGCCGCAGTGTTCGCCCCCGACGCCGGCGAGGCGCTCGTCGGCGCCATCCGGCGGGCGCTCGTGTTGCTCGCCGACCACGAGCTGGCGACGAGCACGCTCGCCGTGCGCGTCGCCGGATCCGTGCGAGCCGACCCGTATGCCGCGATCGTGGCGGGGCTCGCCGTCGTGTCGGGACCGCTCCACGGCGCGGCCGGCGCTGCGGCGTCGTTGTTGTTCAACGACTGCATCGAGCTCGGCGCGGCCGACGCCGTCCGGCGCCGCCTCGTCGCCCGCGAACGGCTGCCCGGCTTCGGCCACATGATCTACCGCAACGAGGATCCGCGGTTCACCGTGCTGATCGAAGCGGTCCGCCGGCTGCCCGACCCGGAGGGCCGCCTGTTCGTGTTCGACGACCTGCTCGCCGAAGCCGGACGAGTCGTCAGCCGGCCGCCGAACATCGACCTCGCCCTCGCCGCCCTGGCGTTCGTCGGCGGCATCGACCCGAAGGCGCCCTTGTTCGCGATCGCTCGCATCGCGGGCTGGGCAGCCCACCTCGCCGAGGAGCTCGACGAGCGCCCGGTCCGGTTCCGAGGCCTCGCCCGGCGGTCGACCGGCTGAGGGGAAGCCTGTCAGCATCATGATGTGGTAACATCATGATGCGATGCGAACGACCCTCGACCTCGACGACGACGTGCTCGCCGCGGCGCGCGAACTGGCCCGGGCGCGTAAGGAGTCGATCGGCACTGTGGTCTCGGCGTTGGCGCGGGCAGGATTGGCGCCGCGTTCGATCGACATCGTCGACGGCCTCCCGATCATCCGGGCCAGCGCCGATTCGGCATTGATCACATCCGAAATGGTTCGTCGGGCGCTCGACGACGAGTGATCCTGCTCCCCGATGTCAACGTGCTCGTGGCGCTGATGTGGGAGAGCCACCTCCACCACGCCGCGGCCCGACATTGGTTCGCCCGCCTCGACGGCGACCTCGTCGCGACGTGCTCCGTCACCCAGACCGGGTTCGTCCGGGTGTCGTCGAACCCTGGCGTCCTCGAGGACGCGATCACGGTCCGCGAGGCGACCGCCATCCTGTCGGCGCTCGTCAATCGGAGCGAGCATCGATTCCTGCCCGACGATCGCGGCTACATCGACAACCCTCTGGTGCCGCACGACCGACTCGTCGGTCACCGCCAAGTCACCGACGCCCACGTGATCGCGATCGCCCGTGCGCACGACGCTCTTGTCGTCAGCTTCGATCAGGGCATCAAGGCGCTCGGCGGCTCGAGCGTGCAGGCGCTGCCGGTCTGACCGGAAAATCGGCGAACTGTCTGCTTCATACGGCCCGTGGCTTCATCTGAAGCAGACAGAACCAGGGGGTGCGGGCGTGTGGGGACGGGGTCAGTCGCAGGCGATGCCGTCGTTGTCGGAGTCGAGGGCGTAGACGTCGCGGCCGACGACTTCGACCGGCTCTGACATGTACGACGTGTTGTCGACGTCCGGGTCGACATCGGCCTCGGTGCCGGCGCAATCGACGTCGCCGGCGACCGGAACGCAGGCCGCGTAGTTCTCGTTGCAGTCGGCGGCCGCAACGGGTTCGGCGAGGACTTCGCTGGTGGGCGTCGGCTTGTCGCCCTTGGCATCAGGTTCGAGGGCGCTCCCGATGGCTGCGCCACCGAGGACGCTTGCCAGGATCCAGACGATCACCGGAACGTGCAGGTGACGGCACCGCCACCAGTAGCCGGACTGCCATTGCGGTGGCGGCGCGCTCGAACGCGAGGTGACTTCGCCTGACTGGCTACCCGCTTCCCGCTCTTGCATGACACCGTGTCATCGGTGCAAGTCGACAGCGCCTTGAGGATCCACCGGCGCCGCCCGCCACCGACGCCCCAATCATGGCGCAACGACCACCCTGAACGCCCAGTCGGAGCGCCCCTCAGGCGTCGGATTGGGTGACGAGTGGCACCTGGACCTCGGTCGGATCGCCAGCAATCCCGAGGATCCCGCGACCCGGACGGGGGTTCGACGTCCACTCGGCCGGGAGTCGCCGGAGCCCGATCGCCGAGCCGTCGAGTGACCCGGTCGGCGCCAGCAGGATGCCGGCCGTGATCGCCGGCAGGCTGCGCATCACACCGGTCCGCGACGACAGGAAGTCGACCGGTCCGGACACCGCGCACAACACCCGCTCACGATGCTTCAACGCCGCCTCGACTCCCTCCGCGTCCTCGAGGCGCTGCAGGTCGTCGATCACCACGAGCACCTGACCCGACGTCGCCGCGACGGCGTCGCTCAACTGCTCGGGCGTGACCCGCACGGCGAGCGCCGGATCGTCGCTCGCCGCCAGCGGCGAACGTCGCGACGACAACACGTTGAGCACCGCCCACCCCTGTTCGTGGGCGAGCCTGGCCAGTGCGGCGAGCGTGGAGCTGCGGCCGCTCTTGGGCTGCCCGGCGACGGCGAACACGGGTCCGTCGTCGACCCCGTCGATCCACACCCACTCACCGGACTCGGTGTCGATCGCCACCGGCAGCGGCGCCACGAAGTGCGCCGGCGGGGTGGGCGGCGCCGCCGCGGCGTGCTCCCAGAGCAGCGGCCACGTGACGTCGACGAACCGTTGCGGCGGTCGCCGGGTCGGCCGCGCCAGCGATGCTGCCAGCGACCGGATCACCGGCCCCTCCGGCTGACCGGCCGGCGCCAGCTGAGCGAGCTGCACGACGCGGCCGGCGGGGAGGTCGACCGCCCGCCGCTCGGTGCGCAGCTCGGCCGCGAAGGAGCGGTGGACACCGACGATCGCCAGGTCGTTGATGTCGGCGGTCTGCAGCACCAGACGTCGTTCGACGTTCATCCCGAGCCGGTGACCGGCGATCTTCGGCAACCCGGCGAGCACGATCTGGATGCGGACCCCGATCGCCTCGCCCATCAGCCGTGTCAGCGGGCCGAGGAGGTGGTTCGTCGTCGCCTCGGCGGTGGTGAGCAGGCGATCCGCCCCGCTGACGAGCAGCACGAGCTGCGGGGGGAGCTCACCGGTGACGGTCGCGTGCTCCCACACATTGGCACTGCCGGTGCGGGCGATCTCGATCCGGCGTTCGGCGGCGACCTGCACCAGCCAGCGCACGATCCGCAGCGCCAGCTGCTCGTTGCGCACCGCCACCCCGCCGCAGTGCGGGAGCTCGGCGAGCTGCGCCAGGCTGCGCCCGACGAGGTCGATGCCGTACAGGTGC
>DATMDV010000270.1:0-7894 GCA_035557475.1 Ilumatobacteraceae bacterium
GTTCCTGCGCGACGTGCGGCTGCGTGTCAAGGAGCTCGCCAAGCGCGACTACGCGCGCGCCAGCGCCCGCGCCACCGTCGACTATGTCTTGTTGTTCCTGCCCAACGAGCAGCTCACCGGGTTCATCCACGAGCACGACCCCGCCCTCCTCGACGACGCACTCGGCCAGCGGGTCGTGATGTGCTCGCCCCTCACGTTGTTCGCGTTCCTCGGTGTCATCCGCCAGGCGTTTGACAACTTCATGGTCGAGCAGACCAGCGACCAGATCCTCGGTCTGATCAGCAAGTTCGGACAGCAGTGGCTGAAGTACAACGAGGCGCTCGACAAGGTGAAGAACCGCTTCGATCAACTCGACCGGTCGTTCGACGAGTTGGTTGGCACCCGCCGGCGGCAACTCGAGAAGCCGCTCCAGCAGCTCGACGCGGTCCGGCGCGAGCGCAACCTCCCGATCGACGGCCAGCTGTTCGCCGAGATCGGCGATGAGCCCGACGACGAACCCGGCGATGCTCCCGACAATCTGCACGTGCTCGGGGCCTGACGGCACCGCATCGTCACAGCCACCGGGCAGAATCGGCACATGAGTCAGCCAGCGTTCGACTTCGGTGACGAGCCGGTCGACGATCCGACCAACCCCACCTACACGGTGGCGGAGCTGGCTGACGCGCTGAACGCCTCCCTGCGACGTGGCTTCAGCGATGGCGTCTGGGTCCGTGGCGAGATCCAGGGCTGGAACGAGCGCGGCCAGCACGCCTACTTCAACCTGGCCGACGACTCGGTCGGCATGAAAGCGGTGCTCCGTGTGCAGTTCTTCGCCAACGCCCGGATGAAGCTGCGACCGATGCTGCAGAAGCATCGTTTGCGACTCGCCGACGGCATGAAGGTGCGCGTGTTCGGCTACCTCGACTTCTACGCCCCGGCCGGTCAGCTGGGGCTCAAGATGGCCGATCTCGACCCGCGCTTCACGCTCGGCGATCTCGCCGCCCACCGCGACGAGATCATTCGCCGGTTGGTCGCCGAAGGGCTGCTCGACGCCAACAAGCGCGCCGTAGCGTCACCGATCCCACTCCACGTCGGCGTCGTGAGCAGCGTCGACACAGCGGCGTGGCACGACTTCCACGACGAGCTCGTTCGGAGTCGTTTCGGGTTCCACCTGCGCGTGTGCGACGTGCGCGTCCAGGGCCCCACCGCGGCCCGCGGCATCAGCCGGGCGATCCTCGCCCTGTCGTCCCGCCGCGACCTCGACGCCATCGTCGTCATCCGCGGCGGCGGGGCCCGCAACGAGCTCGCCACTTTCGACGCCGAGCCGATCGCCCGGGCGATCGCGGCCGCACGCGTCCCGGTGTTCACCGGGCTGGGCCACGAAGTCGACCGCAGCGTCGCCGACGAGGTCGCGCACACCGCGTTCAAGACGCCGACGGCGTGTGCAGCAGCGCTGGTCGATGCCGTCCGCACCTATCTCGAGTCGAGCGAGAGATCCTGGACAGCGATCAGCGCGCTGTCGCACCGCCAACTCGCCAGCGCCACCGAGCAGCTCACCGGCCGCGCCCACCGCATCGCGCGCCGCACCCACGACGCGGTCGAACGGGCCGACGAACGCCTCGCGGTGCGCGTCGACACGGTTCGCAACCGGGCGCCGCGAGCGCTCGCGGTGGCCCAGGCGCGGATCGACGACATCGCGACCCGTCTCGTCCGGCGCCCGCACCAGGTGCTCGCCGCCGAGGACCGTCATCTCGCATCACTCCAAGCCCGCCTGGGGCTCCTCGATCCGGTCAACCTGCTGGCACGCGGCTGGTCGATCACGCGAACGGCCGATGGCCGCGTCGTTCGCGATGTGGGTGGCGCCCCGCCCGGTGCCATCATCCACACCGAGGTCGCGGACGGGACGCTGACGAGCCGAGTGGAGGACACGAGCTGATGAGCACCGACGACCAACCCGGCTACTCGGCGGCGCTCCACGAGCTCGACGGCATCCTGCGCGAGCTGGAGGGCTCCGACGTCGACGTCGACCGCCTCGCCGATCGCGTGGCGCGGGCGGCCCAGCTGATCGCCCTCTGCCGCGAGCGCATCGGAGCCGCGCGTCTGCAGATCGACGAGGTGATCGCCGACCTCGACAGCGATCCGGAGCCCGGCGACCAGAAGCCGCCCAATCGGGCATAGCCTCGGCAAACGTGCCCGCCAGCGCTCCTCCGAGCCTCGCCGCGATCGCGGCGCGGGTCGAAGCCCGGATCGACGCGGTGCTCGCCGCCGAGCACGCCCGGTGGGCGGCGTTCGATCCCGACCTCGGTGGCCCGGTCGACGAGATCCGGCGGCTCGTGCTGTCGGGTGGCAAACGCCTGCGACCGGCGTTCTGCCACTGGGGTTTCGTTGGCGCGGGCGGTGACCCCGACGACCAGCGCAGCGTCGATGCCGGCGCGGCGCTCGAGCTGATGCACGCATTCGCCCTGTTCCACGACGACGTGATGGACAACGCTGCCAGCCGCCGCGGCGTCCCCACCACGCACGCCGTCTATGCGGCCGAGCACGAGGCAGCCGGTTGGGCAGCGGAGTCGCGACGGTTCGGCGAAGGTGTCGCGATCCTCGTCGGTGATCTCGCATTCGTGTACGCCGACCAGCTGATGCTCGGCGCGCCGGTCGAGGCGTGGGCGATCTGGAACGAACTGCGCGCCGAGCTCAACGCCGGTCAGCTGCTCGACATCCTCGGCTCGGTCCGGCGCGTGCGCGACCTCGCCACGGCCGAGCGGATCTGTCGCTACAAGAGCGGCAAGTACACCATCGAGCGTCCGCTCCACCTCGGGGCCGTCGTCGCCGCGCCGGCGCGCGGTTGTGCGCTCCTCGCCGGCCTCAGCGGGTACGGACTCCCGCTCGGCGACGCGTTCCAGATGCGCGACGACGTGATGGGGGCGTTCGGCGACGAGTCGGTCACCGGCAAGCCGGTGGGTGGCGATCTCCGGGAGGGCAAACCGACACCGCTGCTCGCCCGTGCAGTTGCCGCGGCGACGCCATCGCAGCTGGCCGTGCTTGATCGCATCGGTGCCCCCGACCTCGACGACCGTGAGGTCGCCGACATCCAGCAGGTGATTGTCGACTCCGGCGCGCTGGAGGCGCTCGAGCTGCACATCTCGGCCTTGACCGCGGAAGCGATCGCTGCGCTCGACGTGGTCGCGCTCGAAGGCGACGCGACGGCCGAGCTGGTCGCGATGGCCGACTATGTCGGTGGGCGGGGGGCATAACGATGCGGATCGTCGTCGTCGGCGCCGGACTCGGGGGCCTGTCCGCCGCGGCGCACCTGAGCAACCGCGGTCATCAGGTCACCGTGTTGGAACGCGAGTCAGTGCCCGGTGGGCGCGCCGGTGTGGTGGCTCAGGAGGGGTTCCAGCTCGACACCGGTCCGACGGTGTTGACGATGCCCGAGGTGCTGAGCGCGACGTTCGCCGCGGCCGGTTCCGAGCTCGCCGACTTCGTACGCCTCCGCCCGGTCGACCCGATGTACCGCGCCGTGTTCGTCGACGGCTCGACCCTGTACATCCGCCGCGGGCGGGAGGCGATGACCGAGGAGATCCGCGCGTTCAGCGGCAGCCGCGACGCTGCGGCGTTCGGACGCTTCTCCGACTGGCTCGAGGGCCTTCACCGGATCGAGATGTCCAACTTCATCGACGTCAACTTCGACTCGCCACTCGATCTCGTGCGGTCGTGGCGGGCGGTCGCCTCGCTCGTCGGTCACGGTGGGTTCGGTCGGATGGGCAAGCGGATGGCGTCGTACTTCGACGACGAGCGTCTGCAGCGGGTCTTCGGGTCGCAGTCGTTGTACGCAGGGCTCGCGCCGCGCGAGGCGCTGGCGGTCCAGACCGTCGTCACCCACACCGACACGCACGGCGTGTTCGTGCCCGACGGCGGGATGCACACGATCGCCAGGAGCTTGGCGGGCGCCGTCGAGAAGGCCGGCGTGACGATTCGCTACCGCTCGCCCGTGACGCGACTGTTGCGCGGCGCCGCGGGCTCCATCAACGGGGTCGAAGTCGGCGGATCCACACGGGTGGCGGCCGACGCCGTCGTGTGCAACGCCGATCTCCCGGTCGCGTACCGCACGCTGCTCGGCGGCGTCGAAGCGCCCCGCGTCGCCCGGCGCGGCCGCTACGCGCCGTCCTGCCTGCTCTGGATCGCCGGCGTGCGCGGCGATCGACCGGAGGGCGCGGCTCACCACAACCTCCACTTCGGTGACGCTTGGGACGATTCGGTACGGGCCGTGATCAAGCAGGGGCGCCGGATGCGGGATCCGTCAATCCTCGTCACGATCCCATCCGCCGATTCGGGCACTGCTCCCGATGGCTGCACATCGCTGTACGTGCTCGAGCCGATGCCCAACCTCGACGGGCGCATCGACTGGTCGAAGGAGCGCGATCGGATCGCCGGCGACCTGCGCCGGCGAGTTGCGGCGTTCGGCTATCCGTGCGACGTCGTGGTCGAGCGCGTCTACGACCCGCTCGACTGGGAGGCCATGGGGCTCGAGCGTGGCACGCCGTTCGCGCTCGCCCACACGTTGCGCCAGAGCGGCCCGTTCCGTCCGAACAACATCGACCAACGCGTGCCCGGGCTGGTGTTCGTCGGGTCGTCGACGCGTCCCGGCCTGGGCGTGCCGATGGTGCTCATCTCCGGCCGGCTGGCGGCCGACCGCGTCGATCAGTACGCACGCGAGACCTCCATCGTGCGGTGGTGACGGGCGCTCAGTCGCGCATCGACTTCGCGTAGACCGCGAGTGCCTCGGGGATCGACGCGATCGTCACGCCGGGCTCGGTGGCGACGGCGTGGAGCCAGGCCGGTCGATTCACGGCCGACACGGTGATCGGTTCGTCGAGCGGTGACCCCTGCACGGCGAGATGGACGAAGCCGGTTGCGTAGTCGGGCGGGCGGAGATCGCGTCCGAGCTCGAGCAACGCGTACGGGTCGGGGGTCGAATCCGCCGACGGCAGCACGAACACACCCTGTGAGGTCGGTTCGGTCGGCCCGCCGGCGAGCCCTGGGCCGTCGCCGAGCACGGCGCCGGCCACGTCGCCGGCGCGCGCCCCGGCGAGAAGCAGCGCGACGTAGGCGCCCAAGCCGCGGCCGACGACGGTCGCGGTGCCGAGGTGCTGGAGCGCGGTGTCGGCGTCGGCGAGCAGCAACTCGGCGGTGTAGCCGCCGCCGCGCGGCACCGTGGACGAGCCGTGTCCCGTGAAGTCGAGCGCGGTCACCGGTCCCGGCCACCCGTGCGTCCAGTCGGGCGGCGCCGCCGGCGATCGCTCACCGAGCCCGTGCAGCAGGAGCAGCGGCCGCCCGTCGCCGTCGCGCAGGTGATGCAGCGCCAGCGTCACGCGGTTGTGGATCAGCTGCGTCACGGCCGTCATCGCGGCGTTCCGATCAGCGAGGTGATCATGTCGACCAACAGGTCGGGCTGTTCGATGTGGGCGAAGTGTCCGATGCCGTCGAGCATCTCGACGCGCCCGCCGACCGGGAGGTACGGCTCGACGTGGTGCGCCCGCGTGCCCCACCCCATGTCCTCCTGTTCGCCGACGAGCACGCCGAGGAACGGCACCGCCAGGCCGGGGAGCCGCACCAGTGCCCATTCCGGGCGCCACGGGCCGAAGCCGCCCATGCGCATCGTGGGATCGAGCTTCCAGCGCCAGCCATCGTCGCTCTCGGTCGCGCCCACGCTGACGAGGTACCGCAGCCAGTCGTGCGACAAGCGGGGATTCATCCGGCCTCGCCGCCGGGCGAGCTCGTCGAGCGTCCCCGGCTTGCGGCGTGCCGTCGCCGTCGACCGACGGTGGTCGAGCCAGCCGGTGAGCTCGCTGGTCAGCATCTTCGTTCGATCGTGCTCGGCGAGGTCGGGGATCGGCCCGCGGTGGGGGATGCCGTCGATGTTCACGAACGAGGCGAACCGGAACGGGTGCGCGTCGGCGAGCTGCGCCATGAGTGCCCCGCCCTTCGAGTGCCCGATCACGGGGACTGCACTCGCGCCGGCGACGTGGTCGAACACCGCCACGGCGTCGCGGAGGTCGGCGTCCCACGAGTACAGCTCGGCGTGCTCGCTGTCGCCGTGACCGCGGTGATCCCAACTCACCACGCGCCACCCGAGGTCCGCGAACTTGGGCGCGAAGACGTCGAACGTCCGGGCGAAGTCGAAACCGCCGTGCACGAGCACGAGCGGCGGCGCGCCGACGTCGCCCCATTCATAGACGGCGATGCGGATCCCGTTGGAGTCGACGTCGTAGCGGCGATCGGGTGCGTATGCACCCGGAAACATCACCTGCTCGGCCATGATGGGCGAGGTTAAGGCGATCGCCACGTAGTGTCGTGGGTCGAGGTCGTCATCATGAACCGTCCACTCCTCCTGTCGGCGACTGCGCTGGTGCTCGTGATCGCCGTCGGCGCGTGCGGGGAGAACGACGGCGACGCGGCCGAGGAGATCCTCCCGCCGATCCGGACCACGACGACGACGATCACGACGTCGACGACGATCTCGACGGATCGGATCTTCTACACCGTGAAGCGTGGCGAGTTCCTCTCGCTCATCGCCGAGGCCTTCGACGTCCCGGTCCAGGAGATCGTCGAGTTGAACGGGTTGACCGACGCCAACGACATCCAGGCCGGTCAGACGATCGAGATCCCGACCGGGGTGGTGCTCGTCTCCGACTTGCCCTCGACCACGACACCGACAGCCACCACCTGAGCCGGCGCGTCCGGGTGTCGGGGGCGGCGGTGCCACGCCGCGGAGCCGGCGAGCTTCCTACACTTGACGGCATGAGCTTCTGGCCCACCCACGACCACTGGAGCGTTCAGATCCCGTTGGACACGCCGCATCTGCGGATGCCGGTGCTGGCGCCGACCGGGGTGGTCGAGCTGTCGCCGATGCTCGACATCCCGCCGTCCGAGTGGGAGTCGCTCGAGTACATGGACTGGAAGAGTGGGGGCGACACCAACTTCGCCCCGATCGCGTCGGCTGACGGCGAGCTCGACTGCCGCGGCTTCTGGGACAAGGGCAAGACCGACAAGGACGCCGAGTGGACGAGCAACGCTGACAAGGCGCCATCGGTGCGCGCCTACGTCGATGCCGTCCGCGCCAACTTCGGTCGGGTGCGCATCATCAAACTCGAACCGCAGGACCGCGAGACCGCGATCCGCTCGCTCCACCGCGACGACAACAACCGCTTCAACCCCGACGACGAGGGTTGGGTGGTGCGCTCCTGGGTCGAGCTGACCGACAACCCAGACAGCTACATGCTGTTGATGGACAGCGGACCCGACGGCCTCCCCGATCCGAACACCGAGATCCGAGTACCGCTTCGCAAGGGCGCCCGGTTCGTCGTCGACACCCAACGTCTGTGGCACGTCGTCGTGCACAACGGCACTGCGCCCCGTTATGCGCTGATCACCAGCTTCGAGTCGGGACCGGTGCTGGAGGGTTGGATCGACTCGCAGCTCCCGGTCAACGTCTGACGACGAGTCCCGGTGAACCGGTGACCGGCCTGTACCACATCGCCCTGCCCGCCGATTGGGAGAGCGCGCGGGACGCCGGCACCTATGTGATGAGCACCCGCGGCGTGACGCTCGCGGATGAGGGGTTCATCCACTGCTCGCGGGCGCACCAGGTCGAGGCGACCGCCAACCGGTTCTACAGCGACGTCGCCGGGCTCATGCTGCTCTCGATCGACGAGGCCGCGCTCGACGCACCGGTGGTCGACGAAGACCTCTACGACACCGGTGAGACGTTCCCGCACGTGTACGGACCGATCCCGGTCGCCGCCGTCACCGACGCCCGAACCTGGACTCCGGCCCCAGACGGCACCTTTCAGTCACCCATCTCGTGAAGTTTCGCGCCCTAGGAACGCCGAAACTTCACGAGATCGGGGTTGGTTCA
>DATMDV010000271.1:0-11374 GCA_035557475.1 Ilumatobacteraceae bacterium
CCGCGCGATCCGGTCGAAGTCGTCGTGGCGCACGACCGCGCCGGTGTGCGGCAGGGCGACCAGCGGCGCCAGCGCGCCGGCGTCGATCACGTACAGGTGGAGGTCGTCGGCCGGGTACCGCTCGGCGGCGCCGACCGCCAGCGACGCAAGAACGGCCGAGGTGCCGGTGCCGTCCGCCCCGTAGATCAACAGGCTGCCTTCGACGCCCGGTTCCCACCAACGGATCTGCTGACGCTGCTGGTCGGGCAGGTCGACCAACGCGATCGGGACGCCGCCGCCCGGATGTTCGGTGGTGAGGCGGCGGGCGTCGACGATGTGGGGAAGTGGATCGGGACCGAGGCGTCGCGTTCGGGACTGCTCGACCGCGACCGCGGCGGCGGTGATCTCGCCCACGAGTCGCGAGAGATCGTTGCGGATGACACCCGACGAACGTCCGACGCTGCCGTTGGACTCGCGCATGACCCGCAGCTCCATCGGCGTCAGCTCGCGGCCGACGACATACGGCCGCAGCTCGAGGTCGTGCGCTCCATTCGCCGTGCTCGATGCAGAGACGAGTGCCGCCTGGAACTCGGCCGGTTCGGCGTCGCCCACCCGTACCAGACCGCGGCCGGGGGTCCGCCGCGGCACGCTCGTGGCGCTCCGCCCGCCGATCAACGCGGTCGATTCGTGCTCGTCCGACAAGCGCAGCGCGACGCGCACCCCGATCGCCGGGCCGTTGGCGGAGTCGAGCACGAGCGATGGATGCTCGGTCGCCACGATCAGGTGGATGCCGAGCCGTTCGCCGTCAGCCGCGATCTCGAGCAGTGACGACACGAGCTGCGGGTGTTCCGTCGCGACGGCCGCCGGCTCGTCGACCACGATGACGAGCCGCGGCAATGTGACTCCGCGCCAGGCCCGCTCGTCGCGCCCGAGCAGCTCGGCGCGCAACGAGCGCAGGGCGCGCTCGGCCAGATGGGCGTCGGAGATGTCGTGGTGCATCACGACGTGCGGGAGCGATGCGCACCCCGCGAACGTCGACTGCCCGGCAAGGTCGAGCAGCGCGAACGTGAGCGATCCCGGTGGAAGTCCGGCGGCGAGACCCATCACGATCGTGCGCAGCATCTCGCTCTTGCCCGTTCCGACCGCTCCACCGATGAGCATGTGCGGGCCGTCGCGCTCGAGGTCGACCTCGACGGTTCCCCGGTGTGTCACACCGATCGGGACGCGGGCATGGGACCGTTCGGTCGTCGCCCGCCACCTGGCGGCGAGCGTCGATGCGGCGAGGTTGGCGGGGCCGAGCAGCTGTGGGATGGGGACCGACAGCGGAAGCGTGTTCGCCGCCGGCACGAGCAGGTCGGGATCGTCGAGCGGCGCCAACCGCCGCGCCGTCGCCGCCGCGATGTTGGTCGCCAGGAGGAACAGCTGGACGTCGTCGACCATCGTTCGTTCGCCCAATCGCTCGACGCGTGCCAGGTCGCCCGGCTGCTCGGTGACGAGGGTGGTGCACACGTTGGGCACCTCGTCGGGGTCCTCGGCGAGCACGACGAACCGCAGCGGACGCGTTGCGTCGTTCATCACGGCGCGTATCGGCGCGGCACGGTCGCGCCACCAGGCAGGCTCGTCGACCACGGCGAGCGTCAGATGGTTCGGACGCGGCGCGACGGGTGACCCGTCCCTGACTGCTGCGGCCCAGCCGTCGACCTGGTCGAGGGCGACGAGCACCTGGGCGACGCCCGACGTGCGACTGTGCGGTAACCACTTGACCCACTCCCACACCGGTGCCCGATCGGGATCGGTGAGGATCACCACATCGAGGTCGGCCGGTCCGTGCTCGACGCACGCCTCGACCAACAACCCGCGCACGGCCGCGCGCGTGAACTCGGTCGTGCCCACGAAGGCCATCCCACGCTCGTTGCGGAGATCGACGGTGACCGGCACCATCGGCAGCCGACCGAGCTCGGTCACGACCGACTCGGGTCGCCCGGTTGCGTCGTCGCCGAACGTCATCTCCGGTCGCCACTCGATGTCGCCGAGGCCGATCGCGAACTCGAACGCGGCGTCGTCCTCGGGACGTGTCGACCACACGCGTGGCGACGCGATGGCGGCCAGCCCGACTGCCGCTGCGACATGGGGGAAGAGATCGTGGCGACGCTCGCGCTCGGTGCTGCGCCGTGCCACGAGCTCGGCGTGGAACGCGGCGTGCACGTACTGGTCAGACCCGGGTGTCGCAGCGCGGTGGCGACGATCGTGGCGAGGCGGGCGCGCCGGTTCACCCATCACATCCAGGCCGTCGGCGACGGTGATCGGGGGCGGGGCCGGTGCCGGCGCCGGGCGCGGCGGGCGGTTGAAGACGATCGTGCCTGCCGACGCGCTGCCCGTGTTGCGCCTCGGCGCGCCGGTTCGCCCGATGGTTCGGTCGAGCTCGAACGCCCGGCCGCTGACGTCGAGGACGCCGGCGGTCCACGGCGCGGAACCTTCGACTCCGATGCCGTCGATCCGAACCGCCTGCTCGTCGACTGTCACGTTGGCCGAACCGTCGCTGTCGATCGAGATCTCGAACGCGATCTTGTCGACGTGCGCGATCTCGAGATCGGTGGCGTTGACGCGGCGGCCGGGGCCGATCCGGTACATGCCCGGCCCGAGCGGCTGGCGGGCGCCGGCTCCCCAACCGGCGACCTGCACGAGCTCGACCACCGCGTCCTGCGGAGCGGTCCGGGTCGGCGGGCCGATGTCGATGACAGATCCGCTGATCATCCCGGAGTCGTCGATCGTCGTCGTGGTGAGGACCGGCCGCCCGTCGATGTCGGCCGTCGGCGGCGACGTGCTGCCGGTCACGCGCTCGACGATCTCGGCCAGGGCGGTCATCTCCCCGGCGCGAGCGATCGTGATCTCTGCTTCACCGTGCGCGGTGCGGATCACGACATCCATACCCTCACGAGGCTACGACGCTGCGTGTCAAGTTGGCCTCTTTATGTGGTAAGAGGCGGCCGTCGGGCGCGCTGCCCCCCGTAGCATGACGTGGTGAACGCGCAGGCGGTCCCGTGGCGGCGCGCGGTCGCGATCGTCGCCGTGACGGCGGCTGCCCTCACCGCGGTGGTCGCCGTCGTCCGATCGGACGGTTTGCCCGCCATCGACGCATCCGCCACGCGGGCGACGCGCTGGTTCGTCCACCGGGCGACGGGTCGTGTCGTACTCGCCGACGGGTACGGCGGTCGGGCGCTCGCCCGGCTCGACGCCGCCGCCGACGGCTCGCCGCTCGCCATCGCCGAGGGCGCGGGTGGCGCGTACCTCCTCGACGGTTCGAGCGCCGAGGCGCGCTTGATCGACTCGGCGGCGCTCCGGCTCGGTCCCGGCGTCGCGGTTGCACCCCTCGCCGAGCCCGACGCCGTCGCCGGTGTCGGACGCGACGGGTTGGTCGTCGTCGCACCGGCGACCTCGGAAGCGGCGCTGCTGGCGCTCAGCGGGGAGACGATCCCGTTCGAAGTCGACGCGTCCGCGCAGGTGATCGTCGCGCCCGATGGCGCGGTCTGGTCGATCGATGCCCGCCGGTTGGTTCGGACCACGTCGACCGACGTCGACGATTTCGCGATCGGCACCGGCGAACCGCTGCTCACGCTCGTCGGCAGCGCGGCGTTCGTGCTCGACCGCACTGGCGCCCGGGCCCGGTTCCACGACGGTGACTGGGTGGCCCTGCCGGCCGACGTGCAGACGAGCGAGCTCGTCGTCCAGGTCCAGGGCCCAGCAGCCGACTGCGCGTGGCTCGGCGCCGACGACGATCTGTGGTGCATCGGGCGCGACGGGATCGACGAGCACGTCACGATCGACGGTCTCGACATCGATGGCGCCGACCATCTCGCGATCGCGGGTGACGCGGGGGAGCTGATCCGCCAGGGTCCACCGGCGATCGTGCGGATCGACTGGCGCGAGCAGCGCATCTACGACGACGTCGTGGCGACGGTTTCCGCAGGCTCTGCGCTCTCGGTCGCTGCCAGCGTCGACATGATCTGGGTCGACGATTCGGAGGGTGACTTCGTCTGGTCGATCAACCCGTGGGGGTTGAACGCGATCAGCAAGAACGACACCAGCACCCCGCTGCTCGGGGAGTTCGGCGAGGTCATCGAGGATGGGTCGTCATCTGGCGGGTCGGCACTCGGTCCGGCCGAACCGGGTGACGACACGGGGACCATCGAGCGGCGTCCCGACGACAACGGCATCGACGACCCGCCGGTCGCGATCGACGATCCCGTCACGTCGCGCGCCGGTAAGGCCGTGCCGGTCGTCGTCACGGCGAACGACTACGACCCCGACGGCGAAGCGATCGCGGTGGTCGAGGTCGGGGACCCGTCGCACGGCACTGTCGACGTGGCGAGCGCTTCGACCGTCGTCTACCAGCCCGAACCGGGCTACGTCGGCCTCGATCGGTTCGACTACACGATCGTCGACGGCAACGGCACCGAGGCGTCGGCGTCGGTGATCCTCGAGCTGCTCCCCGCCGACGCGCCGAACCGGGCGCCGGTCGCCCGCAACGACGTGGCCGAGACCGGTCCCGACGTCGGCGTCGTCATCGACGTACTGCTCAACGACGTCGACCCCGAGCGCGACGCGCTGCGGGTGGCGTCATTCACGCCGCCCGACATCGGTGGTGTCGTCACCGAGACGATCGGTCCGTCCGGCCTCCCCGCGCTGCACTACCAACCACCGTTCGGCGTGTCAGGCCGGGCGACGTTCACCTATCGTCCCAGCGACACGTTCGAAGGCACCGGCGAGCCGGCGACGGTGCGGGTCGAGATCGCCCAGCCGAACGACGAGAACCGTCCGCCGTTCGTGCAGCCCGATGCCGTCCGGCTCCGCCGCAACACGCCGACGGCGGTTCCGGTGCTCGCCAACGACCGCGACCCTGACGGCGATCCGCTCCAGCTCTCGGTGGCGCAGCCGCTGCCTCCCGGACTCGAGGCCGTCGTCGACGGTGACCAGCTCCGCGTGACGGCACGCGCCGGTGCGGCCGAGCTCGTGCCGTTCACCTACCTCGTCGACGACCTGAACGGCAACGTGGTGACGGGAACGGTCCTGGTCGTCACGATCTCCGAGGCCGAACCCAACCGTCCACCGCTCGTGACGGCCGACACCGCCACCGCCGTGGTCGGCACGACGCAAGTGATCGACGTGCTGTCCAACGACAGCGATCCCGACGGCGATCCGCTCGTCGTCATCGCCGTCAGCCAGCCTGACGACGGCTCCGGTCAGGCGTCGATCCAGGGCGACAACGTGCAGTTCGCGGCGGCGGCGAACGTCGACGACGACGAATCGAGGATCGTCCGCTTCACCTACACCGTGAGCGACGCCAACGGCCACGAGGTGGCCGGCGAGATCGGCGTCCGCGTCCTGAGCGAGCCGCTGGCCGCGCCGCCCTATGCACGCGACGACACGGTCACCACACAGGTCGACGTGGCCGTCACCCTCGACGTGCTCGGCAACGATGGCGACCCGTCCGGCGAGCGTCCAGGGCTGGTCGGCGCACCGAGCTGTCCGTCGGGCGGGCGCGCCACCGTGACGAGCGATCAACGCGTCACGTTCACCCCACCCGACGGAGCGTCCGGCGTGTTCCGGTGCACCTACGAGGTGACCAACCAGCGCAACCTGCGGGCGACCGCCTCGATCATCGTCAGCGTGGTGGAGCCAACGCTGCAGAACCTCCCGCCGGTCGTGATCGACGAGCGCGAAACGGTCGACGTGCTCGGCTCGATCACGGTCGACGTGCTCGCCAACGACTCCGATCCCGACGGGGTGCAGGCCGGGCTGACCGTGCTGTCGTCGACGACACCCGGTCTCGGGACGGCCGACCGGCAGGGCGGCGTGATCACGTTCACGGCCGGGTCGGTGCTCGGCCCGACCGTGATCACGTACCAGGTCGGCGATCCCGACGGTGGCGTGTCCACGGGACGGCTGGTCATCCAGATCCTGGAGCCGATCCGACTCCCACCGATCGCCGTCGACGACTTCGTTCCGATCATCGGTCCGGGGGTTGCGACCCGGATCGACGTGCTCGCCAACGACTCCGATCCCGACACGCCCAATTCGGCACTGACGGTCGTGTCGGTGACGAGAACGAGCGGGAACGGCACCGTGGCGCTCGGCCAGGGCACCGTCACGCTCACGCCGGCCGCCGACTTCGTCGGCAACCTCGTGGCCACCTACCAGATCTCCGACGACGACGGGCTGCGCGCGTCCGCGAGCGTCACCCTCCAGGTCCTCGAGCCGCTCAACCGGGCCCCGATCGCGAGGGACGACACGGCGCAGTTGGTCGGCGGCGACGTCGTCGACATCAGCGTTCTGTTCAACGACGACGAGCCCGACGGAGACCCGCTCGAACTCGCGATCATCGCCGCTCCCGATCCGGCCCTGGGCTCGGCGCAGGTTCGCCCCGGCGGGATCATCCGGTTCTCGTCGCAGCCCGGCGCCGTCGGCACGGCGACGGTCGGCTACCAGGTCGACGACGGCGAACTGACGGCCAACGCCGTCCTGCGGGTGTCGATCCTCCCGTGTGGCCAGGCGCCGCCGGCCGCCCCGAACGTGTTCCTCCAGACGGCGTACATGCAGCCGATCGCGGTCGATCTCGCGACCTACGCCCGCAACGGTGAGATCGTCGATGTCGGCCCACCGCTGTCGGCGGCCTCCGGTGTCATCTCGCCGGCCTCTGGTGAGAGCGGGAACATCGTGTTCGACTACTCGGTCGTCAACATCTGCCGCCAGCGCGACACCGGCACGGTCACCATCGACGTCAACCAGGATCCGGTCGCGCAGCCGTACCAGACCTCGATGGGGCGCACCGAGCAACGCTCGATCCCGGTGAGTGATCTCGCCACCGATGCGGAGCCGCTCACCATCGGCGGCCTCGGGAGCCAGCCGAGTTGGGTGACCGTCGCCGCCGACGGCATCGCCCTCGCCGTCGACCCCGCCGGCGCTGCCGCCGGCGTGTACGACTTCACCGCCACGGTCCGCGACCCCGGTGGGTTGAGTGTCGTCGTGAGCGTCCGGGTCGAGCTCATGAACCGCCCGCCGGTCGCCAACGACGATTCGGTCAACGCCAGCGCCGGGCCGATCACGTTCCGGCCGGTCGACAACGACACCGATCCCGACGGCGACCCGTTGCAGCTTCAGTCGGTCCCGCAGACCATCACGTTCAGCAACGGCAACCAGGGGACCATCACGCTCATCGGCACCGATCAGTTGCTCGTCGATCCCGGCTCAGGTGGCGGCATCGCGACGTTCACCTACACGGTCGTCGACACCGGCGGGCTCGTGTCGGCACCGGCAACCGTGACCGTGCGGGTGAACCGCCCGCCGACCGCCGACCCGGTCCAGGCGACGATCGACCCCGATGTCGCGACGGACGTCCCACTCGTGGCCGGCGACCCCGACGGTGACCCAGTGACAGTCACGCTCGCCGGTGTGCCCGACGACGTGGTGGTGACCATCGCCGGGCTCGTGCTCACGATCACTGCCCCAGCTTCCTACGCCGGCTCCCAGATCACGTTCGACTACACGGTGACCGATCCGTCCAACCTCACCGCCACCGCGCTCGTCACGATCGACGTGACCGGCACCGCACCCACGACGACAACAACGACACCGACGACAACGACACCGACGACAACGACACCGACGACAACGCTCCCCGCGTAACCCGGCGGTTCAGCCCAGCATCCAACTCGCCCCGCACGAGTCGGCGACCGAACGTGCAACGCTCCGGCGTAGGGTGAGCCGACTCAATCGTTACGTCGGCGACCAGACGTGCAACGCTCCAACGTAGGGTGAGCCGACTCAATTCAACTCGTGTCGCCGAGCACGGGCGAGCGGGTCGCCCGGCGCAGTGACCGGGTGCTCAGCCGCCAGCGGATCCGCTGCCACCGCGTGCCCGTGGAGCGGATCGACCGCTCGACGTGTCGCAGCGCAGACAACGCATCGGCCGCGAGCAGATCGAACAGCCGCGGTGGACCGTACGTCGCGGCGCTCGACATCGCCCCGAGCCGGACGAGCTCGTGCTGGGCCTCCTCGGCCAGCTGCGCGCCGTGCTCGGCGATCTGTCGATCGGTCCATGCCGGTGCGATCGTCAGCCCGGCATCGACCAACACGTCGGTCGCCACCGCCCACGTGGCGCGGACCCGCTCCCGCTCGTCGGCAAGCCGGAGCCGGCGTCGACGCCGCCGCGCTTTGACACCGACGATCGTGCCGGCGACGAGGAGCAGCGGCAGGAACACGGCGAGGAGCACGAGCAACGATCGGACGACCCATCGGGTGAGCGTCGACCACGTTCCGGCGTCGTTCGACTCGAGCTCGGCCGGCGGTGTGACGTCATCGTTCTGGGTGCTCTCGAGCGGCGCGATCGGTGGCTGCTGGGCGGCGGGTGTCTGCGCCTGTGGCGGCGTGGGCGGATCCTGGGTCTCGACCGCTTCCTGCGCCGGCACCGGATCGAACGCGATCCAGCCACTCCCGGGGACCTCGACCTCGGGCCACGTCCGGGCGAGATCGGATCGCAGCTCGATGCGTTCGTCGAGTGCGCCAGGAGGCGCCACGAAGCCGGTGGCGACCCTCGCGTTGACACCGAGCGACCTCGCCAGCAACACGAACGCGGTCGCGAACTGCTCGGCGTTGCCGCGGTGGGTCTCGGTGAGGAAGCGCTGGATCAGGGCCAGCTGCATCCCGCCGCCGGGGGCGCCGGGATCGAGCGAGTAGTCGTCGCGCAGCGCCGCCTCGATCGCTTCGAGGCGTTCGAGCACGGTTCCGGTTCCGCCGAGGTTGTTCGCCAGGTCGGTGAAGCCGGCCGAGATCTCGTCGACCGGACGGACCCCGAGCGGGGCGTCGCCGACCGCGGAGCGGCCGGGTGTCACGAGCGCGGTGACCGCCACGGGGAGACCGACGACCGGTCGGTCGACGAGCTGGACGACCGTGCGCGCCGGGTCGGTCTGGACGTCGGCACCGATCTGGATCGGGGTGCCGGGGAGCGGCACGAACGCGACGTCGTCGGATCCGAACGCGATCTCGGCGCTGATCGCGCCCGCTTGATCGGGGGCCAGGCGGCGTCCGATCGGACGCAGGGTGAGCGTCGGTGTCCAGCGTTGGCCGTCGTACGCGTCGCGCGTCGCGGTGCGCCACCGGGCGGGCAGCGCGGTCGTGCCGTCGGTGGCGCGGACGTCATAGACCACGATCGGCGGATCGAGCTGACGCAGGGCGATGGTGGCCTCGATCGGATCGATGATCGGTGCGACCGTCTCGGCCGGCTCGATCCGGCGCGGATCGGCGCGATCGGCGAACACGACCGGGATCGAGACCGCGGCGGCGAGTCCGGTGGCGACCGCGGTGAGCAAGAGCAGGTGCTCCCCGGCGAGGATCCTGAGTCGCTCGGCGCTCGAGCTCCCCGGTCGCAACACGGTGAACAACACTGCACACGGCGCGAGGGGTATCAGCCATACCAGCGCCGACCCCTTCGCCGCGCTCAGCGCACAGATCACGACGAACGCGATCAGGGGTGGGGCGAGGGGCAGGAGGTGCCACCGGACCTTCGACGTGAGAATGGTGGCGAGTACGGCGGCGACCGCCAACAGGGCGGCGACGGCGCCGACCAGGTCAGGGCGGATCGGGCTCGGCCACTCAGTCGACAGCAGCCGCCTCGGACCTTCGACGATGGCGTCGACGACGTCGGCCGGCACCTGTCCTCCGTCGATCCACACCACGGCGATGACGGCGCCGACGATCGCCGCCAGCGCGACCGGGACCTGTGCGTACCAACGGCGCGACAACACGGGAAACATCGCCGCGATGGGCGCGACGGCGCCGATGACGAGCGTGGCCTGGACGGCGTCGAAGACGCGTCCGGCGGCGAGCGCCAACAGCACCATGATCACCGCGAGTACGGCGATCCGCAGTCGGATCAGGCCCACCCTGTCCACCGCCTCGCCGCTCGCCGCGTCATCCCGTGCCGCCTCATCCCGCCCACGGCTTCCAACGCTGCGTGAACTCGCGCGCGTCGCGCACGGCCAGCGCGACACCCGGTCCGGGCTGGGCGCCTTCGCCGATCCGTACGGTGAGCATCTGCTCGCTCGACCCGAGCCGGCTCGACGGTCCGTCCGGACCGGTGACGAGGATGATCGCGGCCTGGTCGATCCCGGTCCTGAACAACGTCGCCACCGACAGCAGGTCGGCGCCCGACGCCTGCTGCACCGGGGTGAGCAGGTCGACCACTTGCGACTCGGACGAACGCGGGATCGGGTGCCCCGGGTGATCGCGGCTCGTGGTGCGCACGACGACGTCGAGCCCGCTGCGCACGGCGTGGACGGCGATCGACGCCGCCACGTCGACCGCCTCCTCGAAGTCTTCAGGCGTGGCGACGTGGTGGGCGGTGTCGAGCACGACCGTGAACTCGGGACGGCGCAGCTCGACGTGCTCCTTGACCATCAACGTCCCGGTGCGGGCGGTGGTCATCCAGTGGATCAGGCGCGGGTCATCGCCGGGGACGTACTCGCGAAGCGACACGAACCCAGAGAGTGGGTCGGTGGCGGTCCGGCGGACCAGCGCCTCCGCTTCGACGGTGTTCATCGACCCGTGCGGGCCGAGCAGGTCGTAGACGCGTGGATGGACGATGACGGCGGACGTCGAGTCACCCTCGCGATGGCCGATCGCGAGACCGAACGGGTCGAGACGCTCGATCGACCATGGTCCGACCTCGAAGATGCCGCGACGCCGGGTGGGGATCTCGGCCGGCAGGTCGACGGCCTCCTGTTTGCCGAGCGGCTCGACAGCGACCGAGATCGAGTCGTCGCCGCAGTGGTCGCGGATCGCCGCCCGACCCGACCGGTGGCGGCCGTCGTTGATGACCCGGTACACGATCCGGATCGGGTCGCCCCGCGCCACGCGTGGGCTCGTCAGCCGCCGCCGGATCGACACCCGGAAGCTCCGCTGGGCGGCCCAGACGGCCATCAACACCAGGCCGCCGACGCCGACCGCCAGCCCGATCAGCTCTTCGTACTGCCACCACAACCCGCAGCCGCCGAGGAGCACCGCGGCGACCAGCGCACCGACGCCGGACCGGGTCAGCAACGGTTCACTGCTCGCGGGTGCGCGGTACGGGGATCTCGTCGACGATGTCGGCGAGCAGCTTGTCGATGCGCACGCCGCGCAGTTCGGCTTCCGGGGTGAGCGCCATGCGATGCGCGAAGACGGTGGCGACGACCGACTTGACGTCGTCGGGGGTCACGTACGACCGCTCCTCGGTGGCGGCGTAGGCGCGGGCGACGCGGAGCAGCGACAGGGTGCCACGGGTCGAGACGCCGAGGCGCAGATCGGGGTGGGAACGGGTCAGGCCGGCGAGACGGACGATGTAGTCGTTGATCGATTCGAC
>DATMDV010000272.1:0-3956 GCA_035557475.1 Ilumatobacteraceae bacterium
CGCGGAGTTGCAGCGCGCCGCGGAACAGCACGAGTTCGTCGTCCATTACCAGCCGGTCGTGCGACTCGATACGGGCGTCGTCGAAGCCGTCGAGGCGCTCGTTCGCTGGCAACATCCCGAGCGCGGCTTGCTCGCACCGGCCGCGTTTCTCGAAGAGGCCACCAAGACGGGACACATCCTCTTCATCGACAACTGGGTCATGCACGAGGCGTGCCGGCAGGTCAAGGCCTGGCAGACCAGTCTGCCGGGCGCATCCGGCCTCACGGCGTGCGTCAACCTGTCCGCCCGCCAGTTGTCCCACCCCGGGCTGGCGGGCGCGGTGGGCGAAGCATTGTCTTCATCCGGGCTGCGGCCGCAGGATCTCGTCGTCGAGCTCACCGAGGGATCGCGTGTCGACGACATGGAGGCGGCGGCGATGGAACTGCAGAAGCTGCGGGAGCTTGGCGTACGCATCGCGCTCGACGACTTCGGTACGGGCTACTCGTCGATGAGTCATCTCCTCCGCTTCCCGGTCGACATCATCAAGATCGACCGGTCGTTCGTGAGTGCGATGGGCACCGACGGTCAGGGATCTGATCTCGCCGCTGCACTCGTGACGCTCGGACAGACGATGGGTCTGCAGACGGTCGGTGAGGGCATCGAGGAAACGCACCAACTCAGCCTCTTGCAGTCGCTTGGCTGTGAGCTCGGCCAGGGTTACCTCATGGCCAAGCCACTGGCCGCTGACGCGCTCGGCGACCTCCTCGGTCGCGGTTTCACCTTCGTCTCCGAAACGGCCAGCCGAGCGCCAGTCGCGTGAGGTTGCGGACCGAGACCGCCGCACAACACATCGCGAGCGGGTCGATGCGCTAGATGGCCGCCACGTCCATGAAGGGCCGCGAGATCACCGCATATCATGCGGCTGCTGATGCGCGCGTTCGTGGTCTCCGGTCCGGGTCGTTGCTCGGTCGACGAGGTCGAAGCGCCGCGAGTAGACCGTGGGCAGGTGGTCGTCGACATCGAACGGGCCGGGGTCTGCGGAACCGACGTCGAGTTCTTCACCGGCGAGATGGCGTACTTGCAACAGGGGCATGCCCACTATCCGATGCGGCTCGGGCATGAGTGGTGCGGCCGGGTTGCGTCGGTGGGACCAGGCGTCGACAGTGAATGGATCGGGGTTCGCGTCACCGGCGACACGATGATCGGGTGCGGGAACTGTGAGCGTTGCCGCAGCGGGCGGCACCACGTGTGTGCCGAACGGATCGAGTTGGGGATACGCGGCGGCTGGCCGGGAGCGCTGGCCGAACAGATGGCGGTGCCGGCATCAGCCTTGCGCCGACTCCCCGGTTCCGTCGACGCCGCCGCGGGGGCGATGGTCGAGCCCGGCGGCAGCGCCGTTCGTGCCGTCGACGGCTGCGGTCTCAGCGCCGGCGAACGTCTGCTCGTCGTCGGCCCCGGAACGATCGGTCTCCTCGTCGCCTTGTTCGCTCGGGCGCGCGGATTCGAAGTCCACCTGCTCGGTGTCGAGCCACACACACTCGAGTTCGCGCGCACGCTCGGTGTCGACGGAGCCTGGGCCGAGTCGGACCTGCCCGATCTTCCGTTCGACGCGATCATCGACGCGACGAACTCGGCGTCGATCCCGGCCCGGGCGCTCGAGCTGGTCGAACCCGGTCGCCGCGTCGTCTACGTCGGGTTGGCGGGAACGCCGAGCAACATCGACACCCGGACGCTCGCGCTCAAGGACGTCACGGCGGTCGGCATCCTCGGTGGCTCGGCCGGCTTGCGTGGGGCGATCACCGACTACGCGTCGGGACGTGTCGATCCGCGCCCGTTGGTCGCTGCCACGGTGTCGCTCGAGGAGATCGGTGCGGTGCTCGGCGGAGCGACACCGTCACACGCCGGCCGCGGCCCCAAGATCCAAGTCGACCCGCGCACGTAGCACGCCACGGCGAAGGAACGGCTGTCGCGAATGGCCCTGGTCGGCGGCGTCGCGCGGCGTCGTCGAGGCGGTCCACGTGACAGCGTTATTGTGACCGCCAGGGGATCGGGCGGGCCGCACGGATGAGGGAGGCACGGTGGCCATCGATCGATCGCTTTCGCGACGTCAGGTTCTGCGGTACGGGGTAGCCGGAGGTGCGCTGCTCGCGACGGGACGTGCGACGAGCCCGGCCGCGGGCAGAGTCGCGGCGAGCGGCCAGGACTGGCAGGAGGCCACCGTCGCCCAACTCCACGCGTCGATGAAGGCCGGCGAGCTCAGCGCGACCGACCTCACGAAGTGGTATCTCGCCCGGATCGACGAGTTGAACCCGGTGCTGGGCGCGGTGATCGAAACGAACCCGGACGCCGTGAAGATCGCGCGCTGGCTCGACATGCAACGCCGAGGTGGCCGTGGGCGTGGCCCGCTCCATGGCATTCCGGTGATCGTCAAGGACAACGTCGCGACCGACGACCGGATGGAGACCACGGCTGGCTCGCTCGCGCTCGTCGGGAGCCGCGTGCGACGCGACGCCCCGATCGTCGCCCGGCTCCGCGACGCCGGTGCCGTCGTGCTCGGCAAGGCGAACCTTTCGGAGTGGGCGAACTTCCGGGGATTCGCGCCGTTCAACGGGTGGAGCGCCCGAGGTGGCTTCACCCGCAACCCGTATGTGCTCGATCTCGACCCGTGTGGGTCGTCGTCGGGCTCGGCAACGGTGGTGGCAGCCAACCTGGCGACTCTCGCCGTCGGCACCGAGACCGACGGCTCGATCCTGTGTCCGGCTGGTGAGCAGAACGTCGTGGGCATCAAGCCGACGATCGGGCTCGTCTCGCAGGCCGGCATCATTCCCATCGCCGCCAGCCAGGACACGGCTGGGCCGATGGCGCGCACGGTCATCGACGCGGCCCGGCTCCTCAACGTGTTGCGCACGCCCTTCGGCGACGTCGCCGGTCGCCGCCTTCCCCGCGACTACACGGAGTTCGCCGTCCGCAGGCCGGTTCGACGCCTCCGACTCCTCGTCGACACGACGTACATGGGCGACCTGGGAACCACCCCCGAGGTCCAGGCGGTGTTCGACGAAGCGATCGACGCGCTGGTCGAGGCGGGTGCGCGTATCGACCGCGTGTCGCTGGCGAGCCCACTCGATGAGTTCAACGGTCGCATCCCGTTCGACGACGAGTTCACCGTGCTGCTGTTCGAGTTCAAGGTACAAGTCGCCAGCTACCTGGCCGACCTACGCCGCACCGAACTCCGGACGCTCGCCGACCTGATCGCCTTCAACCTCGCGGCGTGTGACGAGGAGATGAAGTACTTCGGGCAGGAGATCTTCGAAATGGCCGAGGCAACGTCGGGCGACCTGACCGACCCGACGTACCAGGCGGCGCTGGCGACGAGCCGAGGGTTCAGCCAGGGTGTCATCAACGGCGTATTGGAGCAGGGATACGACGCCATCGTGACTCCGTCGTACAGCTTCGGCACCACGACCGCGGCGACGGCGGGCTACGCCAGCATGGCGGTGCCGGTCGGCTTCACCGCCGCCGCCCGTCCCGTCGGCTTCTGGCTCACCGCCGGCTTCCTCGACGAACCGAAGCTCCTGACGGCGGCCGCCACGATCGAAGCGTTCTTCGAGGCCAGGCGCGTCCCCGAGCTGCTCGGGTCCCCGCCGGCCGAACCCCCCGATGCCGGTCTCTGCGACACCACGTTGGTGGCATCGCAAGCTCGATCGAGTGCGGAGGCGAGCCGCCGCCGGCGGGAGTACTGACGCACCGGGCACCCGAACCGTCCGCGTACGCTGCGCCAATGCGCGAACCCGAACCAATCGGTGGCAGCAGGTACAACGTGAACACGCCGGAAGGCCAGATCGAGAGCATCGGCAAGTTCGCCCGCGGGCTGGGTGCGCGACGCATCAAGATCGCCGCCGGGGTGTTCGCCGTCGCCGTCATGCTGGTTGCGGTGATCGCCGCGCTCTGAGCTCGGCCGGGCCCGTCTGACGGCGACC
>DATMDV010000273.1:0-3972 GCA_035557475.1 Ilumatobacteraceae bacterium
GCCGGCATGACGCCCGAAGCGGCGAGGTCGTGCGCGGCGGCCGCCGGACCCGAGATGGGTCGGTGCATCCTGGCGCTCTACCGTTCGGCCGCTCAACCGGCGATGACCGAGTGGGGCCGCGAACTCGAACGTGCCGAGCGACGACCCGGCCTGGTCGTGATCGCCACCGCCGACCAATACACCGGAGGCGAGGTGCTCGCCCGCCGCTCGGCCGAACGATTCGGTGCCGAAGTCGCCGTGCTCGAGGGTCTCGGACATTGGTGGATGCTGCAAGATCCGGCGCGCGGGGCGCAGGCGCTCAACAAGTTCCTCGACGCGAGAGACTGAACGTTCGGCGGAACCCGTTCGTCGCCCGGTCGGCCGGCCCGCGACGATGGCGTGATGGCAGACACCGGGGGAGAACGACGCGCGCCCGCGAGCGATCGGGTCCGGGTACGTCGGGGCGCCATCCGTGCCGAGTACGACCGAGCGGCAATTCTCGAGGTCCTCGACGCCGGGTTGATCGCGCATGTCGGGGTCGTCACCGACAGCGGTCCGATCGTGCTCCCGATGGCCTATGGCCGCACCGATGACTGGCTCTACCTGCATGGTTCGGCGGCCAACGCCGCGCTCCGGTCCGCGGCCGGCCGCGATGTCTGTGTGACCGTCACGATCGTCGACGGGCTCGTCGTCGGGCGCTCGCCATTCCACAACTCGATGAACTATCGAGGCGTCGTGATCCGCGGCACGGCGCGGTCGGTCGACAGCCGCGACGAGCACATGGAAGCGCTGCGCCTCGTGAGCGATCACGTCGTGGCGACGTGGGACACGGGACGCCCGCCGACCGAGCTCGAGATCCGCAAGACGATGGTGATCGCCGTACCGCTGATCGAGATGTCGGCGAAGATCCGAACCGGCGATCCGATCGACGAGGCCGAGGATCTGGACGGCCCCTACTGGGCCGGTCACGTCCCGATCCGCTCGGTGTGGGAGGCGGCGGTGCCGGCGGGCGATCTGCCCGACGGGATCGATGTCCCGCCGGCGATCGAGTCGCTCGACGGCCGAGCCGTGTGATCCGCGCGGCGGTTGTTCAGCTGCGACTCGGGATCTGGTGGATGGTCTTCCTGGGCTCGTACCAGTTGTCGCCAGCCGGCTGACCTGCCATGTTCCAGCTCCACGAGACGGTCGGGGTGATGCGCATGTACGTGCCGGGGCCGACCATTCCGTTCCGTTCGATCGGTTGTTCGGCCTCGCCGTAGATCCGGATCGATCGGGCGATGAACGGCTCGAACGACACCAGATCGTCGATGACGAGAGCAACCTTGAGATTGCCGGCCCCGATGTTGCGGAACTTGCGGGTGTGAAGTACCGACGGGCCGCTGCCGCCGACCCAGAAGAACGTCCCGTCGTATTCGAACGCGAGCGGAACGACGTCTGGTTGGCCGTCCGCGCCGACCGTCGCGACACGGGCAATCGGCTGTGACTTCAGGTAGGCGATCTCTTCGTCGGTGAACGACATGGTGCTGCTCCTCGGTGGGACACA
This sequence comes from Ilumatobacteraceae bacterium, assembly GCA_035557475.1. Classification (GTDB taxonomy): domain Bacteria; phylum Actinomycetota; class Acidimicrobiia; order Acidimicrobiales; family Ilumatobacteraceae; genus JALOLG01. Next base: position 1,523 of record DATMDV010000273.1, read on the forward strand.
GTACGGGACGCCGTTCGCGACACTGACGCGCGGGAGGGCGGAACCGACCTCGTCGGCCTGCAGAGAACCTGCGCGGTCTGCTCGCTGGACGCAACCTTTCGGTGCGGCGGTCCCTCTCACCCCGCGACGGTTGCCAGAGCATCTTCTGCTAGCGGTTGGACTCGCGACACCCGCGGGAATTCCCGACCGATCTGGTCACGGGAGTGACCGCGGGTGATAAAGCTCAAGTTCTGCGCCCTTATCCCGACAGGGAGACTATGGCGGAACTCTCGAACACCTGTCGGACGCGGCGATACATGGGGAACGCCGTCGCACTGATGGCGTGCTTCGCGATCGTCAGCTTGGGCACAACCGCGCACGCGTCCAGCAACGGAGCAGTCGCGAACGAGAAGCCAGCGCCTACGACTGACTCCGCCGCTCGCGTCCGCCGTCCGGGCTGGGACGACAATGCCCTCGGGCCGGTGACACGCCTCGCGATCGTCACCGATGTCATCAATGCCGAAAAGCTGTGGTCGCAGGGTGTCGACGGCTCGGGCATCGGTGTAGCCGTCATCGATTCAGGCGTGGCGCCAGTTCCCGGACTCGACGGCGAAGGCAAGCTGATCAACGGCGCCGACCTCTCCTTCGACTCTCAGTCCGAGTCAGCGCGCTACCTCGATGCCTACGGTCATGGCACCCACATGGCCGGCATCATCGCCGGCAACGACGGGACGAAGCGTGGCTTCCGCGGCGTCGCACCGGGAGCGCACATCATCAACGTCAAGGTTGGCGCGACCGACGGCAGTGTCGACGTGTCGCAGGTGATCGCGGCCATCGACTGGACCGTGCAGCATCGCAACGATCCGGGTCTCAACATCCGCGTCATCAGCCTGTCGTACGGCACCGACTCCCTGCAGGCCTATCAGATCGACCCGCTCACCACGGCCGTCGAGTCGGCGTGGCGCAACGGGATCGTGGTGGTGGTCTCCGGCGGGAACGGTGGCTCCAGCCACCCGTCCCTCACTGACCCGGCCACCGACCCCTACGTGTTGGCGGTCGGCGCCGCCGACATCAGAGGCACCGCCGCCAAGCGTGACGACCGCGTTGCTGACTTCTCGAGTCGGGGAAGCGCGACGCGCAGCGTCGACGTCGTGGCTCCCGGGGTGTCGATCGCCGGGCTGCGCGATCCGGGTTCGATGATCGACGATCTGCATCCCGATGCGGTGGTCGACGACAGGTTCTTCCGCGGCAGCGGCACCTCACAGGCGACGGCCGTCACCGCTGGCGCGGTGGCCCTCCTGCTCGATGCCCGGCCCGAGCTCACGCCCGACATGGTCAAGGCGATCCTGCGCAAGTCCGCCACGCCGATCGACGGCGCCGGCACGCGTGACCACGGTGCCGGAATGATCAACGTACGCGAGGCCAATGCCACTTCGGTCCGGCGGCTCGAACCGCAGTCGTGGCCGACCGCCACCGGCGCGGGATCGCTCGAGGCGGCCCGCGGCGGCACGCACGTCGCCGACGACGGCTTCGAGCTGATCGGCGAGATCGACATCATGGGCAAGCCGTGGGATGGACTGCGCTGGGCCCCGCTTTCAGCGGCCGGCACGGCGTGGTCCGACGGAACCTGGAACGGCTCCGTGTGGACCGGCAGCCAGTGGGACGGCGGCAACTGGATGACGACGCCGTGGACCAGCAAGTCGTGGTCGAGCAAGAGCTGGTCGGACTACGACTGGTCGAGCAAGAGCTGGTCGGGCGCGTCGTGGACAGGTGCGAGCTGGACCAGCAAGTCATGGTCGAGCAAGTCGTGGTCGAGCAAGAGCTGGTCGGTCTACGGCTGGAACCCCACCTAGACACGTCGTGAATGGTTCGCGTGTTCGACGTGTCTACCTGTTCGCCGCTGTCGTCGCGTCTGTAGCGGCGGCGGGGACCTGGTGGCGCGCCGTCGCGGACGGGCCGACCCCAGTCATCCAGCTCTCGATGCTGGTCTTCGTGGTCGCCTTCGCCGGCTGCGAGCTGTTGCCGATCCACGTCGAGCACCGCCGCGAGACCCTGACACTTTCGCTCGGCACGGTGCCCCTCATCGTGGGTCTCTACGCGCTCGGGCCGATCCCGCTGATCGTCGCGCGAGTGCTCGGCGCGATCCTCGCCATGGCGATCCGACGGTTGCCGCGCTTCAAGGCGGCGGTGAACGTCGCCGGCTTCTGGTTGGAGTCCGTGGTGGCGATCACGGTGTTCGCGGCGTTTCAGACGCACGGCTCCGGCCCGGCCACATGGCCCGCGGCGTTCCTCGCCGCGCTGGCCGCTGATATCGGCCAGAGCGTCGTGGTGGCCGTCGCGATCACGATTTTCCTCGGTCGCCGCGAGCCGGGACTGTTGCGCTCGCAGCTGCTGGGGACAGCAGCGGTCGCCATCGACACGTGTGTGGCACTGGTGGCGGTGACGCTCTTGGTCGCTTCACCCGCCGCCGC
>DATMDV010000274.1:0-18028 GCA_035557475.1 Ilumatobacteraceae bacterium
CCGAGGTCGGACCCGGCCTCGGGCTCGGAGTAGCCGAGCGAGAAGAACGTCGTGCCCGCCCGCAGCCCGGGCAGGAATCGTTGCTTCTGCTCCTCGGTGCCGTAGGCGATGATCGTCTTGGCGACGATGCCCGGCCCGAGCGGCGGGCGGGCGGCGCGGGCGTAGGCCATCTCGTTCCAGAGGATGAACTCGTAGACCGGTGGCAGCGCGCTCCCTCCCGCCTCCACCGGCCAGGCCAACGACAGCCAGCCCCGCTCGCCGAGCTCGCGGTACAGCCGTCGCTTGGCATCGGCATGCTCACCCTCGTGCAGGAAGAACCCGTCGACCTGCTCGCGGGACGCGAGGAAGTCGACCACCTCCTGGCGGAAAGCCTCCTCCTCCGGCGCGAGCGTGGGATTCATGCGGTCAGTGCTCGCGCGGTGGCTCCTCGTACCACACCGGGTCACGCTTCTCGGCGAACGCGCGCGGGCCTTCCTTGAAGTCGGGATGGTCCCAGTGCATCCGCAGCAGTGCCCACGCGTACTCGAGCGATTGCGTGTAGGGCATCTCGAGGCTGGCCCAGAGGCACTGCATCGACAGCTGCACGGCTGTCGGCGAATTGGCGGCGATCTGATGGGCGATCTCGTCGGCGGTCTCGAGCAGTTTGTCGGCGGGAACGACCTCGTCGACGAGGCCGAGCTCGTACGCGCGCTGGGCCGGCATCCGGTACTTCTTGCCGCACAGCGTCATCCGCAGCGCCGAGCCGAGCGGGAGGCGCTTGGCGAGGCCGATGTTCTCGATCGCGCCGACCATGCCGACGTTCACGTGCGTGTCGAGGAAGGCTGCGCTCTCCGCTGCGACGATGATGTCGGCGTCGACGACGAAGTGCAGACCTGCGCCGGCGACCATCCCGTTGACGGCGGTCACCGTCGGCTTCCACACGCGGTTCTGGCGGGGCGACCAATGGACCTCGTCGGTGAGCGGACCCTTGCTCGCCGACACGCCGCCGCGCGACGCGACGGCACCGACATCGGCGCCGGTCGAGAAGTGGCGCTCGCCGGCGGCGGTCACGACCGAGCAGCGGATCCACGGATCGTCACGGACCTCGGCCCAGATCGCCTTGATCGGCTCGATCATCGACGCGTGCAGTGTGTTCGCCCGCTCGGGCCGGTTGATCGTGATGTAGGCGATGTGGTCGCGCTTTTCGTAGAGCAGCCCCGGAAGCTCGCCCGTGAGATCGATGGCCATGGTCCCCTCCTCGATGTCAGATATGGCTCGATGTCGTGAAACTCGTCGTGATGGATTTCGGTTGCGCGTCAGAGGCCGTGGAGGCTCAAGAGTCTCTCACCGGACTGGTGCTCGCCCGGGGGGAACAGGCTGGTCTGACGGATCCGCGCTGATCGGGTGCCGATCGGCCCCTCGACCGTGAACCCCATCGCCCCGTACGTCTGATGGGTCTGGAACGCGGTCCGCAACGCGGCTCGCGTCGCCGACAGCCGGGCCGCGGCTGCGGCCGGGCCGGCGTCGTCGGCCTCGCTGTCGATGGCGTGGGCCGCGATGCGTGCCAACGTGCGTGCCGCGGCGAGCTTGATGAAGCAATCGGCCAGCGGGTGGGCGACCGCCTGGAACGTCCCGATCGGCTTGCGGAACTGGATCCGATCGGCGGCGTACGCCGCCGCGTTGAGCAGCAGGAACTCGGCGTTGGCGGTGATGTAGGCCGCGAGTGCGACGTCGGCGACGGCGATCGCGATGTTCGCCGAGCCGAGGTCGCCGACCCGTTCCAGTTGGGACGAACCCCACGGCTCGCCCGCCAGCGTCTCGACCGTCTCCACGTCGCCGATCGGCCGGACCAGGTACGCGCTCGTGCCGTCGAGCTCGATCACCGTTCCCGCGACAGGGAGCCACGGGACGATCGACCCGGCGGCCACTGCGACGAGCTCGTCGCCGTCGGCGATCGGTCGGCGTGTCGCGACGTCGACGAGCTGGAGCGCGAGGAACGTGCCGACGAGGGGCCCGGGCGCGTTGGCGCGGCCGAGCTCTTCCATCACCGCCACGATCGTGGTGACACCACCGCCGCCCTCCGGCGTGGCGAGACCGAGAACGCCGAGCTCGGCGAGCCCCTTCCAGAAGTCTGCCGGCCCACCCGCCCACGCGGCCGCTGGATCGACCAGGTGGTCGCTGCAGTACCGGCGCACCGAGGCGGCCAGTTCGGCGTCGACGTCGTCGAACTCGAGGTCGAGCGTCATCGCGCGGTCCCCACGCTGCGGTTCAACCAACCGGCCTCGATGCTGAGCGCGGGCAGCCGCATCGTCCACAGGTGCAGGTCGTACTCCGATGCGAACCCGAGCGCCCCGGTGAGTTGGTGGGTGTCGGCCGGGACCCGCCGCGCCGCCGACAACGTGTGCGTGAGCGCGATCGCGGCGGCGTCGTCGGGCGCGCCGCGCCACGCCGTCTCGAGCACTAGCCAGCGAGCGCCCTCGCTGAGCACCTTCAACTCGGCGAGGCGGTGCTGCACGGCCTGGAACGATCCGATCGCGCGCCCGAACTGCTTGCGCTCGCGGGTGTGGTCGACGGTCAGCGCCAACGCCGCGATCATCGTTCCGACTGCCTCGACCGCGAGTGCGAGCCGCCACCAAGCGAGCATCCGCACGCCCGAGCCGGCGTCGAGCACCGTCCCGCCGTCGGGGATCTCGGTGACGTCACCGAACGGGTAGCCGAAGCGCGAGGGCACGCGATCGAAACGGTCGGGATCGACGTCGACGACGCGGACCCGCTCGCCCTCGTGGACGAGCAAGGTCCTGGCGTCAGCCGCGAAGCGGACGGGACCCCGGTGCGATGCCGTCGTCATCGCCACGGGTCCCGTCAGCCCGGACACACCGATGCCGGGTGCCACGAGCGCGCTGGCCCCGTACGACAGCACACCCGCGGCGGCAGCCACGGCCTCGCCGACGAGTGTGGCGTCGAGCGGCCCGCCGTCGGGATCCGACGCGATGTCGAGGAACCCGGCGCTCCCCAGCGCCTCCTCCAGTTCGCTGTCGTAGCGGGGGGAGGCACCTCCCAGCTGGCGGCAGCGCGCCGGTCCGGCGAATCGGTCGAGCAGCGTGCTGACGGCGTCGAGGAGGTCGCCTTGATGATCGGCGAGCTCGAACTGCACGGTCAGACTTTCGGCAGTCCGAGGAGCTGGCTGGCGACGAGGTTGAGTTGCATCTCGTAGCTCCCCGCGGCGATGCCGGCGGCGAGCGACTTGCGGAACGACTCGTCGGCCAACGACCCGTGGCGGAGCGCGTCGGCTCCGAGCATCTCGAAGACCAGGTTGCCGACGAGACGTTCGGCGTGGACCATCGCCGCCCGGGCGAGGTTCGACGTGGCGGAGGGCGGCAGGTTGCTCGCCCGCTGGTCGATCACCCGGTACGCCAGCATCCGCGCCGCCTCGCACGCGGCTCGGGCCTGATCGACGCGCTCATGCACCGGCTCGCTGAGCTCGACGCCGTGGTCGTGCACCCACCGGAGCGCGTCGGCGAGCACCACCAGGGCGCGCGCATACCTCGGCGCGCCGACCCGCTCGTACGAGAGCGCGCCGCGCACGACCGCCCACCCCTCGTTCTCGGGGCCGAGGAGTGTGGATGCCGGCACGCGCATCTCGTCGAAGAACAGGTCGTGGAACGCGTGCTCGCCGACCATCGACGGCACCTCGCTGATCACGAACCCCTCGGTGTCGGTGGGGACGAGCAGCACCGAGATCCCCTTGTGTCGCGGTGCGGCCTGATCGGTGCGGACGAGCAGGTAGCAATAGTCGGCGACCGATGCATACGAGGTCCACGACTTCTGACCCGACACGACGTACTCGTCGCCGTCGAGCCGGGCCGACGTGCGCAACGACGCGAGGTCGGAGCCGGCGTCGGGCTCTGAGAAGCCCTGGCACCACACCACCTCACCGCGGGCGATCGGGGGCAGCAGCTCGCGCCGCTGCTCGTCGCTGCCGTGGGCGAGGATCGACGGGCCGATCCAGTTGACGTTCATGTACTGCGGCCCACGCGGCTCGCCGACCGACCACAGCTCCTCACCGAGGATGATGTGCTGCCACGGGGTCGCCGCATGCCCGCCGTACTCGACCGGCCAGTGCGGCGTGAGCCAGCCGCGCTCGGCGAGCTTGCGATTGAAGTCCTTGGCGTTGGCGACGTTCTCGGGGGAGCCGAGGTGGCGCACAGGGCCGGTCCACCGTTCGTCGAGCTCGGCCTCGATGAACGCGCGCAGCTCCTTGCGGAACGCCGTGTCCTCCTCTGACCAGCCGAACTCCACGAATCGAAATTACAGGATACTCAATCCCCTGGCAACTCCATCGAACGTCACTTCGTCCCTGGATATCCGCCGCCGCCGAACTGTTCGTCGACGGCATCTCGGTCGACGAACCCGACCGCGGTGCGCGGGAGGGAGTCGACGAACACGATCTCGCTCGGCTTCTTGTACGAGGCCATCCGCGAACGGCAGTGCTCGATCAACTCCTCGGCCGTCGTGACTGCGCCGGCGTCGAGGACGACGACCGCCTTCACGCGTTGCGTCCACTTCGGGTCCGGCACGCCGATCACGCATGCGGCGCGGACTGCCGGATGCGCGACGAGGCACGCTTCGACCTCGGCCGGGTAGATGTTCTCGGCCGCCGACTTGATCATCGCGACGCGTGGCCCGATGAACGTGATCGATCCGTCCGTCTCGCGCCGACCGAGGTCGTTCGTGCGGTGCCAACCGGTGGCACCGCGCTCGTCGTTCAGGTCGTCACGCCGCCAGTACCCCGACATGACCGTGAGACCGCGCACGACGATCTCTCCGGTCTCGCCGGACTCCACGTCAGCGCCGTTGGCGTCGACGATCCGAACGGCGACCGCCGGGCTCGGCCGCCCGGCCCGACCCTCCGTCGGCGAACCGGGGCCGAGGAACGTCGTCAAGCCGACGACCTCGGTCTGGCCATATCCGCCGGGGCGGTGTCGCCACGGCGCGGTGTCGGGCGTGACGATCGAGCTGCGGTTGTCGTTGGGGTCACCGGTGGGCCACAGGCTGGTCAGGTCGTGGGCGGCGGTGCGGTTGTGCTCGATCATCGCGTCGAGCGTCGGGCCCATGATGACGGCATGGGTGCAGCGCTCGGTCTCGATGACCGCGCACATCTCGGCCGGGTCGGTGCGCCGCACGAAGACGTTGCACCCGCCGTGGTGGAGCGTGGCGTTGGTGCTCATGAACGTGGCGATGTGGAACAGCGGGCCGGAGTTCAAGAACACGGTCTCGTCGGTGATGTCCTGCATCCGGCCGACCACGAGGTTCTGGACGATCAGCGCGGTGTGCGACAGCAGGGCTGCGTTGGCGGTGCCGCCGAACGCGGCGGTGTACATCGCCAGCAGCGGGTCGTCACCGGCGACCGGACGATCCGGGTCCTCGTCGGCGCCTCCCGCCAGGAACGACTCGTACGAGTCGTCGCCTGAATCTGCGTCGTGCTGCAACCACAGTGCGCCCGTCGCGACGCCCGCGGCGCCGGCTGACTCCTTGGCCGCGCGCGCCGTGTCGCCCAGCTCCAGGTCCTGCCACACCACGATCGCCGGATCGAGATCGTCCAGCACGAACCGCAACTCGGCCTCGCTCGAGCGCCAGTTGACCGGGCAGAACACGGCACCGAGCTTGGCGGCGGCGACGAGCAACTCGAGCACCCGGAACGAGTTCTGACCGAGCCAGGCGATGCGGTCGCCGTGTCCCAGCCCATGGCCGAGCATTGCCGTGGCGAGCCTGTTCGACCGCTCGTCGAGCTGGCGATACGTGAACCGGATGTCGCCGTCGACCACGGCGGGGCGGTCGGGGCGGCTGCGCCGGTGTTCGCGGGTCAGGTCGCCGAACGTCAACGACGTGCGCCGATCGAGCTCCGCCTTCATCGGATCGTCCACTCAATGACCCCCAGGGCGACGTGCTGTCGGATCTCGCCCGGTTCGCGTTGACGCCCGGGTCGCGTTCATTCAGGATACTCTTCATGCAGGACGTGTCCGTTCATCGGAGCAGTGCCAACGAGCCCAGTGGCTCCGACCGACCGCTCCCGATGGCGATGTGGGTCGACGGTTCGCTCGTCTCGCCCAACGACCACGTGTTGCGTCCCGACGACCATTGCCTGGTCGGCGACGGGGTGTTCGAGGCGATCAAGGTGCTCGACGGGCGGCCGTTCGCGCTCACCCGCCACCTCCGGCGCCTCGTGGCGTCGGCGAGCCCGCTCGGCATCGACATCGATCTCGACGTGGTGCAGACCGCGGTCGACGACTTGATGGCAACCGAGCAGGCGCAGGTGTCGCCGTCGTGGCTGCGCATCACCGTGACCGGTGGATCGACGCCGATGGGCACCGGCGCGGTCGGGACGCGCCCGACAGTTGTGGCGGCAGTTGCGCCGATGGCGCCTTGGGGCCCCACGACCGACGTCGTGATCGCGCCGTGGACGCGCAACGAGCGCGGGCCGACCGCCGGATTGAAGACGATCTCCTACGCCGACAACATCATCGCCCTCCGGCATGCCCACCGCTGTGGCGCAGACGAGGCGATCTTCGCCAACACACGCGGTGAGCTGTGCGAGGGGACCGGAACGAACGTCGTGGTGGCCCACGAAGGGCGGCTCGTCACCCCGACCCTGGCGAGTGGCTGCCTCGCGGGAGTGACGCGCGAGCTGCTGCTCGAGTGGTTCCCCGAGATCGTCGAGGCCGACCTCCCGATCAGTGCGCTCGCGGAGGCCGACGAGGCCTTCCTCACGTCGACGAGCCGCGACGTCCACCCGATCCGGCGCGTCGACGGTAAGGAGCTGACCGCAGCCCCGGGACCGCTCACACGGCGGGCGATGACGGCCTGGGCCGAGAACCACCCCGTTCTGTCTGCGTGAGATGGCGCGTTTGCGGCGATCGGAGCAGACAGAACCGGGGCTGGTCGACGAGCGGCGGCTGGACGCGTGGATCGGCGACCGGCTTCCGGGTGGCGGGGCACCGCTGCACGTGGAGCGGATGGGCGAGGCGACCGGCTCCGGCAACGCGTTGTTCCGCGTCCGCAGGGGTGGGCACGAGTGGGTGTTGCGCCGGCCGCCGGAGGTCGTCAACGCTCCAGGTGCTTCCGACATGGTGCGCGAGTGGCGGCTGCTCTCGGCGCTCGAGGGCACGGACGTCCCACACCCGCGACCGCTCCTGCTGTGCGACGACGTCGACGTGTTGGGGGCGCCGTTCCTCCTGATGGACGTCGTCGACGGCTTCACTCCCGTCGGATCACTTCCGCCCCCGTACGACAACCCGGCCGCTCGACGCGCCCTGGCGTACGCGATGGTCGACGCGCTGGCTCAGCTCGCCCACGTCGACTGGGTCGCGGCCGGGCTCGACGGGCTCGGCAAACCCGACGGCTTCCTCGAGCGGCAGGTGCCGCGCTGGCTCGCCCAGCTCGATCGATACCGGACGCGGGACATCCCCGAGCTCGATGTCGTGGCGAGCTGGCTCGACACCAACCGGCCGACGATGAGCCCGCCGGCGATCATGCACGGCGACTACAGCCCGTACAACGTGATGGCGTCGTGGACCACGACGGATCGCCTGGCGGCGGTGATCGACTGGGACACCGGCACGATCGGCGACCCGCTGCTCGACATCGGTCATCTATTGGCGCGCTGGACGGAACCGGGCGAGGAGCCGAGCCTGCACATCGACATCGAGCCGCGCGATGGTCTCCCCGTGCGCTCGGAGTTGGCATCGCGGTACGCCGACCGCAGTGGACGCGACATGTCGGCGATCGCCTACTACGAGGTGCTCTCGCTGTTCAAGCTGGCGATCATCCTCGAGGGCCCGTACTCGCGCCGCAAGGCCGCCGGCATTCCGGAGTCGGAGAACACCGCGCCGGCCATCGACCGCCTGATGCGGTCGGCGGCGGCGTTCGCGAGCGGAGCGCGCGTGTAAAGAATGGGCACCATGAACCCGAGCGCCGACCCACGTGACCTGTTCGACCTGAGCGGCAAGGTCGCCGTCGTGACCGGCGGGAGCCGCGGCATCGGTCGGGCGATCGTCGAGAGCTTCGCTCGCGCCGGGGCCGACGTCGTGATCGCCAGCCGCAAGATCGACAACTGCCGGACCACGGCCACCGAGGTCGAGCAGGCGACCGGCCGGCGGGCGCTCGCCGTCGCCTGCCACGTCGGGCGCTGGGACGAGTGCGATCGGCTGATCGACACGGTGTACGACGAGTTCGGGCGGTGCGACGTGTTCGTGAACAACGCCGGCATGTCGCCGCTCTACCCCGACCTGGCGTCGATCACCGAGGAGTACTACGACAAGGTCCAGAGTGTGAACCTGAAGGGGCCGTTCCGACTCGGCGCCCTGGTTGGGACGCGCATGGCTGCCGCGGGCGGCGGAAGCATCATCAACGTCGGCACGATCGGTTCGCTGCGTCCGGGCGCCAACGAACTCGTCTACGCGTGCGCGAAGGCCGGCCTGAACGCGCTCACCATCGGGCTCGCCAGCGCGTTCGGTCCGACCGTGCGCGCGAACGCGATCCTGCCGGGTGGGGTCCTCACCGACATCGCGCTGGCGTGGACCGACGAGCAACGCGAGCTCGCCGGCTCCACCAACCCGTTGCGCAGAGCTGGTGTGGCGGACGACTTCATCGGCACCGCATTGTGGCTCGCCAGCGAGGCCTCGGCCTGGGTGACCGGCGTGCTCGTGCGGGTCGACGGCGGCGCCTACCGTCAGACGGGCTGAACGCTTCGAGGGGCACGATGATCGACTTCGAGATCTCCGACTCGATGCAGGCGACGCGTATCCGCGTCGCCACATTCATCGACGAGCACGTGTTGCCCGCTGAGAACGAGATCGGAACGCGTCCGTACTTCGACATCGTGGCCGACCTGCAGCGACTCGCTCGGGCGGAGGGCCTGTGGTGCCCGTTCGTCCCTGCCGCGTGGGGCGGGATGGGACTCGGCCACCTCGAGAACGCGCTCGTGCAGATCGAGGTCGGCCGGTCGTTCTCACATCTCGCCGCCTGGGCGTTCAACTGCATGGGACCTCAGGACGCAACGATGTTGACGCTCATCGAGCACGGCACCGACCCGCAGAAGCAGAACTATCTCGTGCCGCTCGTGAACGGCGACATCCGGGTGTGCTTCTCGATGACCGAGCGCGCCGCCGGCGCCGACGCGACCGGGATTCGCACGCGAGCCGAGCCGGTCGGCGCCGGTTGGGTGCTGAACGGCGAGAAGTGGTTCGCGAGCAGCGCCCGGATCTCGCAGCTGGCACTCGTCATGGCGAGGACCGATCCCGAAGCGCCGCGCCACGAACAGTTCACGACGTTCCTCGTCGAGCTCCCCGACCGGGGTTTTCGGATCGTGCGCGACATCCCGACGATGGGGGAGTCGTCGTTCCCGCGGTTCGGCGACGAGGTGACGGGCGGTCACGCCGAGGTGGTCATCGAGGACCTGGTGGTGCCCGGCGACAACGTCCTCGGCGGGCGCGGTCAGGGGTTCTCCATGGGGCAGCACCGGCTCGGCTACGGCCGCCTCCGGCACGGCATGTGGAGCATCGCCAAGGCGCAGGCCGCGCTCGACATGGCTGCGGCGCGGGCGCTCGAGCGGGTGACGTTCGGCAAGCCGCTGGCCGAACGGCAGGGGATCCAGTGGATGCTCGCCGACTGCGCCACCCAGCTGTACGTGACGCGGCTGATGGTGCTGCACCTCGCCTACAAGATGGAGCGCGGTGCCGATCTCCGACAAGAGAACTCGATCGCCAAGAACTACATCGCCCACATGATCCACAACGTGGTCGACACGGCGATGCAGATCCACGGGTCGCTCGGCTACACCCACGACACTCCGCTGGCGTCGTGGTACACGCAGGTGCGGGCGCAGCGGCTCGTCGATGGACCCGACGAGGTGCATCGCTGGACGATCGGCCGCAACGTGCTGAAGGCCTACGAGCAGTACGGCACGACCGCGCCGGCGACCGGCGGCGATCTCTTCTAAACCGAATACAGTATTCTGATTTACCAGCGCCATCCCGGGCGCTGAGCCGGTTGTGAGCCAGGTGTTGTGGAGGGTCGTGCATGGGTGACGAACGAGGCGAGCTGTGGGACGCGGAGGTTCAGACGCGTGATCCGGCCGACGTGGCGGCGCACGCCGAGATGTCACTCCGCGCCGAGTGGGCCCGCGCGTGGGAGTTGCCCGTGCATTTCCACCGCGAGCGCTTCGAGGCGGCGGGCTTCGGTGCCGACGAGATGCCACCGCTCGACGAGATCCCGAGGTTCGACAAGTCGTTGATCCGGGCCGACGAGGCGGCGCACCCGCCGTTCGGCACGCACCGCGTGATCGGTCTCGAGGACGCCGTGCGGGTCGGCTCGTCGACCGGCACCACCGGGACGCCGACGATCATCTTCTACGGACCGAACGACTTCGAGGTCGCCGGGGCGATCGGCGTGCGGAACATGTGGCGCCATGGGGTGCGTGCCGGCGATCGGTTCACCCACAGCTGGCCCCAAGGCATCTACCCGACGAACGTGACGGGTGGCCGGTCGTACCTCACGATCGGCGCGCTCGAGATCGCCGTCGGCCCGCCGTTCACGGTCGACATCGCCGCCGAGCACCTCCGCCTCTGGGAGATCCTGCAGCCGACCGCGTTCATGATGACGAGTGACCAGCTGCGCACCTACGAGGAGGCGGCGGCGGCGACCGGCATCGACCTCCCGGCGATGATGGACGGCTCGATCCTGGTGTTCCTGGAGGCGAGTGTCCAGTTCGAGGCGCCGCGCACACGCGTCGAGACCGCGTACGGCGTGCGCATCCGAAATACGTCGGGAGCGTCGGAGATCTCGGGTTTCGCGACGACCGACTGCTCGTTCCACAGTGGGCTGCACGTCGCAGGCGACCACTTCGTGGTCCAGGCGTGCGATCCCGAGACCGGCCGCGAGGTCGCCGACGGCGAACGCGGGACGTTGGTGGTGTCGGCATTCGGCATCGACGCGCACTTCATCCGCTACGACCTGCAGGACATCGTCACCGTCACCCGCGGGACGTGTGAGTGCGGGGAGACCGGGCCGCGGTACACCCTGCTCGGCCGCGGCGCCGATGCGGTCGACGTCGACGGTCGCCTCTTGCTGCCGCTCGACGTCCAGCTCGCGCTCGAACCGCTTGGTTCGCCGGAGTTCCAGCTCGCCAAGGATCCCGACGGTCGGTCGTTGCACGTGCGCATCGAGGACGAGGGATCGGGCGCAGATCTGGCTGCAGCATTGGGTGAAGCGCTCGGTGTCCCGGTCGACGTGTCGACCGTTGCGGTCGGCAGCCTGCCCCGCTCGAGCTTCAAGCCACGCCGCGTCGCATCCTGAGTTGTCACGTCAAATGACCGGGATCGCTCGCGACCCCGTAGGGTGTAGGTGCGAGCAGGTCATACGGACCGGCTCGAAAACTGAAGAGAGCATGCTTTGACTACAGGTACCGTGAAGTTCTTCAACGTCGAGAAGGGCTTCGGCTTCATTTCGCGTGAACAGGGCGACGATGTTTTCGTCCACTTCTCCAACATCCAAGGCGAGGGCTACAAGTCGCTCGACGAAGGCCAGCGCGTCGAGTTCGACGTCGCCCCCGGCCGAAAGGGTGAGGAAGCGCAAAACGTCCGGGTGATCTGACGACACCCTCGATTTGCGAAGGAGCCGCCGGCCACGTGCCGGCGGCTCATCGCTTTTTCGTCGACTACTGCGGCTGGGGGACGATGCGGAGGTAGGGCTTGACCGTCTTCCATCCGCCGGGGAAGCGTTCCCGCGCCTCGTCGTCGCTGACCGCCGGGATGATGATCACGTCGTCACCCTGGTTCCAGTTGACCGGCGTTGAGACCTTGTGCTTCGCCGTCAGCTGCAGTGAGTCGATCACCCGGAGGACCTCGCTGAAGTTGCGGCCCGTGCTCTGGGGGTACGTGATCATCAGCTTGACCTTCTTGTCGGGACCGATCACGAAGACCGATCGGACCGTGGTGGTGTCGCTGGCGTTCGGATGGATCATCCCGTAGAGGTCGCTGACGACGCGATCGGGATCGGCGATCATCGGGAAGTTCGGGGCGTGTCCCTGGGTCTCGGCGATGTCGGCCGCCCAGCGGTGATGGGACTCGAGCGGATCGACGCTGAGGCCGATGACCTTCACGTTGCGCCGGTCGAACTCGCTCTTGATGCGGGCGACCTCGCCGAGCTCGGTCGTGCACACGGGGGTGAAGTCCTTCGGGTGCGAGAACAGGACACCCCAGCCGTCGCCGAGCCACTCGTGGAACCGGAACGTTCCCTCGGTGGTCTCGGCGGTGAAGTCGGGTGCGTCGTCGCCGAGCTGCAACGCGCTGGTATAGGCGGTCTTCGCCTGCATGCTGGAATCCTTTCGGTCGGGCGGCCGCGAGCCGCGAAGTCTCCACGGAGCGTCGCGCCGGGCGGTTCCGAACCGGTCGCGAACGGGTAGAGCGGCGCCACTCAGCCGCCCGCTGCAGCGGGACGCGCGCAGAGCGTCGCCACCGACTGACTCGCGAGGCGCAGGTCGGCTGCGAGCTGGGCGGCGCGCTCGGCCCCCTCGGAATCCGGACGCACGGCGCCTGCGCACGTGAGCGCGAGATACTCCTCGAGCGGGTGTCCGAACGCTCTCCACAGCGCGGCGGCCTGCCGGAAGGTGTCGACGGCGATGGCGTCTCCACGCGCCAACGCCAACGTTGCGTCGGCGGTACGCGTCTCACACTCGTTGCGGAAGGTGGGAAGCACGTCGTTGTCGGCCGCGGCCGCCGCACGATCGGGTCGCGACGCGGCGACGAGCAGGCGCACCACGTCGGACATCTCCATGTGCCGGTATGCGCGCGTGGCTTCGGTCAACGTGCAGTACTCCTCTGCGTACGCGGCGCCCTCGTCGGCCCGTCCGCAGGCGGTCATGACCAAGCCGGCAACGACGAGCGCTGGTCCGATCTGCTGAATGACGGCGTGCTGGCGGGCGCGCGGCAGGAATGTGTGCATCAGCCGCATCGCGTCATCGAGGTCGCCGCGCCACACGTGGATGCGCGCCGACCCCACCGCACACATGGTGCCTGCCTGGCCGTGTCCCGAACGCGCTTCGTTGGCGAGCACCTCGCCAGCGATGGCGAGGGCCTCGTCCCACCGCCCCGCTTCGAAGAACAGCTGGACACGGTTCGCTCGCAGCCAGTCGGCGGCGAGTGTGAGACCGCGTCGCTCGGCGAGCTCGAGGCCGCGTTCGTTCAACTCGCTGCTCGAGGCCGTCCCGACCCCTTGCAACTGCAACTCGGCGAGGTTGTGATACGCCATCGCGCTCTCGTGGCCCAGTCCGGCTTCGAGGGCTCGCGTGAGCGCCCGCAGGAAGTCGTTGTAGCCCTCGATGGTGCCCTGGAGCAGGAGTGCCGCACCGCGGGCGTTGAGGCAACGGACTTCGCGGTCGGCCATCCCGTGGCTGCGGGCGAGGCCGAGACCGCGCTCGGCGAGTTCGATGGCCTCCGCTGGGCGGCCGAGCAGGGCGGTGACGAACGCCAGCGTCGCCAGCGCTTCTGTCGCCGCCCGATCCATCGGGAGGTCGTCGACGAGGGTCATCGCCTCCTCGAGCGAGTCGATGCACGATGCGGTGTTGCCGCGCAGCCACTCGACCTCTCCGACCACGGCGCTGAGCCGCGCTTGGAGTGGACGATCGTCGACGTTGCGCGCCGCCACCAGACCGACACGGGCCGCGCCGGCGGCCTCGTCGAGGCGCCCGACGCGGGCGAGCGCAACGGCACGTTGACGCTGCAACTCGGCGACCTCGGCGTCGGCGTGGTCGGCCTGCGCCGCTTCGGCGAGCCGGCTCGCGGTGTCTTCGATGCCCAGTCCCCGCAGCCGATCTCCGGCGACGATCAGGAGGCGGAACGCCTGTGTACGTTGATCGGTCGCGTCCTCGCCGTCCTCCTCGTGCGCGGTCGCGGCGGCGGACAGTTGACTCGCGATCCCCACCGCCGCGTCGGCGATGCGGTCCCCGGCCTCCTGCTCCATCCACGCCGCGGCGGCCTCGTGCAACCGGACGCGTCCGCTCCTCGACAGATGCTCGTACGCAACCTCGCGAACGAGATCATGCGTGAACGACAACTCGTCACGGGCGG
Source organism: Ilumatobacteraceae bacterium (assembly GCA_035557475.1). GTDB lineage: Bacteria > Actinomycetota > Acidimicrobiia > Acidimicrobiales > Ilumatobacteraceae > JALOLG01. Next base: position 14,103 of record DATMDV010000274.1, read on the forward strand.
TCGCGTTCAGCAACGCCTTGTCGACGAGGTGCCGGAGCGCCAGCTCCACACCGGTGATGTCGACTCCCTGCATGGCGGCCAACTGAGCGGGGCCGAACGGCTGGTCGGCGACCGCTCCCGCGAAGAGCATGGCTCGTTCGAGCGGGGCGAGCAGGTCGAGGCGCGCCGAGATCAACGACCGGGTCGAGTGCGGGATCGATCCGCTCCAACCTTGCTGGCGCAGCATGCGGGCGAATTGGATCGCGTACAACGGGTTGCCGGACGACCGGGTCCGCACGAGCGCGTGTTGTGCCTCCGTCACTGGGTCGTCGGCGAGCAGGTGGTCGAGCAGCTGGTCGGTCTCCGACGCGTCGAGTCCGCGCAACGTGAATGTGAGGTTGTCGGTGCCGACGTACTGATGGAGGCGTTCGGCATGTTCGGGCCGCGCCGTCGACAGGACGAGCAGTGGAAGGTCTCGCAGCTGCGCGAAGCAGTCGGCGAGCAACGTGTCGAACGCGGGATCGGCGCGGTGGACGTCGTCGAACACGATGACCGTCGGCGTCTGACGTGCCAATGCGGCGAGATACGTCACCCACGCGGCGACGATCTCCGATCGTTCCGCGATCGGCGGCTCTCCGAGCCCGGCGGCGGGGCCCAGCTGGCGACGAATCCACTCACGCTCGTCGGTGTCGGCGAGCAACGTCCCGAGCAGCCGGTCGAAGCCGTCGAGCCACTCCGACGGTGTAGCTGATTCGGGCAAGGCGATGTGTGCACGGACGATGGCTCCGAGCGGAGCTGACGGCGGCGCCCGGTCGGAACAGCGGACGTGAAGCCATCTCGCCACGTCGGCGGAGCGTTGGCGCAGCTCGCGAACGAGGCGCGTCTTGCCGACGCCGGGCTCGCCGCGCACCGAGATCGCCTGTGGGCCATGCCCCTCGAGCGTCCGGCCGAGCAGCTCGCCGGCGATGGCCAGCTCGCGCTCGCGACCGACGAACGGCGGGTCCTCGATCGGTCGCGAACGTGCTGTCGTCGTCGACTGGTCGACGTGGACCGTGCCGGCAGCTGTGGTGGCGAGTCGCGAGCATGCAACCTCCACCACGCTGCCGACGATGTGCGGGCCGGGTTCCGGCTCCGGTTGCACGAGCGCCCAGCCCGTTGCCAGCGACGCCTTCGCGGTGGGTAGTTGGGCGACGACGTGGTTGGCGAGGTGCACGGCTCGATCGGCGTCGTCCTCGTGCGCTGGTGCTCCGAACGCGATCAGCAGACGTGAACCCATCGCGCTCTCGAGGGTGCCATCCTCGGCTTTGCACCACCCACGGATCTGCTCGTGGGCCGCCTTCACCGAGCGGGCCCGGTCCTCAGGGTCGTCGCCGACCGCATCGTCGAGCTCGACCGCGATGACCGTCATCACTCGACGGTGTGCATCCTCGAAGTCGACCTCGGCATCCGTTGCGTGGATGGTGATCAGATCGGGATCCTGGGCCAGGATCCGCTGCTCGAGCTGGCGCAGCTCACCTGAGGGTTCGATGCCGAGCTCCCGCGCCAGGACCGCGCGAAGTCGTTGGTACGCGCGCAAGGCATCGCTCTGGCGGCCGGTGCCGTAGAGCGCCCGCATGAGCTGGCTCCACAGCCCTTCCCGCACGGGATGCTCGACGGTCAACCGCTCGAGATCGGCGATCAGCGGCCCGAAGACGCCGAGCGCCAATCGCGCCTCGTTCAGGTGCTCGATCGCCGCGACGCGCAGCTCGTTCAGGCGCGCCCTCGAGGGTGCGAGGCGATCGAGGTCGATGTCGGCGTACGGCTCGCCGCGCCACGTCGCGAGGGCATCGGTGAGCAGCTCGCAGACCGCCCCCGGCTCGGCTGACCGAGCCTGCTCGTAGGCGGTGGCGAACATTGCCGCGTCGACACTGACCTCGCGCAACGCGTACCCACCGGGCAGCGATACCACGTGCGACCGGCCGAGCAGCTGGCGCGACTCGGAGATGTGCTTCTGCACGACCTTGCGGGCCGATGGCGGAGCGGAACCCTGCCAGAGCGCATCGACGATGGCGTCGGGCGAGACCGGGTCGGGCGCGTGGGCGGCGAGCAGCGCCAGCAGATCGCGCAGCTTGGAACGTCCGAGCGGCACTGGCTCGCCAGCGCGCACGACCACGAACGGTCCCAGCACCCGTACGTCCAGCACCGACATCGCCAAGAAACGTACCTGTCGCTGGTCAGGCGGCGGCTCAGATTGCAGGGTCGGGCGAGTGGGTCGACACGATTCCACCCCGAGATGCCTCACCTTTGCCGACTTGTGGCCGATATACGTGATGTGAGAAGCCCAACGAGGCTGCCCGAACACGCCTCGGTGGGACGAGACCTGATTCGTCGAACCAACCGCGGCTCGGAACCCGTCGCGGGCGTTGCCCCGTACCGGGCACTCAGGATGTGGGCGATCGCCACTGGTCTCGTGGTCGCCACGGCCGGGCTCACCGTGATGCTCGGGTGGTTCCTCGACGTGGGGTCGTTGACACGGGTGGGTCGGGACGCCTTGACGCTGAAGTTCAACACCGCGTTGTGCCTCGCGTTCCTCGGTGTCGGGGTGGCGGCGGGCGCCCAAACGCGGGCTGCACTCGCGGCGTGTGTGACCGCCGGAGCCGTCGGCACGCTCACGCTCGTGCAGTACCCGACCGGGTGGAGTCTCGGGATCGATGAGGCCGTGTTCCGCGATGCCGCCGGGGCAGCTGATCCGGGCCGGATGGCCGTCGGCACTGCTGTGTGTCTGTGCCTCGGGGCGTTCGCGCTGATCTCGCTCCGGCTCGGTCGCCGGAGCACGGCAACGGGCGCGGCCGTCGTCATCCTTGCGATCGGTTGGCTGGGATCGCTCGGCTACCTGTTCGGAGTCACGACGCTCTACGACGTCGGTCAACCCTCGACGATGTCGGCGCACGCCGCCGCGGTGTTGTCGATTCTCGGCGTCGGCCTCCTCGCGAGTGTTCCCAACGGCGTGCTGGCTTGGCTCCTGCGAGGTGACGATCCAGGCGCGACGGTGCTGCGTCGAATCCTGCCGCTGGCGCTCGTCGGTGTGCCCCTCGTCGCCAAGTTGACGCTGCTCGGCGAGCACGCCGGGTGGTATCAGACCGAGGTCGGTCTGGCGTTCATGGTGATCTTCGCGTCGTCCGGCGTGTCGGTCGTCGCCGTGCACATGGCACGCGCCATCAACCGGTCCCATGCCGAGCGGGTGCTGATCAACGAACAACTCCGCGTCCTGAACTCGAGCCTCGAGGCTCGGATCGCGGAGCGCACCGCCGATCTGGTCACGAGCGAGGCGTGGGCTCGGGTGCTTGCATGGTCGGCTCCGGTCGGCATCTACCACACCGACGCGCATGGTCAATGCACGTACGTCAATGACCGTTGGTGCGAGATCTACGACATGACCGTTGACGCCGCCTACGGGAATGGCTGGACCGACAGACTGCATCCCGACGATCGCGAATGGGTGGTGGCGGCGTGGACGAGATCGATCGACGCGACCTTCGAGTTCGACGCCGAGTTCCGCGTCGTCCGGCCGAGTGGCGAGGTCTCGTGGGTGCATTCGCACAGCGCCCGGGTCGACGAGGCCGCGTCCGGTGGAGGCTACGTCGGCACCGTCAGCGACATCACCGCTCGTCGTCAGGCGGAACATGCGCTTCGCGAGACCGAGGAGCTGTTCCGGATCGCGTTCGGGTCCTCCCCGATCGGGATCGCGCTCGTCGACGCCAACGGGCTCATCGTGCGGGCCAACCGTGCCCTGTGTGAGCTGACGAACCGCGAGCTCGACGAGTTGCACACGATGCGACTGCAAGCGCTCCTGCATCCCGACAATGTCGGACTTCAAGAACGAGGTGCAAGCGCCTCGGACGTGGACCAGCGCATCGTTCGACCTGATGGAGCGGTTTGCTGGGCGTCGATCCGCTCTGCACAGATCG
>DATMDV010000275.1:0-3492 GCA_035557475.1 Ilumatobacteraceae bacterium
CATCCCGCCGTCGTCGAGGTCGTCCCGGGCGACCATCGTCAGCACCACGTGGTCGAGTCCCATCCGGTCGACGGCCTCCGCCACCCGCGTCGGCTCGTCGGCGTCGGGCGCCATCTGCTTGCGGGTGTCGACGAGGCAGAACCCCCAGGCCCGCGTGCACCTGTCGCCGAGCACCATGAACGTGGCCGTGCCGTCGGCCCAGCACTCCGAGAGGTTCGGGCAGCCGGCGTCCTCGCAGACGGTCACGAGATCGAGCTCACGGAGCGTGCGGCGCAGCGTCAACACCTCCGGCCCGTGCTTCACCATCGGTCGCAGCCACTCGGGCTTGCGACTCTCGATCGACAACCCGGCCGCCACACCCGCATCGGTGAGGCGCGAAACCAGGCGGACCGGTTCGCCCGGGCCCTTGCCCTGCGAGAACCGGCTGAGGTCGTCGGGACGGTGCTTCCAGGCGACGTCCTGGCGCTCGCCGGCACCGCCCGCCCAACGCGCCGCGGCGAGCCGGGCGACGACATCGACGACTCGCTCGAGCGCCACGTCGACACCCTCCTCGGCGAGCGACGTGACGGGCCGGTCGCCGATGCCGCACGGCACGATGTGCTCGCGCATGTACGTCAGGTCGGTGGCGATGTTGAGCGCGAATCCGTGCATGGTGCGGCCGCGGGCGAGGCGCACCCCGATCGCCGCGATCTTGCGCGGGTTCGGCCCGTCGGCGTCGACCCACACGCCGGGGTACTCGGCGAGGCGACCCGCTCGGCGCAGGCCGAGCTCGGTCAGGGCATCGATGAGCAGCTGCTCCACGCCTCGGACGTGATCGGCTGCACCGAGCGCGTTGTCGACGGACAGGATCGGATAGCCGACGACTTGGCCCGGCCCGTGATACGTGATGTCGCCACCACGCTTCACGGCGACGAGCTCGGCGCCGACCGCAGCCGGATCGCACAGCAGGTTGGCCGTGAGGTCGGAACGCGCGCCGTACGTGAACACGTGGGGGTGCTCGAGCAGCAGCAGGTGCTGCTCGCGGCCGTGCTCGAACAACGCCGTCTGGATGGCCAACGCCTCGCGGTACGGAACCCTCCCCAACCAGCGGATCCGGAGGGGGCTGAGGTCCGCGATCGGCACCGTCAGACCTCGGCGTCCCAGTCGCGAGTCTCGAGGATCTCCTTGACCCGCTTCAGGAACCCGGCCGCGTAGGCGCCGTCGAATGCCCGATGGTCCCAGCTCATCGCCAGGTTCCCGACCGGATGCACGACGATCGCCTCGTCACCGTCGGGTAGCGGTACGGCGACGGGTTTACGCACGATCGAGTCGGTCGAGATGATCGCCACCTGCGGCTGGTTGATGATCGGCATCGTGAGCACCGAGCCCGCCGAGCCGTTGTTGGAGATCGTGAACGTGCCACCCTGGATCTCGTCGGGACTGAGCTTGCGCGTCTTCGCACGGTTGGCGAGATCACTGATCTCGCGGGCGATGGCGCGCAGCCGCTTGCTCTCGGCGTCGCGGACCACGGGCGCCAGCAGCCCCTCGTAGTTGAGGTCGACGGCGATGCCGAGGTCGATGTAGTTGTGCACGACGAGCGAGTCGTCGGCGACGCTCGCGTTGAGGTGCGGGAACTCGGCGAGGCCGTCGATGATCGCCCGCGAGATGAAGGGGAGGTAGGTGAGGCTGAAGCCCTCGGTCGCCTTCCACTCTTCCTTCAGCTTCGAGCGCGTCACGTCGACCTTGGCGAAGTCGACCTCGACGACGCTGAACGCGTGCGGGCTGGTGGCCTTGCTCATCACCATGTGATCGCCGGTGAGGCGACGGATCTTCGACAACTTGACCGGCGTGTCGCGCTCGCCAGGTGCCGCCTGTGGTGCCGGCGCCGGCCGAGCAGCGGGCGCTGGCGCGGCGGGCGCCGGTGCCTCGGCCGGAGCGGCGGGAGCGGCCGCCCCCGACGGCGCTGGCGGGGCCCCGGCCGCGGCCGGTTCGGGCGCCGCCGCACGGCTGCCATTGGCGTCGATGTAGTCGAGCACGTCCTCGCGCGTGATCCGCCCACCCGGGCCGGTTCCGGTGATCGCACCCGGATCGATGCCGTGCTCGTTCACGAGTCGGCGCACAACGGGCGACAACAACCGTCCGTCGGCCGGCGCCGGCTGCGCGGCGTCGGCGGCAGGTGCGGGCGGTGGCTCGGTCAGTTGCTGTTCCGCGGGAGGTGCTGGTGCCGGGGCCGGAGCCGCCTCCGGGGGCGGGGCAGGTGCGGCTTCGGCTGCCGGGGCAGGCGCCGGAGCCGGTGCGGCTTCGGCTGCCGGGGCAGGTGCTTCAGCCGGTGCGGCTTCGGCGTCCTTTGCCGGCGCGGCTTCGGCGGCCGGGGCCGGTGCCGCCTCGGGAGCGGGCGCGGCCGGTGCGGCGCCGTCGGGGGCGGCGCCCTGATCGCCGATCACCGCGATCACCGTGCCGACATCGACCGTCTCGCCCTCGGCGACCCGGATCTCGGTGACGACGCCGGCGATCGGCGACGGCACCTCGGTGTCGACCTTGTCGGTCGAGACCTCGAACAACGGTTCATCGGCGGCGACCGCGTCGCCGACCTGCTTGAACCACTGCGTGATGGTGCCCTCGGTGACGGTCTCACCGAGTTGGGGAAGCGTGACGTCAGCCATGTGCGTGTGGGGTGCCTTTCGGATCAGCCGTTGAAGTCGCGGCCGGTGAGCGAGAGCATCGTCTCACCGAACACCTCGGTGAGACTCGGGTGGGGTTGGATGAGTTGGGCGACCTCGTCGACGGTCGCCTCCCAGTTCACGGCCAGGTATCCGCCCACCAACTGCTCGGTGACCCAGGGACCGACCATGTGAACGCCGAGCACCTGACCCGGCGTGCCGTCGGCGTTCTTCTTGGCGACGACTTTGACCATGCCCTCGGCCTCGCCGACGATCTGGGCCCGGCCGTTGAACTTGTACGGATGCTTGCCCACCACGACGTCGAGGCCGGCGGCCGCCGCGGCGTCTTCACCGGGACCAGCCCACGCGACCTCGGGATGGCAATAGATCGCCCACGGCACGCGGTCGTACATCACGGGCATGGGGTTCTCGCCGAGCAGGTGCTTGACGACCACGATCGCCTCGGCGTAGCCGACGTGCGCCAGCTGGGGGGTGTTGATCAGGTCGCCGACGGCGTAGACGCCGGGCTCACCGGTTCGACACAGCTCGTCGACCACGACGAAGCCCCGCTCGTCGACCTCGACCCCGGTGCCCTCGAGCCCGAGCTGATCGGCAAACGGGCGGCGGCCGACCGACACGACGACCGCGTCGGCGGAGACCGACTCGCCGTCGCCGAACTGAACCACGGTGCCGCCGTTGCCGTCGAGCGTGTGACCGGTGACGTTGACCCCGGTGCGGATGTCGATCTTCTTCTTCTTGAAGCTGCGCACGACGATGTTGGCGACATCGGCGTCGAGTCCGGGGAGGATCTTCGGAAGCCCTTCGAGGATCGTCACCTGCGAGCCGAGATCGG
>DATMDV010000276.1:0-19378 GCA_035557475.1 Ilumatobacteraceae bacterium
GTCGCGTTCGCCACCGACGCGTGGCCGATCCTGTTCCCGGCCGCGATCGCGATGGGTGTCGCATCCGGCATCGCAATGACGTCGGGTTTGCGGCTGGTGGAATGGATCACCGTGCCGGCCGACCGCGGCGCGCTCACGGGCGCCTTCTACGCGGCTGCCTACGCGGGGATGACGAGCCCGGTCATCGTGTCGACCGTCGCCCGGCCGATCGGCTACTCGTCGGTGCTGGCGGTCCTCACCGCGCTCGGCGCGCTCGGCTCGATCTGGCTCGCGTATGCAACGCGAGGGCTGGCCGCGGCGCGGCCGGTGTCGGCGCCGGTCAGTCGGTGACCGCGACCCAGTCGCCCGCGACCGAGGGGATGCCGTCGATCGCCGCCGGGAGCTCGTCGGCCGAGACCGGACGGGAGAAGTAGAAACCCTGCGCCAGCTCGAACCCCATCGCGCGCAACGTCTGCGCCTGCTCGAGTGTCTCGACGCCCTCGGCAACGGCGGTCAGGCCGAGCGAGTGGACCATCCGGCTCATCGACTCGACGAGGCTGCGGCTGCGGTCCGAGTTCTCGATCTGCTCGACGAATCGCCGGTCGATCTTCACGTAGTCGATCGGGAACTGCTCGAGGTAGGCGAGCGACGAGTAGCCGGTTCCGAAGTCGTCGATCGCGACGCGGATGCCGTGCTCGCGGAGCTCGCGGATGCGGGTCCCGACACCGGCCGGATCGCGCATCGCCTCGGTCTCGGTGACCTCGACGATGAGCCGAGCCGTGGGGAAGTCCTCGTCGTGCAGCACGACGAGCAGCCCGTCGACGACGTCGAGGTGGTCGAGGTGCTGGGGCGACAGGTTCACCGACAGGCTGACGGGCTGTTGGGTGAGCGGATCGATGACGTCGCGGATCAACCGGCACGACGACTCGATCATCGCCAGGTCGAGCTCGGCGACCATGTTCATCTGTTCGGCGAGCTCGACGAAGCGGGTCGGCGCGATCGGACCCTGCGTCGCGCTCGTCCAGCGGGCGAGGGCCTCGACCGACGTCACGGCGCCGGTACGCAGATCGACGACCGGCTGGAACACCGCGTAGATCGCCCGGCTGCGAATGCCGAGTCGCAGTTCGGCTTCGAGCTCGGCGCGGGCGATGACGGCCTGCTCCATCGACGGTTCGAAGATGACGACCTTGTTGCGTCCCTCCCGCTTGCCGCGATACATCGCGATGTCGGCCCGCCGCAGCAGCTCCTCGGCATCGACCGGCTGGTCGTCGACCATCGCCACGCCGACGGTGGCACCGACGTAGAACCTGCGCCGGCCGAACCGCAACGGCGACCGGATCGCCTTGGCGATGTTGTCAGCGATCGTCGCGGCGCGGTCGAGCGCGCAGTTCTCGAGCATCACCACGAACTCGTCGCCACCGAGGCGAGCCGCCGAATCGCCCCGGCCGATCGTCCGCTCGATCCGTCGGGCGACTTCCTTGAGCACTCCGTCACCGGCCGCGTGTCCGCGCCCGTCGTTGATCGCCTTGAACCCGTCGAGGTCGATGAACAGCACGGCGAGAGGCAGGTTGTGCTGCACGGATTCGTCGATGCCCTGCGTGAGGCGATCGAGGAACAAGCGCCGGTTCGGGAGCCCGGTGAGCTGGTCGGTCAGGGCGAGCCGAACGCTCTCGCGCGAGGTCGCGTCGAGCAGTGCGATTCCCGCGTGCTCGGCGAGGATCTCGAGCATCTCGCGCTCGGTGTCGGAGAACGTCTGCGACCAGCGGGTGCCGATCGACAGGCTGCCGACCGCGACACCGTCGGACCGCACCGGAACGGCCATTGCCGCCCGCAGGCCGTGACCGATCAGCGCCGGGGTCGGGGTCGGGAAGTCGGCGTACTCCTCGACCACGACGCTGCGATTCTCACGGTACGCAAGCCCGCCGATGCCGAAGTCCGAGCTCATGGAGAGCTGAGGGAGCACATCGTCAGCGATCCCGTGTGACGCGGCGAGCACGAGGCGGCTCGGATCGGACGGATCGCGCAACCGGAGACACACCGTCGTCTCGCCGAACAGCTGCGTGGTCCCGTCGACGATCGCGACGAGGACGTCGTCGAGCGGCGCCCTTCGGGAGATCGAGCTCTGGATCCGCACCAGCCGCGACAGGAACCGTTGGCGCTCCTGGAGCTCGTTGCGTAACGCCCGGTTGTGCTGGTCGAGCTGCAACTGGGTCTCGAGGTTCGACCGAAGGCGTTCCTCCTGCGTGAGGTTGCGAAAGCAGACGACCACGCCGTTGATGCCGGGAACGCCGCGCCGGTTGGTCAGGGTCGCTTCGACGGGACGCCATCCCTCGCCTTCGCGCACGCGCAGTCGCAGCGTTCCACGGCCTTCGTCGTCGGCGGCGATCTCAGCGAACTTCTCGGCCGCGTGCTGGACGTCGTCGGGATGCACGACCTCGAGGGACTCGGTCCCAGGGCTGTCCGCCGAGGCGATGATGTTCGAACCGAGGAACAATCGCGCCGCACTGTTCGCATACGTGAACCGGAAGTTGTCGTCGACGACCACGATGACGTCGTCGACGCAGTCCAGGAGCGTGCGCGCGTCGAACTCAGACGGCGTCGCAGTTGCTCGAGGCATCACCCTTGTCTATCGGTGGCTTACCCCGAGTGCTAAAGCCGCCGAAATGATCACTCAGAGTGGCCGAACCGGCTGGCGTTGCGCACCGGATCAGGCCGCTCGGACGAGATCGAGGATCAGTTCGATCCGGCCGCGACCAGCATCGACGACGATGAACCCCAGCGACTCGGCGAGCGCGACCGCCGCCCGGCTGCGCCGGCTCGAGCGCAGTACGAGACGCCTGCAGCCACGGTCCCTCGCCCGTTCGACCATTGCGCGTGCGAGCGCGAGCCCGACACCTCGGCCCCTGGCAGCCGCGACGACGACGATGAAGACCTCCCCATCGTCGTCGACACGGGCGAGGCCCACCACGCGTCCCTCGTGAAGGGCCGCGATCCGGAAGCCGGACTCGCGCGAGCACACCCGCGCGATGAGAGAGGGAAACGGCTTGGGCCCGAGTCCGCCGGGCCGACCGAAGCATCTCGGTTCTGCCTTGACCTCGTCCGCGAACCGGGCGACGCCGGTGTCGAGGCTCGGATGATCGGCGGCGGTGATCCGTACGCCGGCGAGCACGGGAACGGTGACGAGATCCATGGAACACAGCCTGCGGGATCGATGTGTACTGCGCATTTCGCCCCAATGAACGCGCGCGCAAATGCGTGGCGCGCACCCCTTCGGTAACGTCGAGGCGTGATCCCTGCGTGATGGCCATCGCCTGTGTGTACTGCGGCGGCACGCACGCCACAGCCGGCGAGGTGAAGCAGTGCTGGGAGCGCAGCGAAGCGCCGGGCGGGCACGAGACCGCACCTGACCCGACCACCAATGCGACCGGGCAGCGACCGGCTCCCCGGATGCCTGACCAGGTGATCGCCCACGGGATCGGGCGCGGACCGCACCACCTCGGGCGCAACGTCATCGTCGCCGCCGGTGGCAGCGAGCCTTCGGAGTGGGCCGGTTGCGAGCGGATCCGGCTCGACTCGAACGCCGTCCGCCAACCCCTTCCGACCGTCGAGCGCCTTCGCGCCGCCGCCTTCGAGCGCCATGGGGTCGTCATCGAGCTCGTCGACGACATCCCGCCGCCGGCCGTCGAGCGCCGGCCGATCCACGAGTTGGGCCCGCGATTCGCATTCGACGGCGACGAGCTGCACCATCTGACGTGGTCGAACTCGATCGACGGGCGCGACCCCGCCGCGCCGAGCTGGTGGCTCGTCGATCGGGCGGTCGCCCTCGGCGCCGTGTTCGGGGGCGCCACCGACGTCGTGCTCCCTGACGGAACAGCGGCCTGGCTCGACGGCGGGCCGGTGCGCTTCACCGACCCGGTCGACGGCATTCCGGTGCTCCACGCCATCGCCGTCGAGCACGGATCACTCGCCCCGCCGATCTCGAACGTGTCTGGTGCCGACGTCGCCGCCGATCAACGTGCCGCGATCGTGCACGCCGGTGGTGCCGCCCGAATCATCGCCCCCGCCGGATCCGGCAAGACACGGGTGCTCACCGAGCGGGCCCGCCACCTGCTCGTGGGGTGGCGGCTGCCGCCGAGCGCCGTCAGTCTCGTCGCCTTCAACAAGCGGGCTCAGGAAGAGATGCGCGAGCGCACCGCCGACCTCCCGGGTATTCAGGTCCGCACGCTCAACGCGATCGCGCTCGCCATCGTCAATGGGGTCCGGCCGTTCCTCGCCCAACCTCGATCGTGGCGCACCATCGACGAACCCGACGTCCGCCGCGTGCTGTCGAAGCTGATCGGCTTCCCGAAGCGCCGCAACACCGACCCGGTGGCGCCGTGGATCGAAGCGTTGAGCGCGATCCGCCTCGGGTTGGTCGACCCGCTCGAGGTCGAACGGCGGTACGGCGGCGACGTCGACGGTCTCACCGAGGTATGGCCGAGCTACCGCGCCGAGCTCGAACGTGAAGGTGCCATCGACTTCGACGACCAGATCCACCGGGCCATCGAGATCCTCGTCAGCCAGCCCGACGCGCGGGCGGCGGCGCAACGGGCGTGCCGGCTGATGCTCGTCGACGAGTTCCAGGACCTCACGCCGGCCCACCTGTTGCTCGTCCGATTGCTGTCGGCGCCGGGCGGGGCGGTGTTCGGCGTGGGCGACGACGACCAGACGATCTACGGCTACAACGGCGCCGATCCGGGGTGGCTGATCGACTTCGCCACGTTGTTCCCCGGTGCGGGCGACCATCCGCTCGAGGTCAACTACCGGTGTCCGGCCGGCATCGTCGAAGCGGTCGATCGGTTGCTGCGCCACAACCGACGTCGGGTCCGCAAGACGATGCGGGCGGCTGCCGTCGATCCCGGTGGCTGGTCGGTCGATACCTCTGACGACCCGGTGGCTGCGACGGCCGCCGCCGTCGTGGCCGCGCTGGGCGGCGGCGGTGCGCCGACCGATGTGGCGGTGCTCACCCGCGTCAACGCGTCGCTCGCGCCGGTGCAGTTGGCGCTCGTCGAGGCCGGCGTCCCGGTGGCGGGAGGGGTCGGGCTCGAGTTCGCCGATCGCACGTCGGTGCGGGCGGTGCTCGCCTGGCTGCGCCTCGCCACCGGAAGCGGCGGCGCGTTCGCCCCCGACGACCTCACCGAGGCGCTGCGTCGGCCGTCGCGTCCGTTGCACCCGCGCGTCGCCGAGTGGGTCGCGGAGCAGGGCGACGTCGCTGCCCTGCGCCGGCTCGCAGCGCGGCTCAACGCCGAACGCGACACCGAGCGGGTGGCGAGCTTCGCCGACGACATCGAGCGCTTGCGGAAGCTCGGCAGCGACGGTGCGCCGACCGCCACGCTCGTCGACGTGTTGCTCGACGACTTCGGGTTGGCCGGCGCGGTGCAAACGCTCGATGCCACGCGCCACGGCATGAACCGGTCGGCGCAGGGCGACGATCTCGCTGCCATCCGACACCTCGCCGCCCAACACAGCGACGCGCCGACGTTCGAGCGGTGGTTGCGCAGCGGCCTCGCCACGCCTCGCCAGCCGGGGGGCGTGGTGCTCGCCACGGTCCACCGCGTCAAGGGGCAGGAGTGGCCGCACGTGATCGTGCATCTCGCCGATGCCGACCAGTACCCCCACCGGCTGGCCGACGACATCGAGGAGGAGCGACGCCTGCTGCACGTTGCGATCACGCGGGCCGCCAGCCACGCGACGATCGTCACCAGCCGGCGCCCGAGCCCGTTCATCGTCGAACTGACCACTGAGCCGCCGGCGGTTCTCACCGAGGTTCCCCTGATCCGTGAACGCAGCGAGCCGGCGCTACGCCGCAATGAAGCGAGTGACCATCCGCTCCTCGATCGGGCGACGGTCACCGCGGCACCGGGGCTCGTGCTCGTCGATCAGGGCAGCGAATGGGTCGTGTCCGAGCTCGACGACGAGGTCGTGGTCGCCGCCCAGGGTGCGGCGACTCGGCGTTTCCGGGTCGGGACCCAGGTGGTCACCGCCGGTCGTCAACGCGGCGCGCTCCGATTGCCCACCGGATCCGTCAAGCTCGAGTCGGCATGGGCGTACGACGAGCTCCGACGCTTTCGAGAGGGGGCTCGCCAGGGCAAGCCTGCGTACGTCGTGTTCGACGACAAGACGCTGGTTGCGATTGCCGACGCGCTCCCGTCGACGCTCGCCGATCTCGCCCGGGTCAAGGGGGTGGGTCCGGCCAAGCTCGAGCAGTACGGGGATGCGGTGCTTGCTCTAGTGGCGTCGGTTACCGACCGATGAAGCCGGTGTGAACACGTCCAATTCGGCCACGATCGACACGATCGATGGGTACCGTGGGCATGTGTTCGGCGGAACCCCACACGAACTGCGTCCGACCTGGCGTGGTTGGCTGCATGCCTCGGCGTTCTTCGTCGCCATCCCCGCTGGCGTCTTGTTGATCCTGGCGGCGAACGGCCCGACGTCCCGTGTCGCGGCATCCGTTTACGTGGCGACGGTGCTGCTGCTGTTCGGTACGTCGGCCGGCTACCACATGCTGGCCCGGTCGCCTCGGGCGCGAGGCATCATGCAGCGACTCGACCATTCGATGATCTATCTGCTGATCACGGGCACGTACGTCCCGATGTGCCTCGTCGCCCTCCCACCCGCATGGGGGATCCCGCTCCTCGTCGTCGTCGGGGTCTGCGCCATCGTCGGCGTCGTGCTCAAGCTGACGGCGTTCCGCGTCCGGTGGGTCGGGCACGCGTTGTACCCGGCGATGGGCTGGGCGTCGGTCGCCGTGGCGCCGGCGTTCGCCCGATACATGACCGGTGGTCAGCTGGCGATGCTCGTGGGCGGCGGCGTCGCCTACACGATCGGGATCCCGGTGCTGATGCTGCGGCGCCCCGATCCGTGGCCGCGTGCGTTCGGCTACCACGAGGTGTGGCACAGCTTCACCGTCGTCGCGGCCGTCCTCCACTTCGCCGTCATCGCCACCGTCGTCAACTGAGCACGTTGGCACGTTTCGACGTCCACGTCGTCGTCGACTGGAGCGCCGCAGGCGCGGCGAAACGGGGTCGGGACTCGATCTGGTGCGCGTCCGCCGGTGTCGACCGAGCGCCGAACCCGATCAACCTCGCGACCCGCCTCGAGGCCGCGACGTACCTCGACGACCTCATCAGGTCGCAGCCCGACCGGCGGATTCTGATCGGATTCGACTTCCCGTTCGGCTATCCGACCGGAACCGCGGCGGCGCTCGGGCTGGCGGGCGAGCCGTGGCGTGCGACATGGGACCTGCTCACCGAGTTGATCCGCGACGACGATCGCAACGCCAACAACCGCTTCGACGTCGCGGCGCAGCTCAATGGCCGGCTCGGAGCGACGGTCGGGCCGTTCTGGGGCTGCCCGGTCGCCCGGCAGCAGCTGCAGCTGCGGTGTACGAAGCCGCCGTTCGTCGGACCGCTCGCCGAGTACCGGCGGTGCGAGCGTGTACTCCGGGGCGGAGGGCTTCGCCCGTTCTCGGTGTGGCAGCTCTCGTATCCCGGAAGCGTCGGCGGTCAGGCGCTGGTCGGGATCCCGGTGCTGGCGTCGCTGTTGCGCGCCCATCCACACCGAGTCGAGGTCTGGCCGTTCACGACCGGCCTCCGACCGCGCCCGGCGGCGGCGAACGCGGGAGCGGTCGTGCTCGCCGAGCTGTGGCCGAGCTGGTTCGCCGTGACGCATCCGCCCGACGTCGTCAAGGACGCGTCGCAGGTCACCCAGACGGTGGCGGTGCTGGCCGCCGCGGATCGAACCGGCGAGCTGGACACGTGGTTCGATCCGCCCATGCCGGTCGGCGATCGAGGGCTCGTCGAGCGCGAGGAGGGGTGGATCCTCGGCCCCGCGATCGGTGGCGTCGCCGGTGGCTGAAGGGCGTCAGTTGACGTGCCAGGTGCCGTTCGAGCGCAGGAGGTCGGCGAGATTGCCGGGACCCTTGCGCTCGGAGGCGGCCGCGAGCTGAGCGCCGACCGCGCTCGCGTACTCGGTGCGTTCGAACTGACGGAAGATGCCGAACGGTGTTGGCGAGTGATCGTCGGAGTTGAGCCGGGCGAGCGCGAACGCCAACGACGGCTCGGGCCGATGGGCGTCGTGCACGAGCAACGCGTCCTCGCCGACATCGGCGACCTCGACCAGCCGCAACTGGCCGTCGCTGCCCATCACGACGCCACGGTGGCCGTCGGCGCCGAAGCGGATCGGCTGACCGTGGACGAGGTCGATCATCATCTCCTCGCGCACCGACCGCTTGGTGACATCGTCGAACTGGTGGTCGTTGAACACGTTGCAGTTCTGGTAGATCTCGACGAACGAAGAACCCCGGTGGTCGTGGGCGGCGCGGAACACGTCGATCATGTGCTTGCGGTCGAGGTCGTGGGTGCGGGCGACGAAGCTGGCCTCCGCTCCCAACGCCACCGACAGCGGGTTGAACGGCGGGTCGACCGAACCGAACGGGGTCGACTTGGTGACCTTGCCGACCTCCGACGTTGGTGAGTACTGACCCTTGGTCAGCCCGTAGATGCGGTTGTTGAACAGCAGGATCGTGAGGTTGACGTTGCGTCGCAGGGCGTGGATCAGGTGGTTGCCACCGATCGAGAGGCCGTCGCCGTCGCCGGTGATCACCCACACGTCGAGGTCGGGACGGGCGACCGCCACGCCGGTGGCGATGGCCGGTGCGCGTCCGTGGATCGAGTGCATGCCGTAGGTGTTCATGTAATAGGGGAAGCGGCTCGAACAGCCGATGCCCGAGATGAACACGGTGTTCTCGGGCAACACGCCGAGCTCGGGCATCAGTTGCTGGACGGCCAGCAGGATGCCGTAGTCGCCACACCCCGGGCACCAGCGGACCTCCTGGTCGCTCGCCCAGTCCTTCTTCGATGTCAGGTTCACCATGGCATCGGTCATGCGCTCAACACCCTTTCGATCTCGTTCTCGATCTCGCGGGCCGTGAACGGGAGGCCCATGATCTTGGTGAAGGCCTTGGCGTCGACCAGGTACTCGGCCCGCACCAACCTGGTGAGCTGGCCGCTGTTGAGCTCCGGCACGAGCACCATCGGGAAGCGCTGCAGCTTCTCGCCGAGGTCGTTTGGCAGCGGGCTGAGGTGGGTGAGGTGGATCCAAGCGATCTTGCGGCCGGCACGCCGGCGGCGCTGCATCGCGGCGTCGATCGCGGCCCACGTCGACCCCCAGCCCAGCAAGCACAGCTCGGCGTCGAGATCGCCCTGGATCTCGAGCTCCGGCAGGTCGTCGGCGATACGGGCGATCTTGGCCGCTCGCAACGCCACCATCTTGCCGTGGTTCTCGGGGGTGTAGTTGACGTTCCCCGTTCCGTCGGCCTTCTCGAGCCCACCGATGCGGTGCATCAGCCCCGGCGTCCCCGGGATCGCCCACGGCCGGGCGAGCGTGTCGGCGTCGCGGAGGTACGGCCAGAACACGTCGTTGCCTTCGCGGTCGACGGCGTTGAGCTCGGTCTGGAACGGCACCGAGATGTCGGGCAGGTCCTCGACGTCGGGAAGGCGCCACGGTTCGGAGCCGTTGGCCAGGTAGCCATCGGACAGCAGGATCACCGGCGTGCGGTACTTGACCGCGATCCGTACGGCTTCGATCGCGGCGTGGAAGCAGTGCACCGGGCTGTAGCTGGCGACGATCGGCAGGGGCGCTTCGCCGTGGCGACCGAACATCGCGATGTTGAGGTCGGCGGCCTCGGTCTTGGTGGGCAGCCCGGTCGACGGACCGCCGCGCTGGATGTCGACGATGAGCAGCGGGAGCTCGACCGACACGGCGAGCGAGATCGTCTCGCTCTTCAGCGACAGGCCAGGACCGCTCGTGGTCGTGACGCCGAGGTGGCCGGAGAACGCCGCGCCGAGCGCCATGCCGATGGCGGCGATCTCGTCTTCGGCCTGCACCGTGCGGACGCCGAAGTGCTTGTGCTTGGAGAGTTCGTGCAGGATGTCGCTGGCAGGGGTGATGGGGTACGAGCCGAGCGTCACGGGAAGCTTGGCCAGCTGCCCCGCGGCGACGAGCCCCCAGGCGAGGGCGGTGTTGCCGGTGATGCTCGTGTACTCGCCGGCCGGCAACTTTGCGGGACGGACCTCGTAGCGGTGGCCGACCGCTTCGGTCGTCTCACCGAAGTGGTAGCCGGCGACGAAGGCGGCTCGGTTGGCCGCGGCCACGAGCTCGTTCTTGGCGAACTTCTCGGCGATCCACTCGATCGTCGGCTGGATCGGGCGGGTGTACATCCACGACACGAGCCCGAGGGCGAAGAAGTTCTTCGAGCGCTCGGCGTCGCGCGGCTTGACGCCGAGCGGCTCGCACACCTGCTTGGTGAGCGATGTCATCGGCACCCGGATCAGCCGGTACGTCGCCAGGCTGCCGTCGTCGAGCGGGTTCGACGTGTACTCGGCCTTCTCGAGGTTGCGTTCGTCGAACGCGTCCTCGTTGACGATCAGCGTCCCGCCCGGCTCGAGCCGATCGAGGTCTGCCATCAGCGCCGCCGGGTTCATCGCCACGAGCACGTTGGGCTCGTCGCCGGGCGTGGTGATCTCGTGATCGGAGATGTGCACCTGGAAGCTCGAAACGCCGTTGACGGTGCCTGCTGGCGCGCGGATTTCAGCGGGAAAGTCGGGCATCGTCGACAAGTCGTTGCCGAACGACGCGCTCACCGAGGTGAAGCGGTCGCCGGTGAGCTGCATCCCGTCACCGGAATCGCCCGCGAATCGGACCACCAGTCGATCGAGAACTTCCGCCCTGCCCGACCGTTCGATCGTGTCGGTCATGTCCCCTCCTTGCCCCGGCGACGTTGCCGAGACGTACTTGACGTTCACCATACCGCCACTCGCCCGTAAGAATCATGATGTGATGTTCGTCGACTTGGCCGTCTGCTCGGCCAAGGTCGCATCGACGACCAAACGCAACGACAAGATCGCCCTGCTCGCCTCGGTCCTGCGCGGTCTCGCTCCGGACGAGGTCGAGGCGGCCGTCGCCTTCCTCGTCGGCGACACACCGCTCGGTCGGGTGGGAGTCGGGTGGGCGACCATCTCCGGTGTCCGACCGGACCCGGCCGACGTAGCCACCCTCGACGTGCTCGATGTCGCGGTGGCGATCGAGCGCCTGGCCGCGACGTCTGGCCAGGGATCGTCGGGCGAACGGCGCCGGATCTTGCGCGAACTGCTCGAACGGTCCACCGAGCCCGAGCAACGGTTGCTGTTCGGCATCGTCGGCGGCGAACTGCGCCAGGGCGCCCTCGACGGCGTGATGGCGGCGGCCGTCGCCAAGGCCGCCGAGGTCGCGCCGCGCGACGTGCAGCGGGCGGCGATGATGGCCGGCTCGTTGCCGATCGCGGCGCGGGCGGCGCTCGACGGCGGGACACCGGCGCTCTCCGCGATCGTGATGTCGCCGCTGCGGCCGGTCCAGCCGATGCTCGCCTCGCCGGCCACTGACGTGGCGGCCGCGATCGATGCGATCGGTGAGGCGTCGGTCGAGTGGAAGCTCGACGGTGCGCGCATCCAGGCCCACCGGCGCGGGGACGACGTCAGGTTGTTCACCCGCAACCTCAACGACGTGACCGACCGTCTGGGTGGTGTGGTCGATCTCGTCCGGTCGCTCCCCGGCGGTGATCTCGTGCTCGACGGCGAGGTGCTGGGCGTGCTCGACGACGGCACGCCGCGGCGCTTCCAGGACACGATGGGCGACTTCGGTGCCGACGCACCCGGTCGCGGCTCCGGCCTGGCGCCGTTCTTCTTCGACGTCTTGCACATCGGCGGCGACGCCGTCGTCGCCGAGCCGCTGTCGGTGCGTCGGGAGTTGCTGGCAACGGCCGTGCCGAGCGCGGCCCGACTCCCGTCGATCGTCACCGCCGACCCGGACGAAGCACAGCGCTTCCTCGACACCGCCGTGGCGAGCGGCCACGAGGGGGTAATGGTCAAGGACCTGTCGGCGACCTACGACGCCGGGCGGCGTGGAGGGGCGTGGCGCAAGGTGAAACCGGTGCACACGCTGGACCTCGTCGTGCTCGCCGTCGAATGGGGACACGGTCGGCGCACGGGGTGGTTGTCGAACCTGCACCTCGGGGCGCGGGGGAGCGACGGCGGGTTCGTGATGGTCGGCAAGACGTTCAAGGGCCTCACCGACGAGGTGTTGCGGTGGCAGACCGAGCGTTTCCAGGAGCTCGCGATCGCGACCGACGGTCACGTCGTGCACGTCCGGCCGGAACAGGTGGTCGAGATCGCCGTCGACGGCGTACAGGCGTCGACGCGATACCCCGGGAAGGTGGCGCTCCGCTTCGCCAGGGTGCGGCGCTACCGCGACGACAAGCCGGCGAGCGAGGCCGACACCATCGAACAGGTCCAAGCCCTCCTCCGCTGACCCACCCCTCGGTTCTGTCTGCTTCAGGCGGCCCAGGGCGGCATCTGAAGCAGACAGTTCGAGGGGGATTCGAGACCCGGTGGCGGCCGGTAGCGTCCACGCCCGACATGGCGACGCTGCGCTTCAGTTTCGGAACGATGGGCTCGGGGAAGAGCACGCTCGCGCTGCAGATCCACCACAACCTCGCGACGCGCGAGCTGTTCGGCCTGCTGCTCACGTGTCTCGACCGCGATGGCCATCAGGTCACCAGCCGGCTCGGCGTCGCGGCTCCGGCGATCCATGTCCAGTCCGATCTCGACCTCCACGCCCTCGCCGTCGCCCATTGGCCGATCCACTACATGGTGTGCGACGAGGCGCAGTTCTACACGCCGCAACAGATCGACCAGCTCGGACGCGTCGTCGACGATCTCGAGGTCGACGTGTACGCGTTCGGTCTGATCACCGACTTTCGCGGCGAGTTGTTCGAGGGCACCAAGCGACTGCTCGAGATCGCCGACGAACGCGTGCCGCTCCAGGTCGAAGCCCGCTGCTGGTGCGGCTCGCGTGCCACCCACAACGCCCGCATCGTCAACGGCGTCCTCGTCTACGAAGGTGAGACGGTGATGGTCGGCGACACGGCCGATCCGGCCGCCCAACGACTGTTCGGCGACACCGTTCGCTACGAGCTGCTGTGCCGCCGCCACTACCGCGATGGCGATCTCGGCACGTGACCCACAGCCGTTCTGTCTGCTTCACGTGAAGCCTCGGCCCCGTATGAAGCAGACAGAAATCGTGGGTGGGCACGCGAAGCGGTCAGGCGGCTACTCTGCGAGGGTGTCCAGATCAGGTATTGCCTTGCCGGTACTCTGGCGGCAATCCAAGATGGGCCGATGACCTCGCGGGCGGCATCAACCGAGCACTCCGCGCCCCGACTCCCGTCGCGCGCTCCGGACGAGGTCGAAGCGGCATTCGTGGCCGCCAACGCGATGCCGTCGCCGCAGGTCGACCTGGTCGAGCCCATACCGGGAGCCAAGCCCGGGTACGACAACCCGGTCCTCTTCGAGGTCCCGGTTCTCCTGCCGCTGCGTGCGGTCAACATCGCATGGATCGCGGCGCGATTCGCGATCGTGCTGTGGACCGCGGCGATCGCGTTCGTGGCGGTCCGGACCACGAATCGCATCGACGGGGCGGCGTCGGGGCGCTCGATCGCCTCCGCCGGCGACGACATGACGATCGTGGTGCTCGTCGGGGTCGTGCTCCTCGCCGCCGCCTTCGCGGCGAGCGTGATGTGGAGCCGCACCGTCGCCGAGAACACCCGCCGGTTGCGCGGTCGCTGGCCGAGCCTCAATCGTGCAACGCGGGTCTGGTTCTACCCGACGGTCTGGGTGGCGCTGGCCGCCCTCACGTTCCTGCGCGTCGAAGTCACCGGGGAGTTCAACCCATTGCCGGCGATCGCGGCGATCGTCTTCGCGCTCACGCTGTACAGCCCGTTCTCGATGTTGCACCGGATCTTCAAGACGCTGACCCGCGTCCGGCCCGACGGCGCGATTCGGGCCGCGTACCTGCTCGATCTCGCCGGGTTCGGGATCATCTGGTGGCGTCTCACCGACTGGCCCGACCCGATCACGCCGACCGATTCCGGAACCGTCGACGCGATGGCCTGGGCGGCGATCGCGTCGTCGGGCTTGCTGCTGATCTCGGCAGGGATCACCGCCAACCTCGCCCACCAGGCGATCGTCGCTCAGCAGTACCGGATCCGCGTGCTCGCGACCCGCCACGTCCAGGGCCTGGCACTCCCGCTCGTCCCGCGGCGGGCATGGGGCCGTGTGCGCACCAACCTCGACGACGCCGCGACCCGCGGTGCCGGACCGGTCGGCGACGTCGTGCGCGCCACCGATCTGGTCCTCGGTCCGGGCGGGATACCGTCGGCGGCGGTTGTGGCCGCCCGGCGCACGGTGGTGCCGGGTCGGGGGAGCGAGGCGGTCGCCCGGACAACCACCACGACGACGGATGAGCGTGCCCTTCCCCGTCCACGGTTGGCCGAAGGTGGGACCGAGATCACGCCGCGTCGGGCCGTCGCCCGCGACGGTGAAGCGCCCGTCACCCGGCGACGCCCAGTGCCAGGGGCGGCCGGGCAGGTCGCGGCCCGACGCCGGCCGCCGGTGGCCGGGGCCGGCAGCGGTGCCGCCGACGGCGCCGCGCGCGCCAGGCCCGGCGTGCCCCAAACAGGTACCGGGACACCTCGTGGTACCACGGCCGCGGCGGCCGCCCGGCGGGCGTCGACGACAGGCGCCGCCGCAGCGCGTCGCACGGCGACGACTGGTGCTGCGGCGTCACGGCGGGTCGCCCCGCCTGGTGCTGCTGCGGCACGTCGGGTGGTCACACCGGGTGCCGCGGGCGCCGCGGTCGCTCGCCGCCGCGCCGCCGCCACTGCCTCTGGCGATACGGCCGCCCGACGAGCCGTCGTCGCCGAAGCGGCGGCGCGCCGCCGGGCCGCGTCCGGCCACGTCGCAGAGCCGACCCTTGCACCCGACGTCGGCGGTCCGTCGCCATCAGACGAGACGCCCAGGCGGTCGGGACCCGTCCGCGCGGCGCGGTCGGCCGACGCCGGCCACGACACACCAAGCCAGCAAACACCACGCCAGCAGACACCACGCCAGCAAACACCACGCCACGACACGACGAGCGAGGTCGGCGGCGCCCGGTTCGTCGATACCGATGAACCACCGCAGCCGACGACGTTCGTGGGTGTCCTTCGTTTCTTGGCACTCGGCGCGCATGTCGTGCTCGCGGCGACGTTCGTATGGTTCGTCGTCGAAGCCCGCAGCGCCACGCCTGACCCGAACGGAGGCGGCTTGGAACCGAGCCACCTCGATCGTCTCGACCTGGTGCGTACAGCGAACGTCGTGGCGCTCGCGGTGACGGTGCTCCTGATCGGCGCGTGGGGCTCGGCGACGTCGATGCTCGCTCGTCGATCCAACCGCGTGGCACCGCCGCCGTGGCTGGTCATCGCGACGTGCGTGCCGGCCACGCTGTTCGTGCTCGCCGGTCTCGTCATCGACGGCCGCGTCGGTGAGGGCGTCGTCTTCACACTGGGCGTGCTGGCGGCCGGCATCGGCGGGGCGAGCTCGCTCGGCCTGATGTCGATGATGTCGCGCGAGGTCGAGGACGGCTCGCGCGGGCTTCAGATCTGGGCGGCCGTGATCGCCGTCGTCGGCCTCGGCCTGACGATCGGTGGATACCTCCGGTCGATCGGGCCGGACGACTCGTCGGACACGTTGACATTGGTCGCGGTGCTCACGAGCATCCTCGTCGGCCTCGCGGTGCTCCTCGGTGCGCCCGCGAGTGGAGAGCTCGACGACGTCGTCGATGTGCGGCCGATCGTCAGCCCCGACCGGACCGCCGGGCACTGACGACAGGGTGGGTCGACGACACACCGGAGGCGACGACGTCGAGCACGTGCTCGAGCGCTTCCACCGAGTGCCCGCTGACGAACGCGTCGACGTAGGGGAGCGCGGCCGCCATGCCCCCGACAAGTGGTTCGTAGTCCGGGCGGTGGGACCTCGGGTTGACCCACACGATCCGGTGTGCGAGGCGTGAGAGACGGTCCATCTGCCGTCCCAACTCCGATGTGTCACCGCTCTCCCATCCGTCGGAAACGATGATCACGACCGCGCCGCGAGCGAGGCCGCGCCGTCCCCAACGGTCGTTGAACTCCCTCAGGGCGTCGCCGATCCGCGTGCCGCCCGACCAGTCGTCGGTCGCGGCCATCGCCGTCGAGAGCGCCCGCTCGGGGTCGAGCAGGGCGAGTGTGCGCGTCACTCGGGTGAGCTGCGTCGAGAACACGAACGACTCGGCGCGTAATGCCCGGACAGCACCGTGCAACAGGTACAGGTAGGCGCGCGAGTAGGCCTCCATCGAACCCGACACGTCGGCCAGCAACACGACGCGACGGCGCCGCTCGGTGATGCGGCGTCGTACGAGTGTCGCCGGGTCACCACCGGTCCGGCGGGCACGTCGGATGCTGGCGCGTAGGTCGATGGAATCGCCGCGTGCGTGGCGTCGTCGTCGCCGGCTCGGTCGTTGCGGGGTCACGATCCTCATGCGCGACATCAGTCGTCGCAGCCGCGCCAGCTCCTCGGGTGTGCACGATCCGAAGTCGCGTTGGCGGAGCACGGCGTGATCGCTGGCGGGCGCGCCGACGGGTGACGGCGGCTGGTCGTCGTCACCTCCGACGCGGTCGCTGCCGAGCGTGCTCGGTCGCGGCGTGCCACCATCGGCATTCAACGCGGCGGCCGCCGCATCGGTCCGTGGATCGCCGCGTTCGAGCGCCGGCGGAAGGCGCGGTTGCTCGGTCGCGCCGCGCGAATCGGCGACGTCGACGAAGCCACGGAACACCTCGTCGAACACCGCGTCGAACGTGGCGAGCTCGTGGCGGTCACCCGCCACGGTGACCCGCGCCAGCCAGTACAGCTCGGCAGTGGTGCTCGGCGCCGCGAGGTCGAGCGCCGACGCCAGCCGCCCGGCGCGTTCGGGCGTGACCGCGATGCCCGCCACGTGCAGTCGGTCGGCGAACCGGGCGACCACGTCGGCGACGTCGGGAATCAACCGGTGACGACCCATTCGAACGAGCGGGCCGCCGCGAGCTCCGCGTCGTCGCGGTACTTGAGCACCGAACCGATGGTGAGCTCGGCCGCCTCGGCATCGAGCACCTCGAACCCGAGCACCTCCAACGCCGCGACCCACCCGATCGCCTCGGCGATTCCCGGCGCTTTCTGCACGTCGAGCGTGCGCAGCCGCGACACCGCGGCAGCCACCTGATCAGCGAGCGACGAGCGTGCCGCAGGCACGTGCATCCGAATGATCTCGCTGGCACGGATCGGGCCGGGGTAGTCGATCCAGTGATAGAGGCACCGTCGCTTCAACGCGTCGTGGAGGTCGCGCGTGCGGTTCGACGTCAGCACGACGATCGGGGGGAACTCGGCGCGCTGGGTGCCGAGCTCGGGGATCGTCACCGATGACTCGGCGAGCAGTTCGAACAAGAACGCCTCGAACTCGTCGTCGGCGCGATCGACCTCGTCGACGAGCAGCACCGCCGGCCGGGGGCCGGGGTGACGCAGCGCGCTCAGCAGTGGTCGTTCGACGAGGAACTCGGGTGTGAACAGATCGACATCATCGAGCGCCTCCCCACGCGCCTCGGCGAGTCGGATGCCGAGCAGCTGGCGCGCGTAGTTCCACTCGTACAGCGCCTCCGTCGAGTCGATCCCCTCGTAGCACTGCAGCCGCACCAGCCTGGTGTCGAGCGCCGCCGCGAGCGCCTGCGCCGCCGTCGTCTTGCCGACACCCGCCTCGCCTTCCAACAGCAGTGGCTGCGGGAGACGGGCGGCGCAGAACAGGGCGGTCGACAGGCCCTGGTCGGCGAGGTAGGCATGATCGGCGAGGCGCCGCCCGAGCGCGGCGACGTCGGGGACGAGCTCGGCCAGTGGATCGCTCACGGCGTCGTTCATGCGCGCGGCGCATCGGTGACGGGGTAGGCGGCGGGGTCGGCGGCGAACGCCCGGAGGCACCCGCTGCCGCAGAACCACACCCGGCCCTGGTCGTGGTCGAGGTGGAGGGTCGAATCGACGGTGGCGACCGACATGCCGCAGACCGGGTCGGTGGCCGTGCCGCTCGATGCCGCGCCGTCGGCGAGCGGCCGCCCCGAGGGTCGGGGCCGGATCGAGACGATCTCGGCCATGATCGAGAGCGCGACCTCATCGCTCGAGCGGGCGCCGATGTCGAGTCCGGCGGGCGTGTGCACGCGGCCGAGGTCGGACGCGTCGACGTCCAACGAGGCGAGCACCGCTTCGCCGCGCTTGCGGCTTGCGACGAGTCCGACGTACGGAACCCCGAGGCGCAATGCCGCGGTGAGGGCGACCTCCTCGTCGCGGCCGTGACTGGCGACCACCACCGCCGCCACGTCAGCACCGATGGCGGGGTCGGCACTGCCGATGTCGCCTGAAACACCGGGAACGTCCCACCCGAGGTGCAAAGCGAGGGCGCGGATCGAGCGGGCCACCGGAGCGTCCCCGAAGACCACCAGCCGCGGCGCCGGGAGCACCGGCTCGAGGAAGATCTCGAGCGTCCCACCCGAGAGGCACGCGTTGTGCACCACGAGCTTGCCCTGCTGCGGCGCCTCCGGCTCGGGCGTGATCCGCAGCAACAAGGACTCGCCGGAGTCGATCAACGCCAGCCCTTGGGCGAGAACCGTCGATTCCGCGCACGTGCCGCCGACGAATCCCTCGATCGTCCCGTCAGACAATACGAGCGCTTCGTCGCCGGGCTTGGCGCTCGTCGGCCGTTCCGCCAGCACCACGCGCGCGTGCACGTACGGCACGCGCGCCTTGCGCAGCCCCGCAGCCCGGTCACCGAGCGGGGAGCCGTCGGCGGCCACGTGTGGCTCAGTCCTCGATCGCCAGGTCGGTCCGGAACGGTCGGCCCTGCATCGTCATCCACACCTGAGCCGGTGTGAACGGCATGTCGGCGTGGCGGACGCCGTACGGCTTGAGGGCGTCGATCACCGCGTTCACGACCGCCGGGGGAGAACCGACGGTCGCCGACTCACCGACGCCCTTGCAGCCGAGCGGGTGGTGCGGCGACGGCGTGACGGTCTCGCCGAGCTCGAACGTCGGGACCTCGACCGCGGTCGGCAGGAGGTAGTCCATGAACGATCCACCGAGGCAGTTGCCGTCCTTGTCGAACGCGATCACCTCCATCAGCGCCATCCCGATGCCGTCGACGAGGCCGCCGTGGATCTGTCCCTCGACGATCATCGGGTTGATACGCGGGCCGCAGTCGTCGACGGCGATGAAGCGCCGCACCTTGACCTGTCCGGTGCCCTTGTCGATGTCGACGACGCAGATGTAGGCGCCGAACGGGTAGGTGAGGTTGGGCGGGTTGTAGACGGCCTGGGCGTCGAGATGTCCCTCCATGCCGTCGGGCAGCTCGAGGCTCGAGTGGGCGAGCATCGCGATCTCCTGGATCGTCTTGCCCT
>DATMDV010000277.1:0-2539 GCA_035557475.1 Ilumatobacteraceae bacterium
CGGACGAGCAGCGCGGAGCGTTCGGCGGCGACGGCGACGACGATGACGGCCACAGGCAACACCACCACGAGCTGGCGTCCCGGCCACCACCAACCGTGCATCGTCGACGCGAGGAACGTCGCGGTGAGCCATCCGGCGGCGAGCGGGAGCGCGAGGACCGTCCAGTCGCGAGGTCGGCGTCGGAGCAGGAATCCGAGCGCCAGCGGCAGCGCCAGCCAGCCGACCATCCACGCCGCGATGCCGAAGTCGCGGTCGACGAGCAACCCGACCAGGCGGCGCGATCGGCCGAGGTAGTTGGGTGTGGTGCCGACCACCCCGAACTGACCCGTTGAAGCGAAGTAGTCACCCGTCGCATACGCGGTCCAGCCGCCGTAGATCACGGAGTGGGCGGCCACGTACACGCCGGCCGCAACGATGAGCGCGGCGCCGAATCCGGCAATCTCCGGGCGTCGATCGCGTGCGCGCCACAGAGCGAGCAACGCCAGGGTGGCGGCGACGGGCGCGTACTTGATCGACAGCCACGGCAGCGCCACGACGGCGGCGGCGCAGGCGGCGAGGCCACGTCGATCGAGTGGCCCGCACAGCGTTGCGACGGCGAGCATCACGGCGAGGGCGGCGGGGATCTCCGGATACACCTGCGTCGCGTAGGTCGCGAGCGGTGCCGTGCATGCGAACACGGCGACGATCGGGCACGCCACTTGTGGCCTGACGTCGAAGCGGCGCACCGCGGTCCACGCCGTGAGCATCGCCAGCGCGGCGGCGAGGATCGCCAGCGTCGCCTTGGCTGCTACCCATCCCCCGATCCGGACCGGGATCGCCAGCAACAGCGGCAACATCGGATCGTGCGGGCTGACCTGGCGCCCGGAGTCGTCGAGCGGGTACGTCTGGGGGTCGAGGTCGACCGTGTGGAACGGACGGTAGGCCTCCGCCGCGAGCTCGTCGGAGATGTCGAGGTCGCCGTCGTTGCCGAGACTGATCGCGCTCAACAGGTACTGCGGCTCGTCGGCGGTGACCCGTGCGCCGTAGGTCGCGTGGGCCGCGATGCCGATCATCGTCCATCCCGCGACGACCGCTCCGAGGACGAACAACCATCGCCGCATCACGGCATCAACCGACACGGTCGGCGGGGCGCAGGACGAGCAGCCACGTCAGCAATCCGGATGCCAGTACGAGCACGATCGAGACGAGGCCGGCTTCGGCGAGGAAGCCACCCTCGAACGCACCCCACACGCGTGTCGCCAAGGTCTCGAGCCCGATCGGCGCCAGCAACAGCGTCGCCGGGAGCTCCTTCACCGTCGACAGCAGCACGAGTCCCGCACCGGCGAGCAGCCCCGGGCGCATCAGCGGAAGGTCCACCGTCACGGCGCGCCGCAACGGTGAGGCGCCGAGCAAGCGGGCCGACTCGCGTACGCGACGCGGCACAGTGGCGACCGCGACCTCGGTGGAGCGCATCGCCTGCGCCCCGAAGTGGACGACGTAGGCGGAGATGAGCAGCGGCGTCGACTGGTACAGGCGATCGAAGTACGGGACGTTGAGCGCCCAGAACGCGAGGCTGAGGGCGATCACCACGCCCGGGACCGCGAACCCGGCGAGCACGGCGGCGGTGACGGGTGGCGCGAGCCGGCTGCGGTGACGAACGGTCAACAGCGCTGCCGGCAGCACCACGACCACGGCCACGATGGCGGCGATGATTCCGAGCCACGCCGTCGACCACGCCGGGTCGCGGAGATCGGCGAGCTCGTCGCCGAGCGCAGCGATCGGTGAGTCGTTCTGTTCGAGACCCCGCCAGGCCCACTGCCCGAGCGAGATGACCGGAGCGACCAACGACACGAACACGACCACGATCACCGACGCCATGGCCGGGATTCGCCATCGACCGAGCGCGACCGGGGCGTTCCTGCGCAGTCCGACAGGTGCGCTGTGTTGGAGCGAGCCGCGCAGGCGGCGTTCGATCGTGACGGCCACGACCGCGAGCACGAGCAACAGGGTTGCCGCGGCGAACGACTGGGCGCGGTCGACGAGGCGGGACGCGTAGACGACACGGGTGAGTGTGTCGAACCCGAGCAGCTGCACGGCCCCGAACTCGCTCAAGCTGTACAACAACGCGATCAGCATGCCGCCCAGCACGGAGCCACGGATCGACGGCATCACGATCCGCAGGAACAGGCGTGACGGCCGATCGCCGAGCAATCGGGCGCTCTCCTCGATCGATGGCGGCAGACGCGACAATCGCGCTGCGACCGGCAGATACACGTATGGGTAGGTGAACGCCGTCAGCACGAAGCACGACGCCCCGAGGCCCCGGAACCTGCGAGGCGCGTCGTAACCGACGACACTCAGCGCGCTGCGAATCGCACCATCGGGTGCGAGCCCTGCGATGAACGCCGCCGCTCCGATGAACGACGGAAACACCAACGGCAGCGGAGCCAACACCCGCCACACGCGGGCGAACGGGACGTCGGTGCGAACCAGCAGCCACGCCAAACTCGTCCCCACCACTCCGGTGGTGATGCTGACGATGACCGACATCTGGATCGTC
>DATMDV010000278.1:0-16147 GCA_035557475.1 Ilumatobacteraceae bacterium
GCATAGCCATGGCTCGCCGTCCTGACGTGCTGGTCGCCACCGGCGCTCGCCGGCCCGACCTTGCCGAGGATGATGACGCCGGTCGGGCAACGGTCGACGCACAGCGCGCAGCGCGTGCAGATGTCGTCGTCGATGATGAAGACCACTTTGTCGGACGGGTCGTCGCCGGGCTGCTCGGTGCCGGTGGCCTCGACGATCGCGTCGGGGGTCACCATGTGGATGCACTTCCACGGGCAGATGTCGACGCAGCCCTCGCACATGATGCACTCGGTCTGGTCGATGTGGATGAACTGCTTCGGCTTGACCGCCTTGGTGAGGTAGTCGGCGTCGACCTCGACGAGTTGGTACTCGTCGGTGTACGGCATCATCGGCGGGTTGGCGTCAGTGCGGGCCATCGGTCACGCCTTCTTCACCAACGGACGGCCGTACGAGCTCGTCTCGATCGCGGTGGTCGTGGTCTGGCCGCGCTTCTGCCACCACAGCCAGACGAAGATCAACAGCCCGAAGAAGTAGACGTGGATGACGACGACGACGATGTCGCGGATCGCCTCGTACTGCAGCGTGATCGGGTTCCACCCACCGAGCGACTGTGGCTTGAGGATGCCGCCCGGCCCGTAGACGATGCGCGTGCGGGCCCATCCGAGGTTCTTGTCGGCGTGGTCGATCCACTGGTGCGGAACGACACCGAAGGCGAGGAACAACACACCGAACGCGTAGGTGGCCCCGAGCATCGCCTCGCCCCACGAGAACGGGGTGCCGATCGGGCGGCGCTTGCCGTACGGGATCGCCGCCAGCGTGAGCACCGTCGACGCGATCAGCGACGCGAGGAACGCCATGTTCACTCCCGGCCATTCCAGGACGTCGATGGCCAGCACGTCGATGGCGGTCATGCCTGCATCGCCTCTCGCTCTCCTGTCCTGGTGTCGGTCATGTGGGCTGGTCGTGGGTTCCGGTCATTGCAGTGGGCCGAGGTGACGGACTCGTGGGAACGCTGCCGTGAACCCTAGTCGCCGAGGGTTCTCACGAGGCCATTCCCGAACCGCCGACGCGACGGCTTCGGGCTGGTTGTGGCACGTGTCGGATGCACACCGAAATCTCATTCGAACGTGGTCCTTTTCGGGTCGCACCTCAGTGTGGCACCCGAGGCTGACGACTGGGGTCGGTTGTGCATTAGTGCATCCAGATCGTTCGCCGGCGACGGTTCCCGAACGTCGCGGCGACGATGCGCAAACGACTTGGAGACCGGGCGGAGATTCACGACGAGGCCGCGTCGACGTCTATCGTTGGGTGCCACGTCATGAGAGCTCTGCCGTGAGAGGACGCGAGTGACCGAGATCCCCGAACACCTGCTGAAGCGAAGCCGTGAGCGCCGCGCCGCACTCGGTCTCGGCGGCGAGGCCGAGGGGGAACCCGCTTCCAGCAGTCCCGCGGCGGCGACGCCGGCCACCACCGCGCAAGCGGCGCCGGCCGCAACGCCGGCCGCCACGGGCCCGGCGCCGCGGGCCGCCGCCCAGGCGCCGGTCGGCCCACCGCCCCCGAAGCCCGACTCGCCGGTCGTGGCCGCCTACAAGTCGCGCCGGCGGATGCCGTTCTGGGCGATGGGCGCCCTCAGCCTGCTGCCCGTGTGGGGGTTCATGTACGTGCGCGCCGTCACCGACCAGGCCGCCGCGGCGAGCGGGCCACTCGGCGAGGGCGCCGAGGTGTACGGGAGTTGCTCGTCGTGCCACGGGAGCACCGGCGGCGGAGGCACCGGATACCCGCTCGCCAATGGCGAGGTGCTGGCGACGTTCCCCCACATCGAGGACCAACTGCGGTTCGTGTACTACGGCACCGCGAACTACAACGTGGCCGGTGTCGCCGACTACGGCAACCCTGAGCGCGAGGGCGGCCCACACCTGACGGGCGCCCAGGGGCCGATGCCGGCATGGGGCGAAGGCGCCAACGGCGAGTTGACGGATGAGGAGCTGCTCGCCGTCGTGTGCCACGAGCGCTACACGCTGGGCGGCGCCGACGAGACCACCGAGTATGCCGAGGAGTTCGAGCTGTGGTGCTCGGAGGAGTCCGAGATCTTCGCCGGCCTCGAAGCGGGCGATTACACGCTGCCCACGCTCCACGAATCCGTCGAGGACATCATCCCCATCGGCACCGAGCCGGCCCCCGGTTCGCCACCCGGCGCCGGGTGACCGGGCCCGATCCCAGCTCGCGCAACGACGGCGCGCGACCCGGGTCGTACACCGCGCCTGACGCCGTCGACACGATCGTCATCGGCGCCGGTCCCGCCGGCGCGGCGGCCGCGATCCGGCTCGCCACGGCCGGCCACCGAGTCGTGGTCCTCGAACGGCGGACGATGCCGCGGATGAAGACGTGCGGCGACACGCTCACGCCGCGCGCGGTGCACGAGCTGACCGCGATGGGAATCTCCGCCGACGCACTGGACGGCTTCCAGCGCATCGACCGGATCCGCCTGACCGGGCGCGGTAAGCACGTCGAGGTCGATTGGCCCTCGCATCCCGTCTTCCCGAGTTACGGCCTCGTGGCCCGGCGCGACCGGCTCGACGAGCTCGTCGCCGAACGGGCGGTCGCGGCCGGTGCCACCCTGCTCGACGGCCACGAGGCGCTCGCCCCGATCGTCGAGCGCGGCTTCGTGCGTGGCGTCGTCGTTCGCCAGACCGACGGCATCATCACCGAGATGCGGGCCCGCTACCTCGTCGTCGCCGACGGCGCCAACAGCCGCTTCGGGCGCGCCCTCGGCACATCACGCGAGCGCACGTGGCCGTACGCCACCGCGATCCGCAACTACTTCGCCTCCCCACTTCACGACACACCGGCCATCGAGCTCACGCTCGACCTCACCGACCGCAACGGCACGTCGATCACGGGGTACGGCTGGGTGTTCCCGCTCGGCGACGGCACGGTCAACGTCGGCGCCGGCGTCGTGTCGACGGCGAAGGACTTCAAGGCGATCAACACCACCCACCTGCTCGAGCGGTTCGCGACCGACGTCGCCGAGCGGTGGCAGATCCGGCCGGACTCGCCACTCGGCACCCCGGCCAGCGGACGCGTCCCCATGGGCGGTTCGGTCGGTCCGACGGCCGGTCCGACGTGGCTCGTGATCGGCGATGCGGCGGGAAGCGCCAACCCGTTCGTCGGGGCGGGCATCGAGTACGCGTACGAGACCGGACGAATCGCCGGCGACGTGCTCGTCGCGGCGTTGCGCGAGAACAGCGCCACGGTGCTGCAGCGCTACCCCGCGGTGCTCGCCGAGAACTACGGCACGTACTTCAAGATCGGCCGCCTCTTCGACCGGTTCGCCGGGCGACCGGCGCTGATGAACCGTCTCTCGCGCACGGTCACGAAGCGGAGCTCGATCGCCGGTCACGCGGTTCGCGTCGCGACCAACGAGCTGCGACCGTCGCTCGCCGGACCGCCCGAGCTCGCCTACCGCGTCGCCGGCGCGATCAGTCGCGTCGCGCCGCGGGCCTGACGTCGCCCTGACCGTCAGTTCAGGTCGGCGAACGCCTGGGCGCGCTTGGTTGGTCCGGCGACCACGAGCAGATCGCCCTCTTGGAGCACCGTGTCGGCTGTCGCGTACGTGAAGCCCTGACCGAGCGGCTTCACGCAGACGACGGTCACGCCGTAGTTGGCTCGCAGGCCGACCTCGCTCAGGCTACGCCCGAGAAGCTTCGAGGGCGCGGTGGTCTCGACCATGGCGAAGTCCTCGTCGAGCTGGAACCAGTCGATCACGCGTCCGCCGACGAGGTGTGCGACTCGCCGGCCCATGTCGTGCTCGGGGAACACCACGTGATCAGCACCGACCCGCTCGAGGATCCGTCCGTGGGGCGCGGTCACGGCCTTGGCCCAGATGTTGGGGACGCCGAGGTCGTCGAGAGCGGCGGTGGTGAGGATGCTGGCTTCGATGTCGGTCCCGATTCCGACGACGGCGTGTTCGAAGTCGGGCGCTCCGAGCTGGCGAAGCACTTCTGAGCTCTGGCTGGTGTCGGCCTCCACGACATGGGTCAGGACGTCGGCGTGCGCTTGGACACGGCGACCGTCGCCGTCGACGCCGAGCACCTCGAACCCGAGCGCCTCCAACTCGACGGCCACCGCGCCGCCGAACCGGCCGAGGCCCACGACGAGGACCTGGGAACCCTTCGCGGCGGCGCGCTGCGCACCGCGTCGAGTGCGTGTCTTGGTCCGGCCTGTTGCGATCTCTCCGGCCGCGATCTGGCCGCTCGGGATGGAGGTGTTGCGCTTGTCAGCCAATGATCGGCCTTTCGTCGGGGAAACGGTAGAGGCGGTCGCGTTCTCGCAGCACGAGTGCCGCGAACAACGTGATGGGTCCGACCCGGCCGAGGATCATCAGTGCGATGACCACCAGCTGAGACAGGTCCGGCAGCGATGGAGTGACCCCGGTCGACAGGCCGACGGTGCCCAACGCCGAAATCGCCTCGAACATCAGATCCGGGCGGGTATGGGGCGTCGTCGCCACAGGATCAGGGTCGCCCCGATGACTGCGCCGATCGCGAGCAGCGCCGTGGTCAGGGCCTGGCGATTGGCAGTGTCGGGCACTCGGCGGTTGAACACCACCGTGTCCGGGCTGCCACGCACCTCGGCCCACATGACCCAGCCGAGGAGTGCGAACGTGGTGACCTTGATCCCCCCGGCCGTCGACGCGCTGCCACCGCCGATGAACATGAGGACCTCGGTGAGCAGTTGCGACGTGTCGCGCATGCCGGCGACGTCGATCGAGTTGAACCCCGCCGTGCGCGGCGTCACGCTGTGGAAGAAGGCGTTGACGGTCGAGTCGCGAAACGACAGGCGGCCGAGGGTGCTGGAGTTGGTCCACTCGAACCAGGCCAACAGGATGGTGCCGACTGCGAGCAGCATCACGGTCGTATAGACGGTGAGCTTGGCGTGCAGGCTCCAGCGGCGAGGTGTGAACGGATGGCGACCGATCTGCATCCAGACCGGGTACCCGAGTCCGCCGACGATGATCGCGATCGCGATCGCGATCAGCAGGACCGGATCGCGCTGGTACCCCACCAGGTTCGTGCTGAACAGCGCGAACCCGGCGTTGTTGAACGCCGACACCGCGTGGAAGATCCCGTAGTAGGCCGCCCGTCCCACGGGTTCGTCGTGGCCGATCCAGAATCGCAGGAACAACACGGCCGCGGTCACGGCCTCGACGGTCACACTGAGCTTCGCCACGCCGACGAGAACACGCCGGATGTCGCCGAGCTCGAGTGACCCTGTCTCGGCGGCAGCGATCAGCCGCTGGCGTAGACCGAGCCGCCGGGCGAGCGTAAGCACGATCAACGACGACAGCGTCATGATCCCGAAGCCGCCGAGCTGGATCAGTCCGAGGATGATGCCCTCGCCCAGACCCGTCCAATACCCCGGAGTATCGACCACGGTCAGGCCGGTGACGCAGACCGCGGAGACGGCGGTGAAGAAGGCCGTCATCGGTGGGGCCACCCCGGAATCGTTCGAGGCTGCCGGGATCATCAGCAACAGCCCCCCGACCAGACCGGCGAGGACGAACGCCACGACCACGTACTGCGCCGGATGCCGCAGGGCCAGGACCGAACGACCTGCCCGCGGTCCGAACATCAGCCGGTGCCGCCGTCAGCCGGCGGTGCGCATCAGAACGGTGCCGAGGAGCGCCGACGGCGCGGCCCGCAGCGCTTCGGCCGCCGCCCCGTCGGGCAGCTGATCGCACAACGCCTCGGCGGTGTCGACGTACTGACGGGCCGTCGCGACCGAGCTCTCGACCCCCTCGTTCGAGCGGACGATCGCCAGCACCTTGTCGCGCTCGACCACGCCGAGCGGCTCACCGAGCAGATCGCGGAGCTCGTCGGAGACCGAGCGCCCGAGCGCCAGGGTGCGCAGCACCGGGAGCGTATAGACACCCTCGACGATGTCGTGGCCCGCCGGCTTGCCGAGCTGATCGTCGGTGGCGGTGACGTCGAGGATGTCGTCGACGATCTGGAACACCATCCCGTACGTGTTGCCGTACTCGGTGAGCGCGTCGATGACGTGCCGCTCGTGCCCGGCGACGATGCCACCGATGCGGGCCGCGGTGCCGAACAACGACGCCGTCTTGCCCTGGATCGAGTTGAAGTAGCTCGCCTCGACGCGCCCGGTGTCGTACGTGTGGCGCAGCTCTTCGATCTGGCCCTCGCACAGCCAACCGATCGTGCGGGCCAGCAGACCGGCGATCTCGGTGCCGAGCGACGCCGCGATGCCCGACGCCCGCGACAGCAAGAAGTCGCCGGCGAGGATCGCCTGCAGGTTGCCCCACTTGGCGTTCACGGTGTCGACGCCGCGGCGGGTCGTCGCTTCGTCCATCACGTCGTCGTGGTACAGCGAGCCGAGGTGGACGAGCTCGCACGCCACCCCGCCGCGCACGGCCTCGTCGGATGCCGGCGCACCGGCGACTTGCGCCGCCGCGATCGCGAGCACCGGCCGCAACCGCTTGCCACCGGCGACGATCAGGTGCGAGGCGATCTCGGTGAGGTACGGGTCGGACGTGATGACCGATTCACGCATCGCCGCTTCGACCCGGCGTCGGTCGGCGTCGATCGCGGGCAGTGAGAAC
Source organism: Ilumatobacteraceae bacterium (assembly GCA_035557475.1). GTDB lineage: Bacteria > Actinomycetota > Acidimicrobiia > Acidimicrobiales > Ilumatobacteraceae > JALOLG01. The sequence goes on from DATMDV010000278.1 coordinate 6,599, forward strand.
AGCGGAGACGTCGACGCGCCGTCGGACACGCGGACAGGCTAGGCGGATTCGGCCAAACCCGCGAACACCATGTCATTTGTTGGGGCCTCCATTTGGGGCCGTGGTGCCATGTCCATCGTCACACGAACGATCAAGCGAACCCACCACCCACCGATAGAGTGAGTGGACGCAATCGCCGTTCGGGAAAGGGCGACAACCATGTTCGAACGCTTCACCGACAGAGCCCGGCGGGTCGTCGTGCTGGCGCAGGAGGAAGCACGGCTGCTGAACCACAGCTACATCGGCACCGAGCACATCCTCTTGGGTCTCATCCACGAAGGTGAAGGCGTGGCCGCCAAGGCCCTCGAGAGCCTCGGGATCTCGCTCGAGGCCGTCCGCAACCAGGTCGAAGAGATCATCGGTCAGGGCGGCTCGTCGCCGTCCGGGCACATCCCGTTCACCCCCCGGGCGAAGAAGGTCCTCGAGCTCTCCCTCCGTGAGGCGCTCCAGCTCGGCCACAACTACATCGGCACCGAGCACATCCTGCTCGGCCTCATCCGCGAGGGCGAAGGTGTCGCCGCCCAGGTGCTCGTGAAGCTCGGCGCCGATCTCAGCCGCGTCCGCCAGCAAGTGATCCAGCTCCTGTCGGGCTATCAGGGTCCGGCCAGCAGCGGCCGCGCCAGCGGCAGCGAGCAGGGCCCGGCCGGCGCCAACGTCGGCGGCTCGACCAAGGACGACCCGGGCGACAAGGGGTCGAGCCAGATCCTCGACCAGTTCGGTCGCAACCTCACCCAGATGGCCCGCGAGCGCAAGCTCGACCCGGTGATCGGCCGCACACGCGAGCTCGAGCGGGTGATGCAGATCCTGTCGCGGCGCACCAAGAACAACCCGGTGCTCGTCGGTGAGCCGGGCGTCGGCAAGACGGCCATCGTCGAGGGCCTCGCCCAGATGATCGTCAACAACGACGTGCCCGACACGTTGCACGGCAAGCAGCTGTACACGCTCGACCTCGGCGCTCTCGTCGCCGGCTCGCGCTACCGCGGCGATTTCGAGGAGCGCCTCAAGAAGGTGCTCAAGGAGATCAAGACCCGCGGCGACATCATCTTGTTCATCGACGAGATCCACACGCTCGTCGGCGCCGGCGCAGCCGAAGGCGCGATCGACGCGGCATCGATCCTCAAGCCGATGCTCGCCCGCGGTGAGCTGCAGACCGTCGGCGCCACCACGCTCGACGAGTACCGCAAGCATGTCGAGAAGGACGCCGCGCTCGAGCGTCGGTTCCAGCCGGTCCGCGTCGAGGAGCCGACGCTCGCCCACACGATCGAGATCCTCAAGGGCATCCGCGACCAGTACGAGGCCCACCACCGGGTCACGATCACCGACCAGGCGCTCGTCGCCGCCGCCAACCTCGCCGACCGCTACATCAGCGACCGTCACCTCCCCGACAAGGCGATCGACCTCATCGACGAAGCCGGCAGCCGCCTGCGCATCAAGCGCATGAAGACCCCGCCCGACCTGCGCGATCTCGAACGCCGCATCGACGAGGTCCAAGAGGCCAAGAAGCGGGCCGTCGAGGAGCAGCAGTTCGAGGAAGCCGGTCGTCTGCGCGACCAGGAGAAGTCACTGCTCGAGGAGAAGTCGCTCAAAGAGGTCGAGGTCAAGGCCGAGGGCGTCGACCTGTTCGACGAGGTCGACGAGGAAGCCGTCGCCGAGGTGCTGAGCCTCTGGACGGGCATCCCGGTCTACAAGCTCACCGAGGAGGAGACCCACAAGCTCCTCAACATGGAAGGCGAGCTCCACAAGCGCATCATCGGCCAGGAGATGGCCATCGGCGCCGTGTCGCAGTCGATCCGGCGCACCCGCGCCGGCCTCAAGGACCCGAAGCGTCCGAGCGGGTCGTTCATCTTCCTCGGGCCGACGGGCGTCGGCAAGACCGAGCTCGCCAAGACGCTCGCCGAGTTCCTGTTCGGCGACGACGCGGCGATGATCACGCTCGACATGTCCGAGTACATGGAGAAGCACACCGTGAGCCGCCTCGTCGGCTCGCCCCCCGGATACGTCGGCTACGAAGAGGGTGGTCAGCTCACCGAGGCAGTGCGCCGCCGCCCGTTCTCGGTGGTCCTGTTCGACGAGATCGAAAAGGCCCACCCCGACGTGTTCAACACGCTGTTGCAGATCCTCGAAGAGGGCCGCCTCACCGACAGCCAGGGCCGCTCCGTCGACTTCCGCAACACGGTGCTCATCATGACGTCGAACCTGGGCACCCAAGACCTGCGCAAGGCCAACGTCGGCTTCACCACCGGCGACGCGGCGATGAGCTACGAGCGGATGAAGGAGAAAGTGATGGATGCGCTGAAGCTGCACTTCCGTCCCGAGTTCCTCAACCGCATCGACGAAGTGATCGTGTTCCACGAGCTGTCGCGGGCAGAGGTGGTGCAGATGGTCGACATGATGACCAAGCGCCTCGTCGGCCAGCTCGAAGGCCAGGGCCTCGGCATCGAGCTCAAGGAAGATGCCAAGTACCTGCTCGCCGCCAAGGGCTACGACCCGATGCTCGGAGCTCGACCGTTGCGCCGCGCGATCCAACGCTTCATCGAGGACACGCTGTCGGAGAAGATCCTGTACAAGGAGTTCTCGGCCGGCGAGATCATCGTCGTCGATGTCGAGGACGACCCCGACAACGAAGGCGAGCAGCGGTTCACGTTCACCGCCGTCGAGGGCTTCGTGCCCCCGTCGTCGGTCGAGCTGGCCACCACCGCCACCAACGATGCTGCCGTGACCGGCGAAGAGCTGCCGCCACCTACTGCCAACGACTGATCACGTCACCCCGGCGTCGTCGACGAACAAGGCGACGATGTCGGCCGCATCGTCGTCGTCAGCGCCAGGTGTCACGTCGATGGTGACGCCGTCACGCAGCTCGAGAGTGCCGTCGGCAAATGCGATCAGGAGCCCGTCGTCGGTCGCGGCCAGCGCGCTGACCGTTCCGCCGACCCGGTGCGGTTCGAAGGAGACCATCTCGAGGGTCGTCGCGTCCAACTCGTAGAGGAGGTCGTCCCATGCCACCCACACCCGATCATCGGTCGCGGCGAGCACCGGCTCGCCCTCGGGGTGGAGGTAGTGGCGGACGACATCCATGATCGGTTGGCGGGTCGGGTCGACCACCGCCGCGATGTCGTACTTGCCGACGGTTCCGTTGGCACTCGCGACCACGAGCCGATCACCCGCCACGACGAGCGCGCCGGGTTGCGTATCGAGCTCCATCTCAGCGGCGATGTCGAGGCACCAGACACCGCCAGCCAACCCGAGGGTGTGGACGAACGCGTACCCGTGGCGATCGCCCTCGCCGGCGACGCCGCGGTACAGCGTGAACACCAGCCCGCCGTCGTGGCCCGACACCACTTGGGTGCGGCTGATCCCGGCCATCTCCGCGTCGACCTCTTGCGCCTTGAAGCGCAGGTTGACCGGGAGCCCGATCTCGCCGGTCGCCGTGTGGAGCACGCGGACTCTGTAGTGCGTGGGCGCGTCGGCCGGGAGGTACTCCAACAGATAGATGGTGTCGGGCTCCCCGCTCGTGGCGACCGTGGTGCCGAACGCCTCCGGGTAGAAGTTGCCGGGGAGCGTCGTCCGGTACCGCTCGCCGACCTCGCGGTCGGCGATCACGATCGTGCTCGACGTGCGCCCGGGCGCGATCGCACCTTCGCGTTTCTCGGCGGCCTCGTTGACGAGCGCGACATACTGACCGCTGGTGTCGGTGACCGTCGGCACCAGACGCGCACCCCGGATCGACGCGACGCCGGTCGGCTCGCCGGTGAACAGATGCATCCAGTGGACCTCCGTCGCGTCGGCGCCACCCGAGATGGCTTCGACGAGGGTCCGACCATCGAGCCCGACGAGGGCGGGCGGAGGCTCTGGGCGCTCGTCGACGACCACGTGTCCGTCGCGAACCCGCACGACCGAGCCATTGCGTCGGATCGCGGCGACATCTCGCATCGGTGCCTTGGCAGCGTCGTCGGCCGCGGTGTCGACCTTGGACCCTTTGGGTGGGAGCGTTTCCAGCTGCTGCGCGGCCGACACGGGAGCGCCGGCGCTCCGAAGGCCGGCGTCGCCCGACTCCGCACCGGCTGACGCGCAGCCGACGACCACGAACAACACGGGCGCGATTCGCTTCACGACCGTCCTGACACCACGGCGCCGTTCAGGGTTCCATCGAGCCCGCGATCTCCAACGCCTCGGCGAGGTCGAGGGCGCCCTCGACCCGCCACGTGACGCCCTCGCGCTCCCACAGCAGGGTGTCGCCGGCGAGACGCAGCGGCTCGGTACCGGGCTCGCCGTTGGCGTCGAGATAGCCGAACGTGTGCGGCTCACCGTCGATCCACACGCCGGGCGCGCTTTCGCCTTCGGCGCCGGGCACGTCGACAGCGGTGATCTGCTCGGAACCGGCCTGCTTCATGAACACCGGCTCGTCGGTCGTTCCGCCGAGCACCGCGACGAGAACGGTGCGGCCGTCGAGGTCGTACCGCGCCACGATCTGCGGCCCGCTCGGGACGTAGAACGCCTCCGGCTCGCCGAGCGACGACGCCACCGGCAGGGGGAGGCCGGTCGCCGCCACCGCATCGTCGGGCGCGACCGGCGGCCCGAGGTCGATTCGGTCCGGGTCGGGTTCGGCCGCGCTCGTCGCCGGCGCCGACGTCGCTCTTGGCGCGGCCTGCCCGTCGGCAGTTGGCGCCGGCGAGGCCGGCGTCGGCACTGGCTCGATTCGTACCGAGCCGACTCCGAACCACCTGGCGATCGTGTGGCGGGGACCCGGCAGGGCGACGAGGACCACGACGAGCAGCAGCACTGCGGCGGCGAGTGACCACAGCCGCGCCCGGCGGCCGATCACGGCGAGCCCGGACCGCGCGCCACCGTGTTCGACGCGGATCCTCGCCACCACCGCATCGGCCAGATCGTCCGACGCGTCGACGAGATCGCGTTCGAGTTGCTCGCCGAGATCGGCGAGGCGGTCGATCAGGGCCGTGTCACTCATCGATCCGTCGTTCATCGACCCTCCTCGACTCCCATCGCATGTCGCAGACGCGTCAGCGCGCGCGACGACCTCGACTTGACCGTGCCGACGGGTGTGCCGATCGCGATGGCCGTCTCGGCCTCGGTCAGTCCCACCACGTAGCGGAAAACGAGCACCTCGCGGTCGTCATGGCCGAGCGTCGTGAGCGAGTCGAGCAGATGTCTCGCGTCCATCGAGAGTGCCGCCAACTCGTCCGGCGCCGGCGGCGGGACAACGGCGAGCGTTCCGTGACGGACCTCGCGCTGCGCCCGACGCGTCCGTCCCCGTCGCGAGTTCTTGGCTTCATTGGCGACGATCCGCAACAGCCACGGCCGCACGGGTACGTCACCCCGAAAGTGTCCCAGCGCCCGGTATGCCTTCACGAATGCCTCCTGCACGATGTCTCGCGCTTCCTCGGTCGACCCCGACACCGCGGCCGCCAGCCGCAGGGCCGCCGCCTGATGGCGGCGGACCAACTCACCGAACGCCTCGTTGTCACCGTTGCGGGCGCGAGTGACGAGCACGACGTCGGTCGTTCCTGGCTCGAGCCGGTAGGTCATGGCGTGGACAGCCTGTCGCGATTCCCGACACCGCCGTCGCCGCGTTGGTTCCCGGCGCCGACCGATCGACGGCGCGGATGCGCGGCGCGGCGCGTCACCTCCTGCGACAATGTGGTGCCGTGACCCGCCGTGTGCTCCTCATCGTGATCGGCGCGCTCGCGCTCACGGCATGCCGGCTCGACGTCGAGGTCGACGTGGTCATCGCTCCCGACGGCACCGGCACCGTCACGGTCCATGCGGTTGCCGACGCCGAACTTGTCGGCCAGGTCCCCGGGCTCGTCGACGATCTGCGCTTCGACGACGCGATCGCTGCCGGATGGACGATCGACGGCCCGACGACCACCGACACCGGCGATGTCGAGATGACGCTGACCCATCCGGTGTCGTCGCCGCAGGAGCTCGCCAACGTGCTCAACAGCATCGGTCCGCCGTTCACGGGCATGGCGGCGGCCAGGACCACCGTCGACGACCAGACGTCGAACGCGATCGACGGCGTGCTGACGTTGCCGAACGGCTTCGAGTCGTTCGCCGATGCCGACCTCGTCGCGGCCGTCGGCGGGCTGCCGTTCGGCGACGAGTTCGCCGCGAGCGGCACGACGCCGGCGGAGTCGATGTCGGTCGTGTTCCGCGTCGCCCTGCCGGGCGAGCTGGTGTCGACCACCGGCACCGAGGTCGATCCCGACGTGTTCCAGTGGACGGCACCGCTCGACGGATCGTCGGTCGAGGTCACCACCCAGACCGTGCAACGCCCAGCCGAGGGCGGCTCGTGGGCGGGTCCGCTCGCCACGGCCGCGATGATCGCCCTCATCGTGTGGATCGTGTTGGCGGTCGCGTTCATCGCCTTCGTGCTCGGCGCCCGCCGCAAGCGATCACACCGTCGCGCGCGCCGTGCTTGATTGAGCCGGCTCACCCCACGTTGGAGCGGGGCAGATCTGGTCGCCGGCTCGTGCGGCGAACGTGACCAGTGCTTCGCTGCGCCTAGATGAGTTGCATGATCGGTTCGCCGCCGACGAGGCCGTTGGCCTGGCGGACGCAACGTCCACCGCGCACGGCGCCGCCGTTGTACGCGAGGCGCAGGCAGTTCCGCAGCGCCAGCTCGCCCCAGAAGCTGGGGTGGATGCCCTCCTGCAGCTGGTACGGGCCGAAGATCGTCGTCACCGTGCGGATCTGGCTCACCCACTCGGTCTTGTCGACGGCGCCCGGGCTCTGCCAGGTCGCGACACCCTTCTCCTCGAGCAGCCCGACGCCCGTCTCGCACAGGCGGCGACCGTCGAGGGCGGCGACGGCGTCGAGGATCACGATGTTGGGGAGGCCGGTTTGTGCCGCGCCCTGGGTCAGCGCGTGGTTCATCTTGACGACGGCCGTGTCGTTGGCCCAGTCGGCATCGCGGTTCCAGACGCCGCAGCCGCCGATCGTCTGCCGTGTCCAGCCGCTCTCGGCGTAGCGGAACTGGGAGCCGCGCGGGATCGGCGACGAGTAGGTCTGGACGATGAGCTTGTAGTCGTTCGACGTGTAGCCGGCATTCGTCATCGCAGCCGCGACGTTGAGGATCGCACCGGCGACCTCGTTGGTGCGCGCCGCGACCGCGCTGGCGGTGAACCGGCTCGAGATGCTCGAGTCGTCGTGGCAGTAGTTCTTCCACCACGACGGTGACGTCAGCCAGTTGGTGACGCACTGTTGCACGATGTCGGCGAAGCCGAAGTTGTTGGCCCCGATGAGCACCGTCACGGCCTCGACGTTGTGGGTCGCCGCGAACTCCTGGAGCATCAGCGCCTGGCCCTTGCCACCGGCACCGTTGTAGAAGTCGAGGCCGGGCTTGAACGGGCTGCCGGCCTGGGTGTAGGTGCGGGCACCCGAGCAGGCGAGGTTGAGCGAGTTGGCACCGCCGAAGATGTGGGCCTCGGCCGCCTCGGAACGATGGCAGCCGGGGATCTGCTCGGCCGTTCGCGTCGCGTTGTCGAAGTATGCGTCAGGGCCACCCGCGTCGACTTTGCTCGACGACTGGTTGGTGTTGCCCGCCCAGCGGCCCGCCTCGCCGGAGATCGCCGAGTCACCGACGGTGACGACCCACGGCGTCCCGACGTTTGGTCCGTCGGCGGCCACGGTGCCCGAGGCGACACCGACGCCCGTGACCGTTGCCGCGGAAACGAGCCCGATGACGAGTGTGAGCGCACGGGTGCGCCCGGACCGTCCCAGCATGAGAACCCCCTCAGGTCGTGCCGCCCCGACTGGACTGCTCGAGTCTGATCGAGGGCGGCGGCGGCCGCAAGGGATTCGACCGTCGGATGCCCCGACGTGTGATCAGGGTCGTGAGGCGCTGGTCTCGCGCACGACGTCGTCGACGAGCGCCGTCCGCGGGGTCGCGGTGATCCTGCCGGTCGTCTGCAACTCGACGAGGGCCGGAACCGGGTCGCGGTCCTCGAACCGTTCGACGTCGTCGAAGGTTCCGGCGTCGAGGTCGATCGTCCACCACGACGCGGCGAGCGCGATGCCGGTCGGATCGGTGAAGTAGATCGAGCACACGATGCCGCGGTCGACGACGTCGGAGACCTCGCAGCCGTACTCGATGAGCCGTGTTCGCAGCGCCAGCACGGCGGCCTCACTGCCGAGGTTCAACGACAGGTGGTCGAACTGCGACGCGAGCGGGTACGCGGCGCCGGCGGGCTTGGCATACCGCTCGTGATCCACGTCGTGGTACTCGAGGAACGCGACGGTGTCCGTCTCGCCGATGCGGAAGTAGTACGCGCGATACACATCGTTCGACGCCGTCGCCACGATCTCGGCTCCGAGCACCTCGTGCCAGAAACGCATCGTCGTGTCCATGTCGGGCGTCACGAGCGCGACGCAATGGACGCCTTCCCACAGCGGGGACTTGCTTGCCATCGGATTTCCCTCCTGGGCTGACTGCCGGGACCCGTTGGTCGTGCGTTCTAGCACGACTGAGCAGGGCTGATGTACGCGGGGCCCAATAACAAAGTGATCGGGTGGTTCAACCGTCACCGGCAGTGACGGTCAGCACCTCGACGCCGTCGTCGGTGACGATGACGGTGTGCTCGAACTGCGCGCACGGCAGGCCGTCGTCGGTCGCCACGGTCCAGCCGTCGTCCCATTCGTGATGCGTGTGCACGCCGGCGGTGATCATCGGCTCGACGGTGAAGCACAGGCCGGGGACCAACGGCATCGGGTCGCTTCGACTGTCGACGTGCGAGACATGTGGCGGGCCATGAAAGACCTCGCCGATGCCGTGCCCGCCGTAGTCGCGCACGACGCCGTAGCCGCGCGCCGATGCCAACGACTCGACCGCACGTCCGATGTCGCGCAGTTGCCCGCCTGGCGCGACGGCGGCGATGCCGGCGAGCATCGCGTCGCGCGTGGTGTCGATGAGCGCACGCGTCGGTTCGTCGAGGGCGTCGAATCCATCGACCGCGAACGTCGCCGACGTGTCGCCATGCATGCCGTCGATGTATGCAGTCACGTCGATGTTGACGATGTCACCGTCGCGCAGTGGTCGATCGTCGGGGATGCCGTGGCACACGATCTCGTTCACCGACGTGCACACCGACTTCGTGTACGTGCCGTACCCGAGGGTGCTCGGGTACGCGCCACGCGCCACGTACGCGGCGTGCGCGATCGCGTCGAGCTCGTCGGTGGTGATGCCCGGCGCCACGGCGGCTCCGGCTTCGGCGAGCACTTCGGCCGCGATGCGGCACGCGTGGCGCAAGCGCACCAGATCATCGCCGGCGAAGATCTGGCGGCTCGATGGTGGCGACCGCCGGCCGGTGCCGACGTAGGGCGGGCGGACGATCGATTCGTCGACCGGCCGCACCGGCCCGATCACGCCCGGCCGGATCGGGTGCCGGCGGTAGCGCTCGTGGTCGCCGTGGCAACGCTTGAGCTTGGCCCGGCTCCCGCACCAGCACGGCTCGTTGGCGCGCAGCCGGCTCATCGCGACGACCGGCCGGGACG
>DATMDV010000279.1:0-15884 GCA_035557475.1 Ilumatobacteraceae bacterium
GTGCGCGCTTATGGGCACGCTGGACGACGCGTCGGTGCACGCCCAAGCTTCAGGTGACGAGCCGTGTTGTGGCGGTGGCAGCCTGGTTCCTGGCGCAGGTGCCGGCAATTCCGGGGGATCGCCGTATATCTCGTCGTGGGCGGTCGGGGTGCCGGGGGGTGGGGTGCAGGCGCCGGGTGGGGTGGCGTGCACACCGTGGCGGCCGGCGGCGGAGATCAACATCCAGGACGGGGCGATCGACGTGTCGACCGTAGGTGTCGATCCCGACGGGGTACGGCGCAACCTGTACTACCGGGATTGCGGGTCGCTGCGGCAGCTGGTGTGGGTCCGCGACGAGGACCCGACGACGATCGCCGCGATCGCCTTGTCGGATCTGCAGCGACGGGTGATCGTGGCGCCGGTGCCCGACCTGTCACCGCCGACGGTCGGCTACGTCAACGTCGAGACGTGGCTGGCGACCGACGACCCCGGTGTGTTGACGGTGACGGCCGCGATCCCGGGCCTGTCGGTGACCGCCAGCGCGACCGTCACGTCGACCAGCTGGTCGACCGGCGACGGCGCCGACGACATCGTGTGCGACGGCGTCGGCGTGGCATGGACGCCCGCCGCCGATGACGCGCCGGCACCGTGCGGGCACACCTACACGACCCACGGCGCCGAGGTGTACGACAGCGACCCGTTCACGATCACGGTCACCCACACGTGGCACGTCACCTGGCAGGCCAGCACCGGTGAGTCGGGCGACCTGGGCACCATCACCGGACCGACCGCGACGATCACCTACGAAGTCCGCGAGATCCAGACGATCGGCGTCCAGGGCTGACTGACCCCACCCATCTCATGAGATGGCAGTTGGGGTGGCGGTTGGGGTGGGGCGGGGCGCGGGCCATTCGACGACGGGGTGGTCGAAGAACTCGCCGAACCGCGCCATGCTCGGGTCGCCGTTCACGACCGAGATGTACGCCGGGCGTCCGAGGCGGTCGGCCCTCAGCCGCGTGAGCGCGACGTAAGTACGGCGCAGCGCGTCGGGCCAGGTGTCGATCCCCATCACGAGCGCCCGCGACTCCCAGCCCTTGAACGTGTCGACGTTGCAGCCCTTGACGACCGGGGCGTCGGGCCAGAACCTCCGCCGGCGACGACCCTGCTCGCGGCGGTCCTCGGCGAAGACGTGGTGGACCTCGATCCCGCATGCCTCGATCACCCGCACGGCCTGCAAGCCCTCGGCATGGGTCTCGCACAGGAACACCACGTCGGCCGGCGACAATTCGGGATCGCGGTCGAGCAGTTCGGCGACCTCGTAGCCGATCTGCCGGCCGAGGCTCACCGTCGGCGACACGTTCAGCCACCGCCGCACGGTCGGCGCCACGGTTCCCACGACGAACTTCTGGTCGTCGGGAATCGACACCGCCAACCGCTCACCGTCGAGATACCGCAAGCTGAACTCGTTGGCGATCGGCACGATGTCGGACGGGACGCGGTACGAGCCCTCGAGCTCGGCCCACGGCCCGGAGAACCCGGCGCCGACAATGTGCTCCTCGTCGGTCCACGCCCGCTTGTCGGCGAGATCCTGGGTCGGATCGGACACGAGCAGCATCTCGCCATCCGGGCGGCACACGTGGTCGCGGAGCAGGTTCCACCACCCCAGCGTGAAGTCCTGGCCCTCGTCGACGAGGACGGCGTCGAACACCGGCCCGTGCCCGAGCGTGTAGGCGTTGGCGGCCTCGGTGACGATCCGTTCCGGCCACGGGGCATCCCGGGCGACCGCCTCGACCCCCGCGTTGCGGGCGTCGTCGGCGACGCGCTGACACAGGCCGTGGAAGCTCACGACCGTCACCAGCGTCGGGTCGGCTGCGTACTCGCGGCACCGGTTGGCGACGAGCGTGCGGAGGTAGTGCGACAACGTCACGTTGCACGTCAGCACGGCGACGGTCCGCCCGCCGCTCGCCAGGCGGGCGGCGCGGGCCGCGAGGCCGTACGACTTGCCTGATCCGGCCGGGCCGTGGACGCGCCGGACCTTGGCGCCGCGCGGGTTCGATTCGATGTTGCGGGCACCGGCACTCATCCGCACCGGGGCCTGCAGCTCGCGGATCGATTCCGATTCCGAGAGGTGGCGCTTCAGCCGCTCGATCGACAGCGCCGGCGGAGGTGGACAGCCGATGCCGCGCACGACGCGCTCGATGCCCGTCGCCAACGCGTCGCCGCCCCACACCTCGACGACGTGCTCCTCGGGCGTCACCTGGGCGAGCTCGAGCAGCCGGCGGGCGTGATCGGTCGTGTGGCAGGGGAGGATCAGCGCCGCCCGGACCGCCGGCGAACTGGCCGTCTGGTGCTCGGGCAACGAGAAGAACTGATCGAAGATCACCTGGCTGTACCGGAATGCCTGATAGCGCGGCGTGTCGGGCGACCGCTTCCACACGCCGTCGCGGCCGCGGTACTCGATCGCACCGCGCTCGTTCTGGCGGTATCGGGTCCCCGACGACCAGTCCTTGACCTCGATCGCGCACACGCCGCGGCGGGGGTGCACGGCGACGAAGTCGGGGACGTCGAGGGCGAGGCGCGGCCGCACGTACACGGTCCACTCGTCGTCGAGCCGGGCGAGGGCGCGAGCGACGCGCAGCTTGCCGTCGTTCATCGGCTCCGCCAGATCGTCCAGCTCGTCCAGTGACGGGCGAAGGACCGCCATCCACCCACCTCCTGCCATCGGGTGACCGGTTGCTATCGGTGCAGCTCACCACCCACTTGAACGCTCGATCCGGAGCAGTCGGATTGCCGCCGCCTCCGGTTCTCGGCCACCCGGCGCACTACCGTGCCCATCGATCGTGAGTCCGGAAGCAAGAGGGAGATACGTCGATGGATCTGACCGGCAAGGCGGCGATCGTCACCGGGTCGGCGAGCGGGATCGGCGAAGCGGTCGCGCGACGCCTCGCCGGCGCCGGTTGCGGCGTCGTGATCAACTCGGTGCGCTCGAACGAGACCGGCGAGGGGATCGCCAACGAGCTCCCCGACGCGATCTACGTGCAGGGCGACATCGGCGATCCGGCGACGGCAAACCGCCTCGTCGACGCCGCCGTCGAGCGATGGGGACGGCTCGACGGTCTCGTCAACAACGCGGCGATGACCGTGTCGACACCGCTGGCCGATCTCGCCGGCTCGACCGCCGAGCAGTGGGAACAGGTGCTGCGGGTCAACGTGATCGGAACGTTCCTCGTCTCGCAGGCCGCGCTGCCGCACCTGCGGGCGAACGGCGATGGATGGATCGTCAACATCACCTCGCTGGCCGGCGTCCGTCAGGGTGGCAGCTCGCTCCCGTACGCCACGTCGAAGGCGGCGGTCAACCACCTCACTGCGCTGATGGCGAAGTTCACCGGTCCCGAGGTGCGCGTGAACGCCGTGGCTCCCGGCCTCGTCGACACCCCGTGGACCGTCGGCGAGCGTTGGGACGTGGTGCGCGAGCAGATCAAAGCGACCATCCCACTCCATCGCAGTGGCACCCCCGACGACATCACCGACGCAGTCATCGGCCTGATCACGAGCCGCTACGCCACCGGCCAGGTGCTCGTGATCGACGGCGGCACCTCGCTCGTGTCCTGAGGAGACCGCCCGCCGACGGCGCAGACTGTTCGGATGCTCGGTCGGAGAGCCCGTTGGCGCCACGCTGTCGTCGTCCTCGTCGTGGCCGCGTGCGCGGCGCTCGCCTGGTTCGGCGTCATCGGGGACGGGGATCGCTCGGAGCGTTTCGAGGCCAAGCTCGTCACGGTCCAGCCGGCGGGCGAGCGCGGCCTACGGATCCGCGAGGTCGTCGACCAGGACTTCGGGCGCTCCAATCGGCACGGCTACCGACGCACCGTCGACAACGACTTCGGTGCCCCGACGGAGGTGACCGCCAGCTCGCCCGACGCGGCGGACGATGTGTTCATCGACGACCGCGGGTACGAGACCGAGATCCGCGTCGGCGATCCGGACGAGACGGTGAGCGGTCAGCACCGTTACGTGCTCTCCTACACGCTGCCCGATGCCCACCTGTCGAGTGGCGAGCTGGCGCTCGACCTCATCGACATCGAAGAGACGCTCGAAACCGAACGCTTCGAGATCGTGGTCACCGGGTTCGAGCTCGACGATCCACTCTGCAACGTCGGCGGCACCGGCGAGAGCGGCGGCTGCGAGCTCGAACGCGACGGTGACGTGTACCGCGCCGTCATCAGCCCGCTCGAGCCGGGTCAAGGCATCACGATCGGCGGCACGATCGTCGGGCTCACAACCGTCGAAGAGCCGCCGACCCCAGACGTCCCCGAGCGTCGCGCCGACCACCGCGGCATCCTCGCCCTGGCGCTGATCCCGCTCGGCCTCGCCAGCGCCGTCCTGGTGTTCGCGGTCGCCCGCCGGCGTGGCCGCAACGAGGTGTTCGCCGGCGGTGCTGCCGACGCCGCCTACGGCGATCTTCCGAACCCGAGCCTCACGGGCGGTCAACCCGCGGCCGGCGTGCGCCTGGTGCCCGACGACGAGATGGACGAGCTGGCGACGATCGAGTTCGTTCCCCCGAAGGGGGTCGCCCCATGGCAGGGCGCGGTGCTGCTGACGGAGCGGATCGACAACGCCACCGTCGGAGCGTGGTTCTCGGGGCTCGCCGCTCGAGAAGCGATCACACTCGACAAGGAGGGCCACGACCTCGTGCTCGGTTCGGGTCCGAAACGGGCTGACCTCGATCCGATGGAGGCGGCTCACATCGACAAGATCCTCGACGATCGTGACCGCATCGAGTTGGGCACCTACGACAAGGACTTCGCGACCACCTGGTCGGACGTCCGCAAGGAGCTCGCCACGTCGATCGTGTCGTCGGGCTGGTGGCGACGCCTCCCACCCGGCGCCACGGCCCAACTCGGCAACGCGAGGGCGGTCGGGATGCTGGTCGCGATCCTCCTGTTGATCTTCTTCGGTGCCGGATCGTTCATCATCGCCCTGCTCGGCGTGTTCGAGAGCCTCCCACTCGCCGTGGCGTTCGGGATCCTCGTTCCGGGCGTCTTCGCCTACTTCCTGTACCGCGAGTTGCTGCGTGTCCGCAGCGCGACCGGATCAGCACTCGCGCTGCGGACCGAGTCGTTCCGGCGGTTCCTCGAGGCGAGCGAAGGCCAGCACGTCGAATGGGCGTGGAAGCAGGGACTGCTGCGCGAGTACAGCGCGTGGGCGGTGGCGCTCGGCGCGGCCGGTGCGTGGAGCAAGGCGCTCAACAAGAGCCAGGTGCCACCTGCCGAGGCCGCGGCGCTGAGCCATCCGATGCTGATCTACTCGATGGGCTCGTCGATCTCGAGCAGCTACACCACACCGTCGAGCTCGGGTTCGGGCTCGTCGTACTCCGGCGGCTCGTCGTTCTCCGGCGGCAGCGTCGGCGGCGGGGGCGGCGGGGGTAGCTCCGGCTCGTGGTGACACCGGACGTCTCGGTGGGCGCCGCGTCGTCGTCACCGGCGACACCGACCAACGTGTCGAAGGTGGTGCCGCGCGTCAACATCGCCGCCAAGGTGGTGCTCGTCCTGCTGCTGGCGCACGCCGCCGCCTTCCCCGACCTGTCGCAGTACCAGGGCAAGGGCACGGGCTGGCGGATCCTGCTGTACCCGCTGTCGGCCCTCCTCGTGCCGCTCATCTGGTGGGCGCTCGGTGAGCGACGACGGCGCTGGCGCTACCCGCACATCATCGACGTGTGCGTCATCGCGCCATTCGTGATCGACACCGCCGGCAACACCGCCAACCTCTACGACACGGTCGTGTGGTGGGACGACGTGATGCACTTCGTCACCTGGGTCCCGTGGGTCGTGGGTTTCGGACTCGCGTTGCGCTACATCGATGGTGTGGCGCGCTGGACGGTGTTCGGGCTGACCGTCGGCTTCGGGGCGGTCACGCACATCATCTGGGAGTTGATGGAGTACGTCGCGTTCATCCGGAGCAACCCCGACGAGCTGGAAGGCGCGTACCGCGACACGATGGGCGACCTGACGCTCTCGCTCACGGGTTCGTTCACCGGCGCCGCGCTGTGTGCGACGGTGCTGTGGACGATCGGTCGTCCGGTGCCGATCGCTCAGACGCGCTGATACGTGTCGGGCGCGACCTCGGTCGCCTCACCACGCGCCAGCATCCGTTGCACGTGCAAGAACGCGGTGCGGCGTTCGGCCGCGTCGGCGAACACGTGGTCGACGTGGGGGCGGTAGATGAAGCGGTGGCGCATCATGTCGTCGATCGTGCGCGGCTCAGCGAGGTAGTCCAGCATCGCCGCGTGCCGGCGATCGATGACCGCCGCGAACGAGTCGACCATCTCCACGAATGTCTCGCGACCCTCGATGACGCCCTTGTGATGGAACGTGACGTAGTAGTCGGCTTCCTCGTCGCGCACCCGCCGCAGACTCTCCTCGAAGTCGTCGAGATCGCTCCACGCATCGCCGTAGTAGGGACCGAAACCGGTGAGGTCGATGTCGGACAGGAAGAACACGCCGTTCGAGATCCGGAACCCGCTGTGCCCGCGGGTGTGGCCGGGCAGGTGCACCGCCTCGATGGTCGTCCCGCCGAGGTCGAAGACGTGGCCGTCGTGGAAGCCCTCGGCATCGGGCCGAGGTGCGTAGTTGAACTCGTCGTAGAGCGTCGTCGTGAAATCGGTGCGCGTCTGGCCTTCGAGGCCGTACACGTCGAGCAAGCCGTCGATGCTCTGCGCGCCGGGGAGGTCGGCGGTGTGGATGTGCAACCGGGCGTCGGCGTACATCGCGTTGCCCGCCATGTGATCCTCGTGACTGTGGCTGTTGATCACGGCGTCGACCGGCGCGGGCGCACCGCCGCGTTCGACCACCGTCACCGACGGATCGATCAGCACCGTCTCGCCGGACCCCCGAACGAGCAGCGAGTTCCCTGACGGGTAGGCGCCGTTCGACGGCCCGCGCAGCACGCTGACCGTCGCCGTCAACCGTCGCTCGTCATCACCCCAGTCGACGACCATGCGGCGTGAGGCTACCCAGCGCCCGCGGACCAGGACGGCCCGAGCTCAGCTCGGGTCGAGGCGCAGTGACGCCGAGTTCATGCAGTAGCGGTCGCCGGTGGGCTGCGGCCCGTCGGGGAACAGGTGACCGAGGTGGGCGCCGCAGTTCGCGCAGGTGACCTCGGTGCGCACCATTCCGTGGGCGCGGTCCTCGGTCAGCGTGACCCGTGCCGGGTCGAGCGCTTGCCAGAAGCTCGGCCAGCCACTGCCCGACTCGTACTTCGTCTCGGAGCTGAACAGCGGCGCGTCGCAGACGATGCAGTGGTAGGTCCCGGGGTCCTTGGTGTTCCAGTAGGCGCCCGTGAACGCCCGCTCGGTGCCGGCGTGCTGTGTCACCTCGTACTGCTCGGGCGTGAGCCGCTGGCGCAGCTCCTCTTCGGTCGGGATCGCCTGGTCCGTCATGACTCCAGCATGCCCCGACCGATGTCGTCACTTCCAGCCCTGCGACCGCGGGACGTGACGATCGACACCGAAAAACCCCTGGGCAGGAGCTCGTTAAATACGATACCATGCGGTTCAGTATCGTAATGAACGGACCGAAGAACACCTGATGACGACACCGAATGACACCGTCGACCGATCGCTGAACGGTGACGGCCACCTGAACGGCACCCACTACCACGACCGGCATGAAGATGCCCTCGACCCGCGCGTCCACGAACGGCGCTGGCTGATCCTCGGCGCGCTCTGCCTGTCGCTGTTCATCATCGTGATGGACAACACCATCCTCAACGTGGCGGTGCCCAAGCTGATCACCGACCTCGGTGCCAGCAACAGCGAGATCCAGTGGATCATCGACTCCTACGTGCTCGTGTTCGCCGGTCTGTTGCTCACGACCGGCAGCCTCTCCGACCGCTTCGGCCGCAAGGGCGCGCTCCAGTTCGGCATCGTCCTGTTCGGGATCGGGTCGGCGGCCGCCGCCCTGTCCACCTCTGCGACCCAACTGATCTTCACCCGCGCGTTCATGGGCATCGGCGGCGCACTGATCATGCCGGCCACGTTGTCGATCCTGACCAATGTCTTCCGCGACCCGCGTGAGCGGGGACGCGCGATCGCGGTGTGGGCGGGCGTGTCCGGGCTTGCCGTCGCCATCGGCCCGATCACCGGCGGACTACTGCTCGAGCACTTCTCGTGGGGCTCGGTCTTCTGGGTCAACCTCCCGATCGGCGCCGCGGCGCTCCTGCTCGGCGCGTTCGTCGTCCCGACCTCGCGCGACCACAAGCAGACCCGGCTCGACCCGATCGGCGCCCTGCTGTCGATCGTCGGGCTGGCGACGCTGCTGTTCGGGATCATCGAAGGTCCCGAGAAGGGCTGGACGAGCGACATCGTGATCACCGCGTTCGCGGTCGCGGCCGTCACGCTGATCGGGTTCGTCCGCTGGGAGCAGCGCAGCGCCCATCCGATGCTCGACATGAGCGTGTTCCGCAACCCGCGGTTCTCGTCGGCGAGCAGCACGATCACGCTCACGTTCTTCGCCCTGTTCGGGTCGATGTTCCTGATGACGCAGTACTGGCAGCTCGTGCACGGGTACTCGCCGCTCGAGGCCGGCGTCCGCCTGGTGCCACACGCGATCGCGATGATGATCGTCGCGCCACTGTCGGCCCGCTTCGTCGAGCGGCTCGGTACGAAGCGCGTCGTCACGGCGGGGCTGGCGCTGATCGCCCTCGGACTCGTGCTGTTGTCGACGATCCACGCCACGACCCCGTACTCCGTGGTCATCACGTACTTCCTCATCATGTCGGCCGGGATGGGCATGACGATGGCCCCCGCCACCGAGTCGGTGATGGGGTCCCTGCCACGCTCGAAAGCCGGCGTCGGCTCAGCCGTCAACGACACCACCCGCCAGGTCGGCGGGGCGCTCGGCGTAGCGATCATCGGCAGCGTGGTGTCGAGTGCGTACGCCAGCAACATCGCCGACATCGGCCGACGCTTCAGCCTCGGCGCCAGGGACCTCGAGATCGCCGAGTCGTCGCTCGGCGGAGCGCAACAGATCGCACCATCGCTCGGTGAACGCTCCGGTGCGTTCGTCTCGGCGGCCAACGACGGCTTCGTCGAATCGCTCAGCATCGGCCTGCGGATCGCCGCCGCGATCATGGTGTTCGCAGCGGTGATGGCGTGGCGCTACCTGCCCTCGCATGCCCCGCATCCGGTCGACGCGCCGGCGGGCGACCCGATCCCCGTCGGCGCCATGACCGTGGTGGCCGGCGAATGAGCACATCAACCACACTGGTGGCCGTGGATGACCCGGCCGCCGACACCAAATCGAACGTGGACGGCCCCGGGACCCCCCGTCGGGGCCGTCCACGCTCGATCGAAGCCGACCAGGCGATCCTGACGGCGACGGTCGACCTGGCGTCCGAAGTCGGCATCACCGGGATGTCGATGGACGACGTCGCCCAACGCGCCGGCGTCTCGAAGGCAACGATCTACCGCCGATGGTGCTCGAAGGAGGCCCTCGTCCTCGACGCCCTCCGCAGCGCCACGCTGCCGTTCGACGACGTCGACACGGGCACGTTGAGCGGCGACCTCGACCTCTACGTCGGCGAGCTGATCCGGCGCTTCGGAACCGGCCCGATGAACGACGTCCTCCCGCATCTCATCGAGGTCAGCTGCCACGACGAGACGATCCGTTCGTCGCTCGACGACTACATCCGGGTGCGGCGTGTCCCGCTGCGCACCATCCTCACTCGCGCCATCGAGCGTGACGAGCTGCCATCCGAGACCGACGTCGACGTCACGATCGACATGGTGATCGGGGCGTTCGTCTACCGGCGTCTGCTCAGCCACGACACGATCGACGAGCACTTTGCGGCGCGGCTCAGGGCGATCGTCTTCCCACCGCCGTCCTGACCGGCAACACGAGGCGGGCGTCACCGTCGCCGGGCGCGCCGGCCATCGCCGCCGCGTTGGGACCGGCGAACCGGTGCGCGACATCGCGGTGGAGCGCGCCGAGGCTGCCCGCCGAAGCGCCGTGGTCGAGCAGCGTCGTGACGATCTCGATCGACCCATCGGCATGCTCGACGACCTCGACGGCGCGCACCTGCGACGGCCAGTCGATGATCGATCCGGTCGTGATCTCCCAGAACCCACCGGCGGCCCCCGGCCGGGGCTCGATGCGGTGAATGTGGCGGTGGCCGACCAGCCAGGCGATCGCGCACGGGTGGCGGTGCACGACGTCGAGCAGCGCATCGCCGAGGAGGCGGTCGGACCGTCCGCCGCGAACGTTGTCGAGCGACGCCGACCCGTGGTGGCTGGCGACGATCGCGTACCGGCCGGGCTCGGCGTCGACCTCGGCGAGCCGTTCGTCGAGCCACGCCACCTGCGCGGTGCCGATGCTGCCCTGGTAGTCGCCGTCGGGATGGTTCGTGTCGAGCACGACGATGCGTACGTCGCCGATGTCGATGATCTTGTCGCCGCAGCCGGCGCCGGTGTCGCGCACGCGGTCACCGTCGTCGCCGAGCGCGCCGGCCGCGACGTGGGCGTCGAACCACTCCGACAGGTCGATCGCCCGCCGGTCTGGGTCGCTCGGCACCGGACGCATCGGGCCGCACGAGAAGCGCTCGGGCGCGTCGACGAACATCGTGCCGGGATCGTCGGGGAGAAAGCCGAGTGGGCGCTGCAACGACTTGCTCGGCCCGACGGCGATGGTCTCCAGACGTTGGTTCGTCAGCGACGTGCCCTGGCGCATCAGGTCGTGGTTACCTGGCAGGCTCGCCCACGGGATGCCGACGCCCGGCGATCTGAGCGGTGCGTCGACGCGCTCGAAGTAGTCCTCGACCGCCGGGTAGCCAAGCGGCTTCCACGTGTCGACGACACCGGGGATGGGACACCAGAACGGCCACGGATCCGCGGTCGCCGGTGGTCTCGTCGTGCCCGCGTCGAGGCCACCGTCGGGATCCTGCGGCCCACCGCTCGCCCGCAGTTGCGCCCGACCGCCGGCCATGATCGCGAGGTAGGCGTCGAGCTCGTTGCGCTGCGCGTTGTCGATGTTGTCGCCGGTGCTGAGCGCGAGGTCGTACGCCTCACCGCTCCACGGTGCGGTGGGATCGCGGTGGATCGCGTCGACGTGGGCGGCGAGCGCCCAGTGGGTGAGCGCCTCGTACGGCCGGTGCATGTGCAGCAATGGGCGCCACCTCGGATCCTCACCCAACAGCTCGACCCACTCGGCGCGCGCCGGCGAGGCGACGTCGACCACGTGCAGGTCGGAGAGATGCACCAACCGCACGACGGTGCGGCTCCGGGTCGGATCGTGGGCAGCGTCGTGGACAGTGCCGCCGAGATCGGTGCGGATGCGATGATTGCCCGAAGCCATCCCGAACATCTTCACTGACCTGGGGGGTCCACATGAACTGGGACGTGTTCATCACGTGCGCGATCACGGGTGCCGGCGACACGACCGGCAAGAGCCCGCACGTTCCTGTCACCCCCGAGCAGATCGCGACATCAGCGATCGACGCCGCCAAGGCAGGGGCGGCGATCGTGCACATCCACGTCCGCGACCCCGACACCGGCGTCGGGGCCCGCACCACCGAGCTGTACGCCGAGGTCGTCGAGCGGATCCGCGACTCCGGTGTCGACGTCGTCATCAACCTCACCGCCGGGATGGGCGGCGACATGGTGCTGGGCGGCGCCGAGGACGTGCTCCCGCTCGCGGTCGCGGGCACCGACATGGCGGGCGCGACCGAGCGCCTCGACCACGTCCGCACGTTGCTCCCCGAGATCTGCACGCTCGACTGCGGCACGATGAACTTCGCGTCGGGTGGCGACTACATCATGGTCAACTCGCCCGGCGTGCTGCGCTCGATGGCGAGCCAGGTGCAAGAGCTCGGCGTGCGGCCCGAGCTCGAGGTGTTCGACACCGGGCACCTGGTGATGGTCAAGGAGATGATCCGCGACGGCCTGCTCGACGACCCGGTGATGATCCAGCTGTGCATGGGCATCGCGTACGGCGCACCCGACGACCCGAACACGTTCATGGCACTCGTGAACGCGGTGCCGTCCGGCGCGGTGTTCTCGGCGTTCTCGATCTCGCGGATGCAACTGCCGTTCGTCGCCATGGCCGCGCTCGCCGGCGGCAACGTGCGCGTCGGACTCGAGGACAACCTGTATCTCGGGCGCGGCCATCTCGCCACCAACGCCGAGCTCGTCGCCCGCGCGGTCCAGATCCTGGAAGGGATGAACGTGCGGGTGAAGGGTCCCGATGAGGTGCGGGACGAGCTCAAGCTCGTGAAGCGGGCGTGAGCTCAGGGATTCCCGGGCTCGATCGGGTCGGGCTGCTCGGCGGCGGCGTGATCGGTGGCGGGTGGGCGGCGCGCTTCGTGCTCAACGGCGTCGACGTCGACCTCTACGACCCCGATCCCGACGCCGCCCGCAAGGTCGGCGAGGTGTTCGACAACGCCCGCCGGGCCGCCGACCGTCTCACCGACGTGGTACGTCCGACCGAAGGCACGCTGCGGTTCGTGGCAACCCCCGACGACGCCGTCGCAGGCGCCGACTTCGTGCAGGAGAGCGCACCCGAGCGGCTCGCTCTCAAGCAGGCGATGCTCGCCGGCGCCAGCCGGGCGGCCGGCGCGTCGGTGGTGTTCGGGTCGTCGACGTCGGGGCTGTTACCGACGGATCTGCAGCGCGACATGGAGCATCCGGAGCGGCTCGTCGTCGGCCACCCGTTCAACCCGGTCTACCTCCTGCCGCTCGTCGAGATCGTCGGCGGCGCGGCGACCGACAGCACGGCCATCGACCGCGCCGCCGACGTCTACCGATCGCTCGGGATGCGCCCGCTCGTGGTGCGCAAGGAGATCGACGGGTTCATCGCCGACCGGCTGCTCGAGGCGCTCTGGCGCGAGGCCCTGTGGCTGGTGAACGACGGCGTGGCGACCGTCGCCGAGATCGACGACGCGATCCGTTTCGGCGCCGGCCTGCGGTGGAGCTTCATGGGGACGTTCCTGACGTACCGGATCGCCGGTGGTGAAGCGGGGATGCGGCACTTCATGGAGCAATTCGGTCCGGCGCTGCAGTGGCCGTGGTCGAAGCTCACCGACGTGCCCGAGCTGACCGATGACCTGCTCGACCGCCTCGTCGATCAGTCCGACGAGCAGGCCGCGGGCCAGTCGATACGCGAGCTCGAGGCGCTGCGCGACGACTGCCTCGTCGCCGTCATGCAAGCGCTGCGCGCCGTACGCGGCGGCGCCGGCTTCGGTGCCGGCGAGTCGCTCGTCGACTACGAGCGCGTGCTCGCGGAACGCGCCGAGCGCGCTGCCGAGTGATTCCCCGCCGGTCAGGCGGGCTCGAGCACGACGACCGGGATCTGGCGGTCGGTCTTCGCCTCGTACTCGCCGAACTGCGGGGCGACTTCCTTCTGCGCCGTCCACAGCTGTTCGCGCTCGTCGCCCTCGGCGACGCGTGCCGTGACCGGGATCGTCTGGATGCCGACCTCGATGGTGGTGTCGGGGTTGGCGCGGATGTTGTGGTACCAGTCGGGGTTCGTCGGCGCTCCGGCTTTGGAGGCGAAGATCACGTACTTGTCGCCCTCGCGCAGGTACACGAGCGGGTTCACCCGCTCGGTCCCGGACTTGGCGCCGGTGTGGTGCAGGAGCAACAGCGGCTTGCCCTCGAACATCCCGCCGACGACGCCGTCGTTGGTGCGGAACTCCTCGATCACATTCTTGTTCCAGTCGTCTCGCTCGCTCACTGATCGCTCTCCTTCGACATCGGGGGATACGTGCGGAACTCGACCGTCAGGCCGTCGGGATCGGTCACATAGACCGATGTCGCCACGCCGCGCGCACCGTACCGGGGTCCTGGGCCATCGACCACGTTGAACGCCGGGTCGGAGGCGACCGCATCGACGTCGCCTGCACCGACGACGAGACAGATGTGGTCGAGATGGCCGCGGACATCGTCGACGCCGTCAGCCGGGACGAGATCGATGATCGTGCCCTCGTCGACGCGCACCGACGGGAACGGCACAACGCCGTCGCGCCATTCGTCGACCCGCACGGGCGGCATCCCGACTCGGTCGACGTACCACGCCAACGTCGTCTCCACGTCGTTGCATCGCAGCACCAAATGGTCGAAACCTTGCACATCGAGCATGCGGCCGACGCTAGTCGCGCCGCCCCGCGAGACCACCCGCGCGTGGGCACGCCACGGTCCGATGCCACACTGGTTCGATGGCCGCGCGCCGCATCGACCACCACGCCGTCGCGCTGCGCGAGCTGCGCCGTGTCTGCTCCGAGCTCCCCGAGGTCAGCGAGCGACTCAGCCACGGGTCACCGACGTTCTTCATCCGCGACAAGCAGACGCTGTGCACGCTGCTCGACAACCATCACGGCGCCCACGGTGTGGCGATCTGGGTGCCGGCGCCGAAGGGGGTGCAGGAGCAACTCGTCGAGGCCGAACCCGACCGGTTCTTCCGGCCGCCGTACGTCGGCGGGCGGGGCTGGATCGGTCTGCGCCTCGACATCGAGCCCGACTGGGACGAGGTCGCCTCGATCGTCGACGACGCGTACCGCATGATCGCCCCGAAGAAGCTCGTCGCCCAGTTGCCGGCTCGCGACGACGATTGAGCACGCGCGACGGCGGGCAAACCCTCGCCGCCTGCGCCGAGCGCCCGCCAGTAGCCTTTGGTCCCCGTGGCCCTCATCGTCCAGAAGTTCGGCGGCACGTCGGTCGCCGACCCTGACCGGATCAG
Source organism: Ilumatobacteraceae bacterium (assembly GCA_035557475.1). GTDB lineage: Bacteria > Actinomycetota > Acidimicrobiia > Acidimicrobiales > Ilumatobacteraceae > JALOLG01. Next base: position 14,703 of record DATMDV010000279.1, read on the forward strand.
AGCGGTCGCCGAGCACGTGGCGTTCACGAGGCGGCACGGCAACGACGTCGTGGTCGCCGTGTCGGCGATGGGCAAGTCGACCGACAACTTGATCAAGCTCGCCAGCGACGTCTCGAAGGCGTTGCCGGGTCGCGAGATGGACATGCTGCTGACCACCGGCGAGCGGGTGTCGATGGCGCTGTTGTGCATGGCGCTCGCCGACATCGGCATCGAGGCCAAGAGCTTCACCGGCAGCCAGGTCGGGATCATCACCGACACCGCCCACGGCAAGGCCAAGATCCTCGAGGTCAAAGGCGATCGAGTCCGCGAGGCGCTCGCCCTCGGCAAGGTCTGCGTCGTCGCCGGGTTCCAGGGTGTCTCGATCGAGAACGAGATCACGACCCTCGGACGGGGTGGGACCGACACGACCGCGGTGGCGCTCGCGACGACGCTCGGCGCCGACGCGTGCGAGATCTACACCGACGTGACCGGCGTCTTCTCCGCCGACCCGCGCATCGTGCCGCAGGCTCGCAAGCTCGCCAAGGTCAACTTCGACGAGATGCTCGAGATGGCCGGCTCCGGCTCGAAGGTGCTCGCCTTGCGCTCGGTCGAGTTCGCCCGCAACCACAACGTCCCCATCCACGTCCGCTCCAGCTTCACCTGGGAGCCCGGCACGTGGGTCACCTTCGAGGAGCCTGCGATGGAAGACCCGATCATCTCCGGCGTCGTCACCGACGTCAGCGAGGCCAAGGTCACCGTGCTCGGTGTGCCCGACCAGCCCGGCGTGTCGGCCGCCCTGTTCGAGCCGCTCGCGGAGGCCAACGTCAACGTCGACATGATCGTGCAGAACACGTCGACCGACGGCCACACCGACATCAGCTTCACGGTGCCGATCTCCGACATGGGCGTCTCGGAGTCGATCGTGAAGCGCGTCGCGGGCGAGATCGGCGCGACCGGCGTCAACCACGACGCCGACATCGCCAAGGTGTCACTCGTCGGGGCCGGGATGAAGACGTCACCGGGCATCGCCGCCAAGATGTTCCGCACGCTCGCCGACGAGGACGTCAACATCGAGATGATCTCGACGTCGACGATCCGGATCTCGGTCGTGGTTGCCACACGTGACCTCGAACGCGCCGCGCGCGCCCTGCACACCGCGTTCGGACTCGACAGCGGACAGGCCTACTCGGCACCGCTCCCCGA
>DATMDV010000280.1:0-4353 GCA_035557475.1 Ilumatobacteraceae bacterium
TTTGTGTCACCGCAAGCGGCGACCTTCGCCGATGTCGGTGACACAAACGTGGGGTTTCGTCTCACAGTGATGCGAGGTCGGTCCACAGCGCGGGTGGGATGGTGGTTTGGAACGCGGTGACGTTGTCGTCGACTTCGGTGGGGGAGCTCATGCCGACGATCACGGCGGTCACACCGTCGACCGTGAGCGGGTAGTGCAACGCCGCGGTCGGCAACGAGACACCGTGCGCCTCGCACGTGGCTCGGATCGCGGCGGCGCGCTCCAGCACGTCGGGCGGCGCCGGTGCGTAGTCGAACCACGAACCAGGCTTCGGGTCGGCGAGCACCCCGCTGTTGAACACGCCGGCGGCCAGATACGCCACGCCGGCCCGTCGGCAGTCCGGGACGAGGTCGGCGGCCGATCGGTCGAGGAGTGTGAGGCGACCGGCCACCATCACGCAGTCCAGGTCGGCGTTGCGAAGGAAGAAGCGGGCCGTCTCGACGAAGTTCGTGCCGACCGACACGGCGCCGACAGTGCCTTCTCGGCGGAGTCGGTCGAGTGCCGCGTACGTGCCGTCGATCGCCTCGGCGAGGTGCTCCTCGGGATCGTGGATGTGGACGATGTCGATCCGGTCGAGTCCGAGGCGCTCCAAGCTCGATTCGAGTGCCTGCAGCGTGGCGTCGTGGCTGAAGTCGAACTCCGCCTCCACGCCCTCGGCGACGTCGGGCGAGCCGGCCAGCGATCGCCCGGCTTTGGTGGCGACCACGACGTCGTCGCGGTCGATCGACTGCAACGCCCGGCCGAGCCGGGTTTCGGACTCACCCAGGCCGTAGAGCGGCGCCGAATCGAACAACCGGATGCCGACTTCGATCGCGCGTTCGGCCGTCGCCACGGCTCGGTCCTCGGCGTTGCCCCAGAAGACCGTCGCCAGCGGGGCGGTGCCGAGACCGAGGCGGGTGACCTCGAGGCCGGTCCGTCCCAACGGAACCCGGGGGAGTTGGTTCATGGCGTTCATCGGCGGATGATGACGAGGAACAGCCGGACGTGTCCGGCGCCGACCACCGACCAGCGGTGCGGTACATCACCAGGGTGCACGAGGCAGTCGCCGCGATCGAGCTCGACTGCCGGTCGTTCCGTGAACTCGACGCGCAACCGTCCCTCGACGAGATGGAGGACGACATCACCCGGGTGGTCGTACCAGACGTCGAGGTCGTCGTCGGCGTCGATGACGTACTCGTAGATCTCGAGACGTCGATCGGCGTCAGCCAGGACCACCCGCCCCAGTGCCGACCCCGGCCGATCGCTCGACGGCACGAGCTGTCCCTCGTCGGCGCGGATGACGTCGACGTCGTCGGGCGGATGGCTCGGGAGGAGGGTCGAGGGCTCCGTCCCGAGCACCTCGGCCATCCGGTAGAGGGTGGCGATCGACGGTGTCGACAGGCCGCGCTCGACGGCGCTGACGAACGGCTGACTGAGGCCGCAGCGGCCGGCGAAGTCGCGCATCGACATCCCGCTCGCCTGACGCGCGCGGCGAATCGAAACGCCCACCGCGGCGCGGAGCGGGTCGGTGCTCGCGTCGAGCGTCACGCCGGGACCATCATTCCGTGACCGTCATTCCGTGACCGTCATTCCTCATCGCCGACGAAAAGGGTCGCTGCGACACGATCGACGACGGAGTGGAACGCCGGGCTCCTGGTCATCTCGGTGGTGCGGGGCCGCGGCAGGTCGACGGGCACCGTCGCCACGATCGTCGACGGTCGCGGCGCCATGATCACGATCTCGTCGGCGAGCAGCACCGCCTCTTCGATCGAGTGGGTGACCAGCAAGGTGGTCGTCACCCGCTCCATCCAGATCCGTTGCAGCTCCATGTTCATCCGCGTCCGAGTCATCGCGTCGAGTGCGCCGAACGGCTCGTCGAGCAGCAGGACGGCCGGCTCGGTCACGAGCGCCCGGGCGATGGCGACGCGCTGGCGCATACCGCCGGACAGTTGGCGAGGACGCGCCGTCTCGAACCCGCGCAGGCCGACGAGCTTGATCAACTCGTCGACGGCGGAGGGACCCACGTCGGCGCCCGTGACCTGCAGCGCGAAGCGGATGTTGTCGCGCACGGTGCGCCAGGGCAGGAGGGCGGCGTCCTGGAAGGCGACGCCGATCTCGTGCCGGTCACGAGCCTCGGCCGGTGCGCGTCCGTGAACTCGCACCGTTCCCGACGTCGGCACGTCGAGACCGGCCAGGATCCGCAACACCGTGGACTTGCCGCATCCGGAGGGCCCCACCAGTGCCGTCAGCGTGCCGCGGGGCGCGACGTGATCGACCCGCTCGATCGCGACGAGCGGGCGGCGTTCGAGGACGAACTCCTTGCGGACGCCGTCGAGCTCGAATCCCGCCTCGCCGACGCCGTCCGCCCCGGTTTCAGTCGTCACGTCGCAGCGGTCACGACAGGGAGGCGTGTGCTTCCTCGAGGAACGAGGTGTCCAGGAACTCCTCGACCGTCGGCAGGTCGGTCTCGCCGGCCGTCTCGAGCACCGGCAGCACCTCGTCGGCCATCCGCGCCGGATCGACGGACAGGATCCCGTTCGCGTCGGTGTAGGGGCTGTCCATCAGGGCGATGTACTCGGGGTTGGCGAGCGCGGCGTATTCCTCGCTGATCTCGGCATCGGCCGCGTACGTCTCGAGGAGGATCGGCAGCGACTCGGTCGGGTCGGCGCGGTTGTCGAGCGCACCCTGGAGCAGACCGGCGAGGTAGCCGACGACGAGGTCGTGGTTCTCGTCGAGCCACGCCCTGGAGGCGAACAGGATGTCGCCATACGACGGCAGGCCGAGATCGGAGTACGGCTTGGCGCTCACGTCGTGGCCCTGGAGCTGGAGCTGGAGGGGCTGGTTGGTGACGTACGACGCGATCGCGTCCATCTCGCCGTCGACGAGTGGCTGCGGGTCGAAGCCCATCGGGATGAACTCGTAGTCGTCGGGCGTCAGGCCGTTGACCTTGAACAGCGCGTCGATCTGCACCTGGTCACCCTGCGGACCGCCGATCCGCTTGCCGACGAGATCCTGCACGGTGTCGATGCCGGTCGCGGTCATCCACGTCAGACCGAGCGGGTTCTTCTGGTACATCGCGCCGATCACGACGAAGTCGGAGCCTTCCTGATTGGCCTTGATGATGTCGAGCTCGCTCGCCGAGAGACCGACGTTGCCGTCGCCGGCGGCGAGCACCTGCACCACCGCTGGTGTGTTGGGCCCGCCATGGATCAGCGACGACTCCACGCCGCGGGCCGCGAAGTAGCCCTTCGATTCGGCGAGGTACCACGCCGACCATTCGATGTCGGGGAGCCAGTTGAACACCGAGGCCACGCTGCCGATGGCGGCACCGGTCGTGCCCGTGGTCGCGCCGGCGGTTGCGGGTGTCGTGCCGGCCGCGGACGTCGTCCCCGGCGAGCCCGAGGTACCGGGTGTCGTGCCGGGGCTATCGGCATCGTCGTCATCTCCGCAGGCGGCGAGGATCGGCACCGACGAGATGATCGTGAGTCCCCCGACGACGCCCGCTGTTCTCGAGATGAACGTCCTTCGTGTGTACATATCTCTCCCTTGATTCTTGGCGGATGTTGCTTTGGCGGTTATGGGTGGCGGTTGAGTGAGTTGATGGTGAACGGCCGGCGATCATGTCCAGCGGGTGTGGACGGATCGTTCGAGGCGTCCCGCGACCGAGAACACCAGGACCGACACGGCGATGACGACGATCGCCGCGCCGAACGCACGCGGCAGGTCGAGCAGCCGGTAGGCGTAGGCGAACTCGACCCCCAAACCCTCGCGGCCGATCAGGCTCTCGCCGACGACGGCTGCGATCACGGCCGATCCGGACGCGATGCGGAAGCCGCTGACGATGTGCGGCACGGCGGCCGGGAGTATCACCCGACGGAACCGAACCCCACCGCGGCCACCGAGCGCATTGACGATGTCGAGGGCTGACCTGCTGGCGGCCATGAGACCCGATCGCGAGAACACGAAGATCGGGTAGAAGACGAGCACCGAAGCGAGCGCCCACACCGTGGTCGGGTTGTAGCCGAGCACCCGGGCGAAGAGCGGGAACAACGCGACCAGCGGGGTCGCCGCCAGCACGATGACGAACGGCACGGTCATTCCGGCGAGGAACTCGAAGCGCGCCGCTGCCAACGCCGCGGTGAGCCCCAACACGCTGCCGATCGTAAGTGCGATCGCTGCCGTCCACAGCGTGCGCAGCGTGGCGGAGAGGTAATCGCCGGGTGCTGCGACGAGGTCGTCGAGCACGGCCGACGGGCGCGGCACGACGATCGGTGAGATGTCCTTCACCACGACCCACGTCCACCACAGGGCGACGAGCGCGCCGAGCAGCACGGC
>DATMDV010000281.1:0-2472 GCA_035557475.1 Ilumatobacteraceae bacterium
TGAGCCGGTCGACCTGACGCTCCAGGCCGGGCACGCGGGCGGCCGCACGGACCACCGGAAAGTAGAGCACGGCCAACAGGCCGAGGCCGGCGAGCAGGGTCGCGCCGCCCAGGGCACCGAGCCGGAGCGCCCAGAGCGGCAAGCGCAGGGTCTGCGACCGCGTCGCCCCGTCCCGCTGGATGACGACGGTCACGCCCCGGGGCCTGCCAGTCATCCCTCGAACGGTCCGCCGAGAATCAGCTCGAGCACGCGGGAGAGATCGTCGTTGGAATAGTAGCTGATGGTGACGAGGCCGCGGCCGCGGCGTCGAGCGGTGACCCGCACGTCGGTTCCGAGTCGCTTGCGCAACGCGTCTTCGACCCGCTTGACGTCGGCGCTCAGGGTGCGAGTGGCCGGCTGGCCGTTGGCGCGCTTGGTCACGCGCTGGGTGGTGCGCTTGCCCGCGACCGCGGCTTCCATCTCGCGGACGGACCAGCCCTGGTCCATGGCCTCGGCGGCCAGGGCGGTCTGACGGGCGGCGTCGGAGAGGCCCAGCAGCGCGCGGGCGTGTCCGGCGGTGAGCCGTTTCTCGTGCACCAGCGCCTGGACTTCGGCGGGGAGTTGAAGCAGACGCAGCAGGTTGGCGACGGTGGAGCGGTCGCGGCCAACGGCGCGAGCGATCTCGCTCTGCCCCAGCTTGAACTCGTCGCCCAGCCGGCGATAGCCCGCCGCCTCGTCGATGGGTGAGAGGTCGTCGCGCTGGAGATTCTCGATCAGCGCGAGCGTGAGGAGGGTGCGGTCGTCCACCTCTTTCACGATCGCCGGGATCTTGGTCCAACCGAGTCGCTCGGCCGCGCGCCAGCGGCGCTCGCCGGCGATCAGCTCGTGGTGGCCGTCGCGGACACGAACGATGACCGGTTGGAGCAAACCGGACGCTTCCATGGAGCTGGCGAGATCGGTGAGCTCCGCCTCGTCCATGCGGGTGCGCGGCTGATAGGGATTCGGCCGCACGCTGGCCATGGGGAGATCACGCAAGGCTCCGGCGGTTTCGGCCTGTTCGCGCGAGACGGGGCCGAGCAACGCCTCGAGTCCGCGACCCAACCGTTTGGTCTCGGTCATGTGGTTACCTCCGGCTGGGGCTGAGACGGCAACCTGGACGGGTCGGTGTCGGAGTCGGTGTGCTCGTCGATCGCTTGCTCAGTCGACGAGATGCTCGACTCGACCGGAGACGATTCTTCGCCGTTGGGTCCTGCCGTCGAAGCGATCGCCTGGTCTTCGACTGGGTTCGCGTCCGGCGCTTCCGCCACAACGGTCTCGGTAATCGGCTCGTCCGCAACCGTGCCGCCATCGAGTCCATCGCTCGCACTATCGGCAGTCGGGGGCTCCGCGTTCGACGTATCGAGCGATTCACTGCTCGATCCCGTTGCTTCCGTGACATCGGCAACCGCGGTGGTTTCCTGATCGGTAGACGCTTCGACCTCCGATGGCGGCGGAGCCATCGCGGCGTCCTTCTGCATCGCGAGTGCGGCCGCTGTCGGCATCACCGGTGCGTTCGGACCTTCGACTCGCAGCAGGAGCTCCTGCCCGACGGCGAGATAGCTCTTCGCGCCGACGGACTGCACGTCATAGAGAAGGATCGGCTTACCAAAGCTCGGCGCCTCGGCGAGTCGGACGTTCCGCGGGATCGGGGTGCCGAATACTTTGGCGCCGAAGTATTCGGTGGCGTCTTCCGCGACCTGGCGGCAGAGGTTGAGGCGAGAGTCATACATCGTGAGCAGCACGCCGGCGATCGCGAGCCCGGGGTTGATGTTCTGCTGCACGAGTCGGACGGTGTTCAGCAGCTGCGAGATGCCCTCGAGCCCGTAGTACTCGCATTGAATCGGAATGATGAGCGACTGCACCGCGGCGAGCACGTTGAGCGTGAGCAAGCCGAGGGACGGGGGACAGTCGACGACGATGTAGTCGTACTCGCTTTCGAGCGGTTCGAGCACACGCCGCAGTGCCGACTCGCGGAAGGGCCGCTCGACGAGCTGCAACTCCGCGCCGACGAGATCCTGTGTCGCCGGAAGCACGGAGAGGTATGGCAGCCCGGGAATGGAGAGGATCGCGTCGCGCACCGGGTGCTCATCGATCAAGGCATCGTAGAGCGAGATCTGCAATTCGAGCTTGGCGATGCCGACACCGCTGGTGGTATTGCCCTGCGGATCGGCGTCGACGAGGAGGGTTCGGCGTTGGGCGATGGCGAGGGCGGCGGCGAGGTTGACCGCGGTGGTGGTCTTACCTACGCCGCCCTTCTGATTGGTGATCGCGACTGTATATGCCATAGGCTTACATCGTAAGTCGAATGTGGACAACGAGTTGCGAGAGAAGTACAGCAATGATTGTCAGGACGACAAGCAGGGACGGGGGTGTGTTGGAAACAATATAGGAATCATGGTGTTCGCGGCCAACCCCTCGGTTTCACGTGAAACGAATCCCCTCAATTTGGATCGC
>DATMDV010000282.1:0-6759 GCA_035557475.1 Ilumatobacteraceae bacterium
GTCGCGATCTGATCGCGCTTGCCACGGATGACGAGCTCGACGTTGTCGAGCACGGCGTTGAACCAGTAGCTGAACCATTCGGCGTGCTGGTCGGAGACGATGTTCATGCGTTGCCTCGGGTCGTGATGGGAGGGGTCATGGTCGGAGGGTCGTGGCGGGCGGATCAGCAAGTGGGACGTCAGGGTGGCGGCGGGGGGAGCGTGTTCGACCGGTGGGCACCCACGGTCACCCAGAAGTTGCCGTCAAATCCGTAGTAGCAGGCCGGATCGTCGACGAGCGTTCCGTTGCCGTCGGACGTGACGGTCGACTGGCCGAACCCCGGGCTCGGGTTGCCGGTCCACCGGCACGTCACGGTGTATGGCCTGTTCCGGTCCAATCCGGTGGCGCGGACCCGGACGTACGTGCAGCGCGAACTGCTGCAACCGAGTTCGCCCTGTGCATTGCCGTGGTAGCTGGCTGTCACCTCGGGAGCGGCGATGAGGATCGTCATGGTCTGGCTCCACGGGCTCCACGCCGCGCAGCCCGCTGCGTTGCACGCGCGGACGCGGATCCGGTAGCCGGTGCCTGGCGTGGCGTTCCACGACGTGCTGTTGCCGTTGACCGATCTCGTGCCGCCCGGATCGATGTCGGCATCGAAATGGTCGACCCCGAGGCCATTGCCGTTCGGGGTACCCCAACTGCCTTCCATGGTGGTCCCGCTGGGGGAGTCGATGTTGGGTGCGTTCTGCGTGTTGGGCGGTCCGTTGGTCGTCGCCTGGCGGGCCGGCGACCAAGCGCCGCATGCGACGTCATTGCACGCCCGGACGGCGAACGAGTACGTGGTGCTGTCGGCGAGACCGGCCCGCCGCATCGACGTCGCCAGCCCGACGCCCTCGACCGATCCATTGACCGAGATCTGGTACTGCGTGAGCGCGCTGCCGTTGGCGTTGGCGGCCGGCCAGCTGAGGTCGACCCCGCCCACGCCCGAGGGGGTGGCATTGATCGACCCGGGACCGATCGGTGGCCCGGCCGGTACCACGGGGTTCGACGCCGGGCTCCACGGGCCCCAACCAACCTCGTTCTGGGCCCTCACGTCGAACGTGTAGGTCCCGCCGTTGCCGAGGCCGGTGAACGTGTGCGGCGACCCTCCGGCGGCCTGCGTGCCGCCGCCGTTGACGCGGACCTGCACACCGGTGATCCCGCAGCCCTCGTCGCCAGGGTGCGTGTAGGTGACGACGGCCGCGCCGTCGGCGCGCTGGGCGGTGGGTGCCGCCGGCTGGAGTGGGGCCCCGCACGGAATGACCGGGGTCGAGTATCCGCTCGTCGCGCTCCAGTCCGGATCGCGGTTGCGGGCCCGGACTCGGAACTCCTGCGCGACGCCGTTGGCGAGGTTCGACCACCGATACGACGTGGAACCGCCCACCGGCACCCACACCCCGGGGTTGGAACGCATCTCGACCTGGTATTCGATGACCGGATCACCGTTCGGGTTCGACGGTGACCACGCCAGGTCGATGTAGCGGTTGCCGCGCGCCGGCACCGGAACGCCGGGGTTGTCGGGCTCGCGCAGCGGATGCTCGGGATCGGACCACGGAGAGGCGTCCGACCGCCCGGCCGCGTTGATCGCGGTGACCCGGAACTGGTAGTTCGTCCCGTTCTGGAGGCCCGGCCACACATACGTCGTGGCGGTGCCGCGTTCGACGACGGCGGACGCGCCGCCACCGATCTCGACCTCGTAGCCGGTGATCGCCGAACCCTCGTTGGCCGGCGCCGCCCACGTCAGGGTGAGCTGGCCGTCACCGAACGCCACCGTCGGCGACGACGGCCGGCCGGGCGTGGTGTCGGGGATGACGGGTGCCGAGAACTCGCTCCATTCGCCCCACCCGGCTTCGTTGGCGGCCCGCACCCGGAAGATGTACGGCTGCCCGTTGACGAGACCGGACAAGGTGCGTGCACTGGTGAGCCCGACCGACGCCGGGGCTCCGTCGTTCACCTGCAACTCGACGTCAGTGAGCGGCGAGCCGTTGGTGGGCGGCAGGGCCCACGTCACGGTGGCCGTGGCGTTGTCGGCGGTGGCCTGCGGAGTCGAGGGCACGCCCGGCCGGCCGATCACGGTGACCGACACCGTCCCGACGGCGCGCCCGGTCTCGGTGCGGCGGGCATCCTCGATCGTGTACGTGAACGTCGTCTCGCCGAAGTATCCGGGGTTCGGCTGATAGACGACCTGATCGACCGACACCGATGCCGTGCCGGATCCGTCGGTCACGTTGGCGGCGATGAGTGTCAGGCCCTGGCCGACGGGATCGACGTCGTTGGCGAGCACGGTCACGAAGATCGGCTCACCCTGCGTCGTGCGCGCCACGTCCGGCACCGCCGTCGGCGGTGGCCGCTTCGGTTCGGTCACCGTCACCGTCACCTTGGCCGACGCCGCGGCACCGGTGCTGTCGGTGACCGTGTAGTCGACGGTGTAGATCTGGCCCGTGGCGTCGATCGGCGGCGACACCTCGAGCGTCGACCCGGCGAGCGTGACCGGTGCGCCGCCGGCCGAGAACGTGTACGACAGAACGTCGCCCGACGTCAGGTCGGGATCGACCACGAGGGCGTCGAGGGCGATCGGCGTCGCCACACCGGCTTCGGCCTCGGCCGCGAGATCGATGGCGGTCGGAGGTGTGTTGGCCGGCGGTTGCACGGTGACGATCACCGCGCCGGCCACCGTGTGCCCGTTCTGGTCGTCGACGACGTACGAGAAGCCGCCCTCGCCGGACACGTCGGTGTCGGGCACGAAGCTGACACGGAGCACGCCGGGCGACGAATCGATGACCTCGGTGGTGCCGCCCCGCAGCGAGTCGCAGCACGTGAAGTAGAGGACGTCGCCGTCGGCGTCGTCGACCTGGGGTGTGATGTCGATCTCGATGGTTGTGTTCGACGTCGTCTCGACGGCGAGTGGCTCGGTGGTGGGCGCCACGTTGTCGACGACGATGACGGTCACCCGCGCCGTGGCCGTCAGGCCGTCAGGATCGGTGATCGTGTAGCCGAGCCGGGTCGTCTGCTGGAGGTCGGTGAGCGTCACGACGCCCGACGGCGGCACCGGGAACGCGAGATCGGTTCCCAGCACGGTCAGCTCGGCGACGCGGCCGTCGGGATCGGAGTCGTTGACGAGCACGTCGACGGTGGCTGACCCACCGACGGCGACCGGCCCGACGAGATCGTCGACCGCGATCGGTGCCAGCGGCGTCGGCGTCTCGACGACGTCGATCGTCGCCAACGCCGAATCGGAGCCTCCCCGGCCATCCGCGATGCCGTACGTGAACGACACCTGTTGGGATGGGCCAGGCAGGGAGCGGGGCGGTTCGTACCGAACGTCTCTCGATTCCTCGAGCCGAATGGCGTCGGACCCGGAGCCGATGGCGGTGATCGACAGCGGATCGCCGTCGGGGTCGGAATCGTTGGCGAGCACCTCGAACACGACCACGTCGCTGCCGGCGATGACCGTGTAGCTGTCGTTGGTGGCCGTCGGCGGGCGGTTCTCGCCGTCGGCCGGCAGCACGCCGATCACGACCTCACCCGCCGCCCGCTCGCCGTTGGCGTCGATGATGGTGTAGCGCAACCGATCGGATCCGCTCTGCGACGGAGCCGGCTCGTAGCGCACGCTGCCGTCGGGCTGCGTGGTGGCGACGCCGAACGCAGGCTGGGCGGCGATCGACTCGAGTTGGATCGCGTCACCGTCGGGATCGGAGTCGTTGACGAGCACGGGGATGTCGACGGCGCGGCCGGCCACCGTACGTGCGACGTCGGGCCGGGCGACGGGCGGACGGTTCGCCTCACCGTCGGGGACCAGGCGCACCTGCACGACGCTGCCGCTCTGGTTCCCACCCTCGTCGGCGACGTCGTAGCCGAACGAGAACGAGGAGCCGACACCGGCGTTGACCGACACGAAGACCTCTTGCCCGCCCGGACCGATGCGCAGATCGGCACCGGGCACCGGCGACACGTTGACGACGCGCAGGCTGCCACCCTCGGGGTCGTAGTCGTTCACGAGCACACGGGTCGACGTCGTCTGGCCGGGCCGCACCTCGACCGTGTCGGGACGCGCGACCGGCGGCTGGTCCGGCGTGTTGGCGTCGCTGACGGCGACCACGACGTTGCCGGTGACGGGTTCGTTGCGCCCGTCGGAGATCGTGTACGTGAACTGGCTCTGTTCCGGCGCATCGGCGAGCACCGTGACGCGGAACGCGAACCCGAGCACCTGCTCGATCTCGATGCCGGGACCGGTGGTCCACGACAGGATCCCGACCACGTCGCCGTCGGGGTCGACATCGTTCTCGAGCACGTACACGTTGCGGGTGCCACCGCGCCCGATCGTGATGTCGTCGCGCACGGCGACCGGCGGACGGTTCGGGCCTTCGGGCTCGACCCGGACCCGGATGTAGGCCGCATCGCGCTCGCTGCCGTCGATGATCGCGTAGAGGAACACGTAGTCGCCGGCGACCGACGGCAGGAAGAAGAACTCACCGTCGTCGCTGAGCGAGATCTCCTGGGTCGCGTCGGGGTTGCCGTTCGACGACACCAGCTGCGGCAACCCGGCGATCGTGAGCGGGTCGTTGTCGGGATCGGTGTCGTTGACCATCACATTGAACGTGACGGGCTTGCCGACCACTGTCACAGCCGTGTCGTTCACGGCGTTGGGTTCGTTGTTCGACGTGTCGAGCCGGATCGCGACCCGCACCAACCCGTTGGCGGTGGCGCCGAACGCGTCGAGGATCGAGTACTCGACCTCGATCGTGCCGGCACTGCTCGACGGATCGGGCGTGAACGTGATCTCGCCCGAGGGGTCGAAAATTGCCCGACCGGACGGCGCGACCACGTCGCTCAACACGAACGTGTCGCCATCGGGGTCGTAGTCGTTGTTGAGGACGTTGAACGACGCCGACGCGCCGCCGCGGACCTCGGCGATGTCGGTCTCGGCCACGGGTGGCCGGTTCACGGCGTCGTTGCTCGACACCTCGACGCTCACGCCGGCCGACGCGGTCGCGCCACGACCGTCGGACACCGTGTACCCGAACCTGACGATTCCGGTGGCGCCGGGTGCGGGGATGACCTGCAGCGCACCCTGGTCGGCAGTGACCGACACTCGCGTTCCCTCCGGCACGCCGGTGATCTCGGTGACCATCAGGGCATCGCCGTCGGGATCCTCGTCGTTGGCGACCACGTCGACCACGACCGGCTGGTCGACCCTGGTGCGGGCGATGTCGTCGCGGGCGACCGGTGGTTCGTTGACGCCGTCCTCGTCGATCTCCTGGTCGCGGATCTCACCGATGTCGGGGTTCTCCTCGGTGTTGGTCTCCTCGTCGTCGCCCGACTCCTCCTCGTCGGGATCGTCGCCGTCGGTGCCGAGCGCGTTGCCCCAGTCGTCGATGCGCTCCAACTCGGTGTCGGTCCCGGCGATCCACATCGTGCCGTTGGTCAAGTCGTTGATCCACACCCAACCGTTGACCAGCCGCAACCGCAGCGCCGTCGGGTCGGCGCCGGTGAGCGCCGCGGTCTGGTCGGCGACGCCGTTGCAGATGCGCGTGAACGTCGGCGGTTCGGTGCCCACCGTGAACACACAGCCCTGGTGGACGATCGGCGCCAGCGGCCCACCGGCGCCGATTGCCGCGTGATCGACCACCGAGTTGGTCGCCTCGCTGGTGCCGGCGTTGCCTTCCGGGTCGATCCGCACGACCGAGCCGTCGGTGCGCACACCGATGATCGGCGACCCTGCGGGTGCCGGCTGGGCGAGCACGGCCACGCCGGCCTCGCCCACATCGAGTGGTGCCGCGGCGGCCTCGGCGGCTGACTCGGCGTCGCCCACTTCGAACACGGCCACCCCGTCGTCGGTCATCGCCACGACCGTGTCGCCAACCGTCGTCATCGACGTGATGAGTTCGGCGAGCCCGCCGAGCGGCGTGATGCTCGAGCCCTCGCCACCGCTGGCCAGGCCTTGGCGCACGGGGTAACGCAGGAGTTGCTGGCGTTCCAGGTCGAGCACCACGACGTTCTCGTCGAACGTCACGAGCGCTGATCCGTTGCCTTCGGTCGACACGATCGGTGCGACCTCGTCAATGGACGTCGTGCTCGTCAGCGCGGCGACGTCGAGCGACCACACCCGAAGCGGCGACGACTGCCAGACGACCGCCCCGCCGGTGACGGCGGCGACGTGCGCATCGGCCGGGACTGCGACGTCGTTCACGATCTGGAACGTCCGCGGATCGACGACGGTGAGCAGTGACTGGGAGCGGTCGTGGCCGAGCACGATGCCATCGGCCTGCTCGACGTCGAACTCGGCGCCCGGCCCGGCGATGTGGACGACCCCGGAGACCTCCCCGACGGCCCGGTTGAGGTGACCGGTGAGGCCGTCTGATCGGCGCACGAGCCACGCCCCGCCGTCGTTGACGTCGGTGCGGACCGACGTGCGGCCGTCGGCCTGGACCGCGGCGACGAGGATGATCGTGATCACCGCCACAACGGCGGCAGCTGCACCGAGTTCGCGCAGTCTGCGAGGGGTCACGGCTCCCTATAGTACGGAGGGGTCGGATGGATATACCGCGGGACGACTCCCCCACCCGCCCCGACCGGAAGTCCAAGGTGCGCCGATGAAGTCACGTCGAAGCGATGCGGCTCGGCCGGTGGTGATCGAGGGCTTCGAGATGGGCGAGCGCATCGGCGCGGGTGGCTTCTCGGTCGTCTACCGGGCCCGTCAGCAGTCGATGAACCGCGAAGTCGCGATCAAGGTGCTGAACA